>CAZECQ010000167.1:0-5940 GCA_964510545.1 uncultured Pirellulales bacterium | reverse complement strand
CTTCAGCTTCGACTCGTCATAATACACCTTCTTCCACCCATAACTGACCGGTTACGACTGTCCCTATTATTCTTCAGGTGACTGTCCCTATTATTCTTATGCTATTATTTATGCAATTGTTTTAATGGATTCAGTGCTTTCACAGGAATGGCAAAAGTAGGCGAGGGGACAAGAAAAATAACTTTCGTTAAAAATTTTTGTAAAGTTGTTGAAATTAGATGTACGATTAGGTATAGTATAGAATTTACGTAAAGAACAGGAAGAACTATCGTATATCAGGCTTTGACAAGAATGAAGTTAACACAAATACTACGGCAGGGGTGTGTAAAAGTACCTTTGGAGGGCAAAGACAAGGAAGCTGTCATATTGGAATTGATTGATTTGCTCGATACCAACGGATTACTGTTAGAGAAGAGTGCTGCATTAGAATCTGTTTTGCTGCGTGAACAAACGCGGAGCACGGGAATCGGCTCGGGTATTGCGATACCGCACGGCAAATGTAAAGCGGTCAAGGAACTTGTTATGTCGGTGGGTGTAACAAGTGAGCCGATTGATTTTGCAAGCGTTGATACCAAGCCGGTAAAAATCATTATTATGTTGGTGTCGCCGGTGGACCAAACCGGCCCTCATATTCAGGCCTTAGCTAAAATAAGCAGACTAATGCTGGATGAAGGGTTCAAAACAAAGCTCGAAACTGCGGGCTCTGCAGAGGAGTTCTACGAGCTTCTGCGAAAGAAAGAGGGTTGAAAAAATCAAAGAGCTTTAGCGTATCTCATAAGGCGTGGTGATATTAATCGTTCGCTGAGCCTGTTTTCGAAGCTGGTGCTTCCCATAGCACCAGGCCGAGTTCGTAAGGATTAGTCAAATCATCGTGTTTTGGGAGGATGCGGACAGCCAGTCCCTGTCGTCCTGAGGCTCTGCAAGTCATCAGCCCCTTAAACCAATGCTGTCCATCCTGGCCTGCCGATTCTTTATAATCCATCCTGACCGCTGATCCTTCACTGATATTTCCCCAGGCGTCCACAGGACCATGATAAAGCTGGACAGAGACATTTTCCGGTTTCAGGCCGCCAAGTTTAACCAGCGCGTTGACAGTCAGTTCTGAGCCGACCTTAAGCTGAGGCTGTTTTGGATTCAGCCGGCTGTCGCCATTTCCGTTATTAACCTGTATCTGAACATCCTTAATTGCTAATTCGGGCCAGGCTTCTCTGACATTTGCTTTCCAGGTTGAGAGCTCTTTTGCCCTGAGCATAGCGTCACCGGTCAAATATCTCCATCTGGCATCGGCGGGACTATATGCCCTTCGAGTATATTCGGCCACCATTCGGTTTGTGTTAAATCTTGGTACAATCCAGGCGAGTGAATTTTTTGCTCTTTTTATCCAGGCCCGGGGCAAATTGTCTGCTGAGCGGGTGTAGAACAAAGGAATGACTTCATTTTCGAGTATATTATAAATGGCCTGCGATTCGACCATATCCTGGTAAGCCGCATCATCATAGGTTTCACCGGCCCCAATAACCCATCCTCCATCCGGTTTGTAGCCCTCACACCACCAGCCGTCTAATGTGCTCATATTCAGAGCGCCGTTAACGGCTGCCTTCATACCGCTTGTTCCGCAGGCCTCCATCGGCCTTCGTGGATTGTTGAGCCAAACGTCAACTCCTTGTACAAGGTTTCGCGCTACGTTAATATCGTAATCTTCGAGAAATACAATTCGCCGTCTTACGTTATACTGATTTGCAAAGTGAATAATCTGCCGAATAATCTCCTTGCCTTCGGTGTCTCTGGGGTGTGCCTTGCCGGCAAAAATGACCTGAATGGGGCGGTCGGTGTTGTTGAGCAAATTTACAAGGCGTTTTGGGTTCTTTAGTAAGAGATTTCCCCTTTTATAAGCTGCGAACCTCCTTGCAAAACCGATGGTCAGTAGCTCAGGGTCAAGAACCTCATCAGCCCAGTTCAATTCTGTGTGGTATGTTCCTCTTCGCTGAATTTGCGTTTTAAGTCTGTTTCGTGCAAAGGCTACTAAATGCTCCTTGCAGCGTTGATGAATTCGCCAGAATTCCTCATCAGGAATTTGCTCGATATTGTTCCAGATGGAGTTATCCAATGTTTCATCAGCCCAGATAGGCCCAAGGTACCTGTCATATAAAAAATTCATTTCATCGGAAATCCAGCTTTTAATATGTACTCCGTTGGTAATCGATGCGATAGGGACTTCAGTGACAGGCAGATTAGGCCAAAGGGCGGACCACATTTTTCGCGAGACTTGGCCGTGCAATTTACTGACGCCATTTGCACAACTGCTGAGTTTTATCGCCAGGATAGTCATTTTGAACGGCTCATCATCATTTTCCGGATTAACTCTTCCGAGCGTGAGAAAGTTTTTTTTGGTTATCTGAAGTTCAGAAAAATAATTGCCAAGATATTTTTCTATTAAGGTCGGGGCAAACTCATCAAGGCCTGCACTTACAGGGGTATGAGTGGTAAAAACATTTCCCGATTTTGTAGCCTCAATGGCCTCATCAAAAGCCATATTATTTTCGCTTTGTAATTTTCTGATTCTTTCGAGTGCCATAAAAGCGGCATGGCCTTCATTTATATGGCAAACAGTGGGTTCAATGCCCATTGCATAAAGTGCCCTTAAGCCGCCAATGCCGAGCACAATCTCCTGGCGTATTCTCATCTCCTGGTCACCACCATACAGGTTAGCGGTTATAATGCGGTCCTGTGGCGAATTTGCAGGCAGATTCGTATCCAACAAATAGAGTTTGACCCTTCCGACGGAAACGGCCCATATTTGAGCGTGGACATGTCCGGAGGGATATTGAACAGTGATAGTAAGTGGCTGGCCATCGTCTTTTCTAACAAGCTCGACCGGCATATTGTAAAAATCATTTTCGATGTAGACCTCCTGCTGCCAGCCGTCGATGTTTAAATATTGACGGAAGTAACCTTTTTGATACAGAAGCCCGACCCCCACTAACGGCACACCGAGGTCGGATGCGCTTTTCAAGTGGTCACCAGCCAAAAGACCTAAGCCACCTGCATAAAAAGGCAGACATTCGTGAATTCCAAATTCCGTACTAAAATACGCAATAACCGGTCCGGTGGATTCCGAAGAAAACTTCTCAAACCAGGTTGGTGCTGCAAGATAAGATTCGAGCTTTTCAACCGCCTTGTTCAGTTCACACAAAAAACCTTCGTTTTCAGCTAAGGCCTCAAATGTTCCCTGTGAAACACTACCAAGGAGTTTGACCGGATTATGCCCACAAGCTATCCATAAATTATTGTCAATTCTTTTGAAGAGTTCCTCAAACTCCGGGTTCCATGACCAAAACATATTTTTTGCGATGAACTCCAGAGGCTTCAAAGGATCCGGCAGTGCCGGCAGCACCATAAAGCTATGCACGTTCGGCATTTTTTTCTTTCTGTAAGCTCTTTAACAACAGATACAAATAATTTCAGCCCAAAAGAGGTGATTCATTGTCGGCCTTTATTTAATCGACAAATCCATTATCCGGCTTAAACCCAAAAAAAAATCGAATAGCGAGTTTGTGAGATATTGATAGTCCGATATTATCGGGCCTGCTGTACAGTTTTGAAAATAACTCTGATTTTTCTAAGCCGAAAAAAGAGTTGGCGGAAACAAAAAAGGCCCGCCTGAGCGGACCTTTTTATTCACTGCAGAGCTTTGGCCCACTGGTGCGGTAAGAAAGCATTTGAAGAAAACCCATTATTTCCAAGTGGGTAATCGTTGCTCGTGTCCAAAAGTCCTATCGCGTAGGCATTTTCGGCTCGCCAAGGTCTGATTTCCCTGATAAGGGTGTATCGGTTTTTTCAAATCACGCAATCTTTACCAACACCGCAGGGGTCAGCCTGCAATATTCTTTGTAGCAAATCCCGAATCAAAAGTCAATGAAAATACGGTAAATTCATACTACATAACAAGGTGTACGGCTTAGAATGGCCTCTATTATCGATTTTCGGCCTTTGAGCCGCTTTTTCTAAAATAAATTTTTGCGGATAAAAGGCCAATTCGGGCACATCTGCCTATAGCAGGTAAAAGGGGTCTTCGAGATTTTCAAACATAAAAGGCATTCTGTTTTTTTTTGAGCAGTTGAAAAGTTGAGCAGTAGACCGCAGTTTCGCATTTTCACCTGTTCCACTGTTCAAGTGCTCAACTGGTGGTCTCCCTCTTTGTGTACCGGGCTGAAATTGTATTTCAGCAGACTTAACCGATTCGGCCTGCATCTCGACCAAATTGAGGGCGAATCCGAAAACGACGAAAACAAGACGCAACCAACATAAAATTATTGATGCAAAAATCCTAATTGAAACTCTTAAATGAAAAACCGCAAACCTGAAGATGTATATCTTCAGCAACAATGACACAAAAATAATAACAGGAGAAAAAATAATAAAGACTAAAGCGTTTGATTATTCCCTCTTGTCCAGGGGTTTATAGCATCGGGGCCCGGAGACATTTTTATATGCCGGCCTAATTATCCTCCTGGAGCTGATTATTTCCTCAATGCGATGTGCGCACCATCCTGAAATTCTCGCCATAGCAAAGAGAGGGGTGTTTACTTCTTTAGGTATCCCCAGGTAATGATAAATAAAGGCGGAGTAAAAATCGACATTTGCGGAGATTATTCTGTCCGTTTTCTTGAATTGGCAAAAAAGTTTCGGAACTAATCTTTCTACGGACTCATAGAGTTCAAACTCACCGGTACCGCCTTTTTCTTTGGCCAGATCTTTTGCCTTTCCTTTTAAGAGTACCGCCCTTGGGTCTGACAGGGTATAGACAGCGTGTCCGAAGCCATAAATCTTGCCTGATTTATCGTAAGTTTCTTTCTTTAATATTTTGAGCAGGTACTGCGAGATTTCTTTTTCGTTTTTCCAGTCCCTGACATTTTCCTTTAAGTCATCCATCATCTCTTTGACCCCGAAATTCGCTCCTCCGTGTAACGGCCCCTTAAGAGAGCCTAATGCCGCAGCTACAGCAGAGTATGTATCTGTTGCGGAAGAGCTTACAACATGCATTGTAAAAGTAGAGGTATTTCCGCCGCCGTGTTCGGCGTGAAGAACAAGTGCAAGGTCAAGCAATTCCGCTTCGAGAGAAGTGTACTTCTTACTGCCTTTGAGCATATAAAGGAAGTTTTCTGCAGTAGAATATTTCTTTCTCGGGTGCCTTATCACAAGATGATTGTGCTGGTAAATATGTCTCATTGCCTGATATGAATATGCGATTATTGTCGGAAACCTGGCAATAAGGTTGATGCTTTGTTTTAATACATTCAATGTAGAAGTGTCGTCCGGATTTTCATCAAGGGTATATAATGCAAGAACGCATCTGGCAAGTATGTTCATCAGGTCTTTTCCCTTTAATTTCAATATCATATCCTCGGTAAAATTTTCGGGCAGGTCTCTGAGGCCGGCTAAATGGTCGGAGAAAATTTTCAACTCGTGGTTTGTAGGGAGTTTTCCAAATAATAAAAGAAAAACTGTTTCATCAAAACCCTGCCTTTTATCTTTCTGGAAGCCGTCCACAATGTCTCTTATTTTAATGCCCCGATACAATAATTTGCCATGCGCGGGGATGGGTTTGTTGTCTTTCATAGAATAGCCGATAACATCTCCTATGTGCGTCAACCCCACCAAAACACCCGTATGGTTTTTATTTCTCAGGCCTCTCTTTACATCATAACGGTCATACAATTGCTGTTCAATCATACTGGAGTTTTCTGCTATTTCTGACAGTCTGACCAAGGTTTTCTCATCCATTTGAATATCTCCTGATGCGTTTATGAGTTTATGCGTTAATGCGTTTATGAGTTTCTCATTTACTCATTCACTCATTTACTCATTTACTCATTCACTCATTTACTCATTTACTCATTTACTCATTCACTCATTTACTCATTTACTCATTCACTCATT
>CAZECQ010000166.1:0-5955 GCA_964510545.1 uncultured Pirellulales bacterium | reverse complement strand
AGGTTCGTGAATTAGAGGCGGTAGCTGCTTTCATGCCGATCCAGCCGGGCAGCATTGAACAGGCTGAACCTACCAGAAAAGCAATAGCTGTCGGCACGCATAGAACTATGCAGATGATAAGAAACGCTCCGAACAGGAAAATACCTGTTATCTTGTATTCCTGTTTCAAAAAGACAACCGTTCCCGAGTGAATCTTCTCGGCAATGGCCTGCATCTTTGCATTGCCTGGCGAATTCCGGAAAAGGGAAAAATAACCAACTATGGCAATAATTAAACCAACTACGCCGACTAACGGTACCGCCTTAAACAGGTAGTCATAGGCGGGTAATTCGGCAACCGGAACCGGCTCGTCTGAAAGACACAATGTATTATCAGCCACCAAAGATGCGATGGGTATATAACGGTATTGACCCTGGCTGTAAACATCCAGTAATGCCGTATCATCTTCGTCAGCCGCAACCGCATTGAAGAAATCATCGAGGTCAGAGATAGATGTCCCGTCAATCGCAACAATCACATCGCCCGGGGCAAGGTCTGCCTTCGCTGCTGCGCCGCCAGGCGTTACTGATACAATTAAGACACCATCCACATCTTTGGGAATGTCATATGTATCTCGCAGCGCTGAAGTAATTGCTGATATTGATACACCCCAGTCGGTTTCATCAGTAGCGTCTGCAACCGTGTTCGTGGTTGATGCTGTCAGCATGGTAGCCGGCAATTCGGTAAGGGTTGCGTAGACACGTGCCTTTCGGCTGTTTCTTAAATATGTAATTCTGACAGTATCACCTGGGTTCAGCGCAGCGATGACCTCTTTGAATATTTCCACGTCTCTTGTGGCGGTTGTGTTTATTACGGCAATGACGTCGCCCCTTTGCAGCCCTGCAATTTCAGCCGGCGAACCGGCGACAACGCTGTTTACAAGAACACCATGCCCATCCGGTATACCTAACTGTTCAGCAAGAACCTCATCTATAGAAACGACCTCTACGCCGAGAAAAGCCTTTGATACAACAGATAAGTCCTGGCCCGCAGCGGTCCGGACAATTGAATCCGATGTAACAGTTCCGGCGAACTCACTAACCAACTCGGAAACGGTTACTTTATCTATATCAAAGCCGGTAATATGTGAATATATAAGGTAGGCGAAAAATGCAAATACCATTCCCGCCAGAACTATAGTCCAGTTAATGTAATTCTTCGGACATTTGTCAAATTGCTCTTTGGTATTATTCAAAATCTTAACCTTAATTTATCTTCACTTTGTGTTGACCTGTCTTTGATGGCCTGCTTGTAACCCAGGGCGGAGTTTGCTCTTTTCCCTGCTTCATTAAATCGTAAAAAGTGGTATTGTTGTACACATCCAGAATTGCATCGTGAATTTTCTTCCACATACCCATAAAAATACAGCCGCCACGGAGAGAGCATTCATTGACCCTGGATTTGTCAATAAGACAAGCAGTTGGTCCGACCGGTCCCTGCATAAACTCCATCACCTGACCAACGGTAAGTTCATTTGGCGAGGGAATTAGTATATATCCGCCGTCATTACCCCTGTACGATTCAACAAAGCCAGCCTGTTTGAGCTGGCTGAGTATCGATTCAAGAAATCGCTGCGGGATGGCCTGGGCTTCAGCAATATCAGCAATCTTTTTGGGGCCTTGACCTACGCATTTAGCCAATTCAAAAACAGCCCGAAGAGCATATAAACTTTTCTGTGTAACCTGCATTTTATACCTTAATCTTTTGTAATTTCATATCCGGCAAAGCACCTTGTGCTCATCCTTCCACCATTCGGTCCACCGGATAATCAGAATTTTGAGCGATTTTTCATCTCTTGGAAATGACCCGCTCATTTTCTTGCCTGTGATTGTTTTCAGTGCGGCAATAATAGTCTTTCGTACCTCTTTCTCAGAATCTTCCAAATGTATGATAAGGTCCGAAACGACTTGATGATTTCGCAGATTGCCCGTTGCCTCGATAGCCGCAAGTCTGACTGAAACACTGTTGTCATCTAAGAGCGGCACCAGTTCTACGGCAAGCTCTTCCTTGCCCAGCCAGCCAATACAGCTAACTGTCCTTCGACGAACATCTTCATTCTCATCGCAAAGCATCCGTAAAAGTTGCGGAGCACTTGCCAGGCCGCCAAGACGATACAAACCTCTTACAGCAGCTAAGCGAACCGAAACATCCTGTTCGCTTAAAGCATTTTCAATCGCCAACAATCCTTCCTTCATATTCACCTCTGCCAGAGCATTGATACACTCAGCCCGTATTTGTGGCACTGGTTCTTTTGCCATTTGCACAACAAGTGCCCTGGCCGATAATTCATGGTGGATTCCGGCCATCACTTTTACTGCATTTAAACGTGTCGTTTTATCCGAACTAGCAATACCGGATAGAGCATTAAGAAATATTATCTTTTCGGAAACACTATCAAAGTCAGCAGCATTAACTTCTTCGACCGTCACATCAGCAGGAACCGAACTTGAAGTCTCAATGGCTACCTGCCCAGACTCCCGGTTTTCAATCTCGACCTGCTCGGACTCATCCGATTGAACAGCAATTGCTTCCACCAAAGGCTCAACTCCCTGCTCAGTTTGTACTATCTCAGATTCTTTTTCAACCTGCTCAGGCAAATCAGCCTGCTTTGTTTCTATGCTTTCAGTCTCTTGCGGCACCGAAATGTCGGATTCAACAGATTTTGGCTCGGGCTGTGGTTCTTCAATTACCTCTTCTACTTTTACATCGTTTTTAGGAACGGTAATTTTTTCAGAAATATCCGTATCCCGTTCTATCCGGGCAGTGCCAACTTCCGATAGAAGAGGCCTGGCTTGTATCAAAGGGCTAACCGGTTTTTCTGTTTTAGGTTTTACTATCTCAGGCTCGGATTCCAACGCAGCGATTCGCGCTCTTAGTGCAGCTTCGGTACTCTTTAGGTCATTAACCTCCTTGGCAGTCTGCTCCATGTCAAAAAGCAAAGAATCCTTTTCTGCTTGTAATGTAGCCAGTTGTAATTCAAAGTAAGACTGCATTTTTTCAGCGTTACTTTTCATGTCAGCCAGCAGGTTACGGGCCTCATTAAGCTCAGCTTCCAGAGAGGCTGCCTTGCCGGTTAATTCTGGTTCTTTGGAACCGGTGTTTTCAATTTCAGGTTTGAGTGCAGGGTTTTGAGTTGTAGCTTCAACTTGTTCATCTTCGTCAACATCATGTTCAATATCATCAATAGGTCGAGTAAGTAAATTCTTCACACCGGTAGTTACTTTCGCTACCGTTCCAAGACCAGCACCTGCGCACTTGGATGCAGTACCGAGGACTCCTAAACGTTTTGCTTCTTTGTTTTCCATCGTCCTTAACTTTCTCTAATCAACTTCCATGTTTATTTAGCTACTCTTTGCCCCGGATTTCTGTTCTTCATTGGTAGATGGTTTAATAGTCTCCACTATTGTCAGGTCGTTAATGCAGCCCACTAATTTCTTAACGGCTACTACCGCAGCACCGGCCAAAGCACCAGTGAATCGGGACATATCCGAAATAACTTCCAAAAATTCTGGTTTTTCGTTCTTCATTATTATTATTTTCCTTTAGCTCGAATACTCAAATTTGCCCATCCATATACTCAACCGGTATATCTTCACCGACAGGAACCTGCTCAATGGTAACTTGTGGCCCGTATACATTAATCAAAAGAAAATGCCGTATCCCCGAATCCAAAAGTCCATCGGAAAAACTACCCGATGTAATATAACGGACACCATTGTTCGTAATATCTACAAAACCGTGATAGTGGCCCTGCAGGATAAAATCTACTTCGTATTTCTCAAAAAGAGCTATGAGCTGCTGTTTTTCTTCTGTTTCAGGAAATTTATAGCTGCCGTATGAATTGCCATATATCGGCATGTGACTTATCACGAAAAGAAGTGGCTGTTTATTGCTCTGCAATTCGTCCTGAATCCATTCCATCTGGTCAGTACCTATCTTGCCGCCGGCGGAATCTATTACAATAAATTTTCCATTACCTCCACAGAAGGAATATACCGAAGGTCCCAGAAACTTCCAGTAATACGCCCAGCCACTGTTACAGATGTCGTGATTTCCCAGTGCCGGGTACCACGGTACAGTTAAAGCATCGCAATGATTGATAAAGTTGCTGTATTCAGCCTCTTCACCAAGGTATGTCAGGTCACCGCCGAACATAACAAATCTTATTTGCTTTAGTTTTATTGCTCTGTCGAGGTCGTCAAAGCAGCCGTCTCCTTTTGAATACATATGCGGGTCGCCGCAAAATGCGAACGAATAGATATAAGTACCTTTTATCGCGTCTTTGTAAGGTGATTTTATCGAGTTAGAAAGCCCGAATCTTTCTTCAACCGTAGATTCCTCAGTCGTACCATGTCTCAACAGAAAGAAACACAGAGGTATAAGGATCAGAATAATCGGCGGCCTTATGAGCAGGGAAATGAGTATCCGCTTCCATAAGCTTTTTTTCTCTTCTACCGTTTGTTCTTTGTCTTCTGTCATCAGTTCTTCTTAACCTCCGGCGGCCTGTTATATTCCCTGTAGGAAAGATACAGAATCAGAAGTATTAACAGACCTATGAATAGTACAGTATCATTGGTTGTGCTTAACTGCGGCGGCACTTCCGTAGGCCTGTTCATACCAGTAGTACTGCTGGTACCACCTGGTGTCCCAGATGTCCAATCTGATGTTCCACCGGTATTTTCATCTCCCGGAACTGTTGATGGCCGGTTAAAAGCAGGATTATCCCCTGAGGTAAGCTGGACGTCATCGGTTGCGAATTTTTCGCCTTTTGGTCCTTCCTCATCGTTATCATCGTCGTCATCTGTTACAAATGGTATCCCGCCGGTAAGCACACCGGCCATTCTTTGCCTGAGGGTCTGAGTTTGAGTAGGGGTAGTATCGACAGCGGCAACAATCCCGGATGAATCCAGCGGCACATAGCGTACTGAGCCTTGACGGTAAACATCCAGAAGGGCAATATTATCATTGTCACTTGACAAGGCACTGAAGAATTCTTCCATATCCGATACCGAAGTCTGGTCAATCCCTGTAATTACATCTCCCGGTTGCAGGCCAGCCGCATCTGCGGCACCGCCCGGTGTTACCGAGAGGATCGCGATACCATCTATATCAGCGGGTATATTAAGTGAATTACGCATGGCCGAGCTAATGTCTGAAAGTGATACGCCCCAATCACTGTCACTTGACTCGGTATCCTGAGTCGCTGTGAGGCTATCAGGCAGTGCGACAAGCATAGCATAGGTTATATCCTTTTTGCCAGCCCTTACATAAGTGATTCTCACCTTGTCGCCCGGATTGTATGCCGCCAACAACCGCCTGAATCCGTCAATATCCTCTACCGCCTCACCATCCAAAGATAGTATGGCATCACCTCTTTGAAGCCCAGCCGTTTGAGCAGGCGAATCATCAACGACTCCGTTTACAAGAATACCACAGTCACTCGGAAGTGACAATTGCTCGGCAATAATGGAGTTGACAGAAAGAACCTCTACACCAAGAAAAATAGATGGCGTGACAGAAACCTCTTCGACAACTGTGGTTTGCACGATATTGGCGGTCTTTACAAGGTCGGTTGTTGTATCAGTAGTATCATCCGTAGAGCCCGATCTTAATCTGTTTGGTGCTGATTCAAACAGAAAATAGACCCCTAACATAAGTATTATGCCGAGCAGAAAGGCCCATAGAGCACTTAGCCTGTTTTTTGTTTTTTTCTTTTCCACAGTGCAATTACCTCACTTGTTTTAATTGTTATTCCACCTTTAAAGAAGATCTACCCACCAAGCCGTATAGTTACAATATATGACACCAACTTGCAAAATTTTCTCATTGTCGGCGATCCTTGACGTGTTAACTGCAATATAAACAAAGTTATAGGAAATACTGTTTGCCTTTTTTTGTTCCATTGCCATAGCTATA
>CAZECQ010000165.1:0-5981 GCA_964510545.1 uncultured Pirellulales bacterium | reverse complement strand
GCTATATTCTTGAGGCAAAATCATGATACGTTCGCTCCGGTCTCGTTTGCTTGTTGGTATAATCGGCGGGATGATATTACTGTTGATGGTCTTTAGCATAATCATCTACACTACGTTCCGCCGCTCCTTAGTCAATCAGTTTGATACATCACTGGCATCGACGGCACGAATGTTGTCAGCGGCGGTAGAACAAGATGCTAACACAATTGACATAGAGTTAGATATCCAGAAAATGCCGGAATTCCGAAGTGCGGAGGGTCAAACCTACTTCCAGTTTTGGGCCGGCGACGGCGACGCAACAGTAAGGTCTCCCTCACTTGGTACAGACGATTTGCCACTTTTTGAAGGCCCTGTCGGGGAGCTGGTATTCCAAGCAGTAACGACTATAAACGGTCGTCCCGCACGGGCTGTTTCTTTCAAGTTTAAAAAGAGACTCGAAATGTACGAGCATCATGAAAAAGGTGACGAAATTGAGAAAAACAAACAGCAGGCGGAAGAGCGGCTCCTTATGCTCATAGTGGCTCGTGATGCGAGTGATTTGTATTATCAATTACATTTTTTGCGATGGCTTCTTATGGTGGTTTCAGGCGGAACTCTTACACTGTCACTGCTTGTTGCAATCTTTGTCGTTAGACAAGGGCTTAGGCCGCTGAATTCACTTGCTGAGGACATTGCCGCTATCAGCGAAGACAATCTTGAAGTTCGAATCCCTATTGAGAGTATGCCTAAAGAAATTACACCTATAGTAAATCGCCTCAATGATTTGTTATCACGATTGGAAAACTCATTTAATCGTGAACGTCGTTTTAACGCTGATGTTGCTCATGAACTGCGCACACCACTGGCTGGAATGCGTTCGACTCTTGAGGTGACACTGTCGCGAATGCGTAATGCAAATGAATATCGAGCAGCACTTTCCGACTGTCTTTCAATTACAGAACAAATGCAGTTAATGGTGAACAATCTGTTGGCGTTTTCCCGCTTTGAGGCCCATCAGATGACTTTCCACTGTGAAAAAATTCAACTGGCCGAGTTAGTGAATTCCTGTTGGCGCCGCTTTTCGGAAAAAGCCCTCGAGCGCAACATAATTTTTGAAAATTGCATCCCTGCTGAAATGAACTGTGAATCAGACCCGGACGGCCTGTCTATGGTGATGTTAAACCTTCTGGACAATGCCGTCGAATATACCGACGAAGCCGGCAAAATCTGGACAACAGGGCGCCAAGCCAACAGATCAATGGAAATCACGGTTGCTAACACCGGATGTCAGCTTAATAACAAGGAAGCCGAACAGGTATTTGACTGCTTCTGGCGTGCTGATTCATCACGGACAGAGACAGGTATTCATTGTGGTTTGGGCCTGGCTTTGGTCCAAAGGATTGTCAAGGAATTGGGTGGTTGCACTATTGTTGAGGTACAAGACGGCGGCATATTCACGATACGGCTGCTGTTTGCCAAAGGGCCTGCAGCAGTTTATCCTTGACTAATTCTGTTAATATTGTTAAATTAGGGGTATTAGAGAAGGATGTGGTGATGGATAGGGCTGAAAAACAACCAAAAATGGGCTTTGTAAACCTGCGATGATATAAGAATCCTTTTGCACAGTCGAATAATCCCGTCATTGGCCTGAAAAAAAGGAAGGAAGCCGATTTCACAAAAAAGCGAAAATACCGTTGATTATGTGGAAATGAAGAAAAAATGGTTTTGAAACATTTATCAGGGCGAAACAGCTACTATCAGCTATTGTTATTGACTTTAATCCTGCTGGCTGCAGGGCCCGGTGCTCGGGCGGAGTTTATAGCAGATGGCGTTAAGCTTACACCCCTCACTGATGACGGCAAATCAAGAGCTATCACTTGGGCCTATCACGGTGACCTTATAGCTTTTGTGCGGGAAGAGACAGGCACTCAGAGGCAGTTGATGATAATGAAGTCCGATGGGACCGCTGAGGAAGCAATAACCCAAATTGGAAATCCGTTCTTTGCAGAGTGGTCCTGGATGGGGAAAAAGCTATCGTATGAATTTTCCAATGCGGATGATAGTCAAAGTCAGGGCGGAGTATTCATTTATGATGTTGCTGCTAAAAAATCACTTTCTATTTCGGCGCCCTATGCCCGCGGTGCCATTGATGAAGATGATGGGCCATTTTTCTCGGCGGATGATAAGTATGTAGTGTATAAGGTCAGGCCTGGAGCATCGAGAAGACGTCAACTCTGGGTTGCGGATACCCACTCGGGCCAAATGTGGAGACTTTTGGCCGAGCGAGGCCAAGGCAAAGAACAGCGTTGGAGCCCTTCGCTACCTGCCAGGATTTGTCTTCTGATAGAGGCAAGCGGCGGCCAGTTCGACGTCGCTACGGTCAACCCCAAAGGCAAGGAATTTACTCTTCTGACCGATATCGGCGCTCAGTCTATAAATACCGACAATCCGCGGTGGAGCCCGACGGGCGAATGGGTGGCTTTTACCAGCAATATTGATATGACACAAACCGAGCGTGAGCGTGACCGCTCGGATTGCTGGATTGCCAGGCCGGACGGCACCGAACATAAAAACCTTACAAATGCCACTTCGCCCGCAACTGAAAGGCAACTTGAACTTGATAGTCTCTCATGGTCGTGGGATGGCAGGTGGATTCTCGCCAATGGCGAGAGATTTGACAATCAAGGCAATGATATCTCCACTTATTATCTGGTTGACCCAATTAATGGCGGATATCAGCCGATTATGACCTCTTATCCCCGAAAGACAGGCGAAATCGATTTCTTTAAGTCGAAGAAATGGTCTTATGACAGTACCAAAATCCTTTTTCTTATCCATCGTTATTCAGTGAAAAACTGGGGACAGGAACATCAATTAGAAAACCCACGCTGGGTTCTGAGTATCTATGATGTTCGGGATAAAAGAGTCGATGACATTTTAGTTTATGATGAGCAGCTTGACCGAAAGGAAATTATCGGCAGTTCTGACCGAGAGAGGATAGAAGATATATCGTGGTCGCCTGACGGCCGTTCGATTCTGCTTACAATAGCAGCCATCGTAAGTAAAGATGACGATATTGTCAAACCCGATATTTACCGACTGGACCTGCCGCAGCGATTTATCGATGTTTCTGCGGCGCAGCATATCGGCCCGCCAATGGGGCGAGCCAATGCAGTGGCCGAGCAGCTGACGGAACTTGTAGCATCGTTCCAGACCACGCCGGAAGCCCCGCCGCAGACTCCTGCGCAAATACCAGCCGGTCGGGCAGACTATATTACCGAGGTGGTAAAACCGCTGCATATGACCGTCGAAGAGGCTGTTGCTTCTCTGCAGGGTGAATATGCCCAATATCTTACGGCGAACGCCGCACGTAATATTCTGCTGTTTAAAGGGCCGCCTGAGATGTTAGCTGCACTGCGTAGTGATTTAAAGCTGATTGATACTCCTGCCCCTCATATTATGGTGGACATGTTGGCGGTCGAACTTTCCGATGAGGCAAACCAGAAACTCGGACTCGACTGGACCTATGCAGAGGGCCATTTCGGTATTTTTCAGCCGACAGGAAGAACTGTCCAGCAATTCGGCCATGTCGGCACAGCAGAAGACTACCGTGCGGGATTCCCAAGTGGCGCGCTCGATACCCTCAGTACCTTGAGCGGGGTGGGGCAGATGTTTTATCAGGGCGTTGGAACGCTGCCTAGCGAGTTCTTCATTCGTCTTAATACGCTGGTAAAAGAAGGTGAAGGAACTATTCTGGCCAACCCAAGGACCGTTGCAATGAGCGGAAAGGAATCCAAGATTAATATTCGCAAAACACTCAATTACTTCTTCAACGAGGGCTTTGATGTATCAGGCAGGCCGATTGTCAAAAAAAGCGATATTTCCGCTGACACTGAAGGACTGATTACACCTACGCTTCTGGCAAATGGGAAAATCCACCTTAAAGTTGATGTCAAGGTCGGTAACTTTACTTTCACCCCTGATGCCGGGCTGCCGGAACTGACGACACGTGAATCTGTTACCGAAATTACCGTTCAGCAGGGCCAAACTCTCGTTCTCGGAGGATTGCGACAACAGGAGATGAGCAGCACCATAACAAAAGTACCCGTTCTAAGTGACATCCCGCTTATTGGAGGACTCTTCAAACATGAAGAAAAGGAAGTCAAAAACAGCGTCTTAACAATCTTTATCACGCCGCAATTGCTTTCGGCTGAGAATTTAACTCCTGAATGGCCGCAGCTAAACAGTGAAGATTACAAGCTGGTTCCTATTATGAAAGATGGGCCAAAGGCCGAAAAAAAATAATGCTTTCATTATAAATCATCATTCCCCCAAAGACCGATTCCTCACTTTTTACTTCTAATTATCTTATTGTCTGCCCTGTAACGTTGGTCATCTGTCCTCCGTAGCTTGCTGCCAGGGAACCACCAGGACGAAATTAGATATCTTTACATAGTATTGACAAAGCAGCGTAAACTTCTTATACAATAAAACTAAGTCTGTCTTTTGGAGTTTTATGCAGACTGTATTATCATTGTTTTATACAGAAAGAGAAAGGAAAAATATCATGGATATCAAGACACTGACAGCATTCTTTATGTGGTGCACCATTCTAAACTATGCATTGCTTATTCTCTCGTCGCTCTTCTGTCTCTGTGCCTCGGATTGGGTCTACCGAATACACAGCAAATGGTTCTCCATTTCACGCGAAACCTTCAACGTGGCCATTTACTCGTTCCTCGCACTATACAAGATATTGATATTTGTGTTCAATATCGTTCCCTACATCGCTCTGCTCATCGTCGGATAAAAACAAGCATCCAAAGCCTTAGAGGCGACGTCCTGAAGGCCGTGCCTCACTCGCGGCGTTCGGACGGCCGAGGTGGCCAGCGAAAAAGAAATTAAAGCTCTCAGCCCATATTTCGTTTTTCGCCGACAGGTTAAGAAATGCAAGTAATTTTCAAGCAAGGAGAAACAGGTATGGTTGATAAGGGAAAAAAAGATAAAGGCAAAAGAGAAAAACAGAAAAAGGCCCAGCTTACTCCAAAGGAAAAACGAAAATTAAAAAAAGAAAACAGGAATAAATAATTGACCGGTGCTCTCAGGCCATATTTCGATAAACTCAAGACAGGCAGGGCAAAGCTTAAGTTTTGGGTGAGAGGGAGTTTAGAGGATTTTGGTGGTGACAGGGGTAAAAAAAATTTCAAAAAGCAGTTTTTTTCTCTTGTGGAACAGTCAAGTCCGATATAAGTTGTTATCCGGTTATTGTAAACTTCGTGTTTACTAAACTGTGCTATGTGGTAAAAGAAAATGTAAGGAGTAACGGAGTATTTATTCGGGAGAAATTCCAAGAGCAAATGAGTTGCCATAAATCAGGAGGGGGCCTGCCAAAAAAGTGGAGGTAGAGCCTGTTATGGTGGAGGGGAATTCAAATTTTTCTATTGCATAAGAGTTCCGTGGTCGTATTTTTCGATTAACAGGCGGAATTCAGCGTTCTGAGAAGGAACGATTATAAGATAGTGGGTTATGAATTTTAAAAATTAACCTTTTGAGCAATATTTGAAAAGGGAGGTGAGGCCAGGCAGAAGTGACGGAAAAAGTTGTGTACGTAGAAGCAGCATACATGGTTGTATGTTACCAGGAGGCAGTGTTAACAACACTTATTTTAAGGATAAATATTATGTACAAAAGATTAATTCTTTTGATTTCAATTCTGATTTTTGCAAGTCTTGCCGCAGTTCCTGCAGTTGCCGAGCCTAACCTGGTGGCGTGCTGGAATTTTGATGACAGCACAGCCGACGACAGCAGCGGCAACGCCCATGACGGCACGGTCATAGGTGATGTGAATTTCTACGATGACCCCGAAAGAGGTATGGTAGGTAACTTCCCGGGCGGCAGCGGCAACTATATTAACTGCGGCGGCGGTGGCGGCGGCACCTGGGCTGATATCACGGATGAAATCACAGTTATGGCCTGGGTAAAGACCGACGGCTACACGATTG
>CAZECQ010000164.1:0-5988 GCA_964510545.1 uncultured Pirellulales bacterium | reverse complement strand
ACCTGCAACCTTCGGATTCGAAGTCCGCGACTCTATCCAATTGAGCTACGGGCGCTTCAAATTCTAACTGATTGTAATATAACAAGTTACTACGTATCTTGTCAATTCTGCAAGTTATTTAACATTTTTTTCCTCGCTGCGATCAGAACAACCAACTGTCTTATCTTATTGTTAATAAGATGGTTACGGTTATTATTGCAACGCAAACCGGTCACTTTGAGTTAATAAGAAGAAAGCTCATAATGTTTCGTATATCCTATCCAATTACGGCTACAAGGTTATCGCATCTACTTTCATCGCTGCAGTTTTACCACGATGTAAGGCGTTTCTTTCTCAAAATCCGGATAGATACTTCCATTGCCTTTCTTGTCCATCACTTCAATCAGGTACATAAAATCCCACTTTGCCTTGATATGCTCAACTGGAACAACCACCTTGTACACATTTTTTTTATCTGTTTGATGCATTAGTAGAGTTTCGTAGTCAAAATACTGGTTGACAGCGCGATATCGCAGGCGTACCCATTTAACTCCTGAAGAGTCGCGCACAGTTGCAGTCACAATCAGAGGATTTTTAGCCGGTGCACTTATGATTGGTTCATGCTTTAAATCCGGTGCCTCGTTGTCCTTACTGACTACTACATGAATGGGGTCTTCCCGGCCCTTCGATGGATATAGTACCTTTTGGCCGGATTGGTCTGCTGCCTCGATAAAATAGTTCAGGTCTTCGTATACCTGTGAGCCTGGAACTACTACCTGATAAAGAAACTGCCCAGTCTGCTTCATATTTATATACTTGTAGTCGCTGCCGGCTTTGCCGTAGGCCGCCCGGACATTTTTTAACGGACCGGAACCGCTCACAGTTGCTTTTATCATAAGACCATTGCCGGGTTGTATCTTACGAATCGGCACGTGAGCAATCACCGGTGCTCGGCCAGTTGTTTTGGGCTTAAAACTTTTTCTTTGCTGCTCAAGTTTTTCCAGGCCCTTTTTTAACACCACCAACTCATCCTTCCAGTGTGGTGGCATTCTCCGGCCGAACCTCATTTTATCGTGATAAACGTTACCAGCTGTTTTAACAATCTCTTCCCAGGCAGAAACGGCTTTGCTCTCATAGGAAATTGCATCATCGAGCGCATTGAGGTCATTGCTGCGATTGAACAAAGCCCAACTGACCCCGGCCTTAGCTCGCCACGAATGATACAACGCCAGATTTGCCAGCATTTTGAGGTCTACTATGGTGGAGTCAAATTCCTTGTTCCTGTTGGTGCCGATTTGTTTTTCAGCCATTTTTACCAGTTTCAGAACATCTTCTGAAACGCCGGCAAACCACTGGCTTGATTCACTCGGTAGCATCTTTGCCGACTCGCCCCCTTCAAGTCGATTTTTTGCCGCCTGTTCCATGCTGAGGAACTGCTGGGTATCACTGGGAAGGGCGGCGGCATATTTAGGCAGGTCCTCCTGACGACGCATCTCCGGCCAGCCGGTCATCGTCGGGAAAAGGTTATACGGGTAGCTGTAGGCGACAATCCGCGGCAGGATTTGACTTGCCCTGTGCAGTGCTCGCTGAACGTATAGGGCAGTTTTTTTGTCGAAGCGTTGCTCAAATTGGCGTTCCCAAACGTCCGGCGGGGTGTCTGGATTATATCCAAGCCGGCCAAACACCTGATAGAAATGCCAATACCGCTCAAACTCCCAGTCGTAATATTGGTACTGTGGCCGCAGCAATTCGAACGGCTCTTCATCGGGATATAGTGCCATTTTAGTTGCCAGCATTTCGTTTATCTCAAAGCCCTCGCCATCATACAGGTGAGTGCTCCGGGCAAAACGCCTCACATAATCAGGGTCACCCCACAGAAAAACTCTCGTTGTTCCGCCGTTCCAGAGCTTCCAATGCATCTTGTACTTCTGGGGATAGCGCAGCATATCGGCATAGCCGTGACGTCGGTCATGCTGATTCTTTGGGTGGATGTGAGTCGGATGAAACGGCATTCCCATTTGCTCCATCCAGTACTTGGTGCACATTCTGATGTTAATCCCCATATCTAAAGCCTTATAAATCAAGTGGTCGGGAAAATTTTTAGCCCTGGCATCGATTCGAATATCTCTGCCGGAATCTTTAATGACCTGATAGACAGCCGGCCAGAAGTCCTCCATTTGCTTCCTTGTCAGACCCGATTCCCCATGCATTCTAAACTGAATGGCATCCAGTTCAGGTACGAGTTTGAGAAACTTTGTCAGCGCCGCTTTGGTATATGGAATGAGTTTGTCTTTCGACAGGCCGACCGGCACGCCCTTGGCATTGCGGTGAGGAATGTGATCCCAGATACCCACAGTGAAGTTGAGGCCTCGTTCATGTGTCATATCAATGATTCGATTTAGAGCTTTGAGGTTTCGTTCTTGTTGCTGCTTAGTCAGGCCTTCGAAGCGTATCTCCGGAAATCCTTCAACATCGAAAAAGTATGGGTACGGCGGTGCAAGATATACTGCAGGATTATATGCAAAAAGCAGCGCGAACGTGTTGAAGCGATTCTCAGCCAGCATGTCCAGATACCTTGCCCAGTACTCTTCATTGTAAAAGAAGCTTTCGACATGCTTTCTTTGCATAGTGTAGATAGAAAGTGCCCTTTCCGGCACATATGGCTTCTCTGTTATATCACGAACCTCACTCAAGGGCTTGTTCTTGTTGGTTGACCAGCCGATACGGTCTGCGACATCCAGCAGCGCATACATCAAACCTCTCGCATCGGCTCCACTAATCAGCAGTAATTTTCTGCCCTTCCAGCGAGTGCGTTTAATCAGTAGAGACTCAGCAGCTTCAGGCGGGGCAATATTAAAGAACTTCAGAAGTTTTGCCGCTTCTCCGTAACCATGGCCGAGACCTGCTACAATCAAGATGTCACCGTCAGCTTTATCTACAGTTGCAGCCTCTTCAAACAATATGCCTTTCTGCTGTAACGTCAATTTTGTTTTATTTAATCCATGTTGAACGGGCGACGCAGTTTCTTTTTCGGTTACCAGTGAAACCTTTATCTGCTCGACCGCAAAGGTGCTTTTTGTGTAACCGAAACCCTGAAGATAAAACACCACCAACGAAACGCTAAGCATTAGTTTGAACGATTTGCTATGTTTCATAATGTACTATCCTCCATTTTCTTAAACTCCAACCAGCTATGTATCAGGAATAATAATGCGTTCAGATAAGCTGATAAAGTCTTGAGTCATAGTTTTCGTGCATTTTGTAGTTTGTAGAAAGTATCGAGAGCAATTTGATGCCGTTTAATGCGTTCAATAATAGGGCGGTTTAAGTTGGATAACAACATCAAAATATCAATGCCATAATCACGAACCGAAGTCAATTCAAGTACTCGAGTGATTAAACTATCTAACCTCTCTGAGATATTTTTTGCTTTATCAACTTGACTATGAACATTACTCTCGGACATTTTCTTTTTCAACCATTTTTTTCAAACCGGGGGTTTTATAAAAGTTTATCATTAAGATAATCAAAAAGCAAGCACCTATACCGTAAATGAGATGAACCGGTTGATGAGTAATTTTGTATATTTACCTGGTGTGCCGTTGCCGATGGTTTTGTCATCAAATTTGACCACAGGGGCAATATCAAAGGTAGTGCCGGCAACAAAGAGTTCATCAGCATCGGCTGCCTGTTGTGGCGTTAATGATTTTTCGGTTAACTCTAATTTGATGTCTTTGGCCGCCTGGATTACAAACTTTCGTGTGATTGAGGGCAGAATATTAGATGTCAGTGGAGTTGTCCAAAGCTTTTGGTCTAAGATGCCTAAAAAAGCCGAGTGCGAGCCTTCCGTTATCAAACCATCTTCATTTACAAGTATCGCTTCTGCACAGCCCTTTGCTGCAGCATCATTAAGCGCAAAGACATTCGGTAATAAGTTCAATGACTTTATGTTACATCTTTTCCATCGCAGGTCAGGATAGGTCGATACCGCGAAGCCTTTGGTCTTCTGCTGCGGTGGGTCGGGTAATTCTGTGATGGTCAGAAAAAAATTAGGTTTCAGGCCGGGCTCCCAAACATGGTTTCGTATTGTCGAGCCTCTGGTGATATGAAAATAAATTAAAGCGTTGTCGATAGCAGCAGCATCAAAGGCCTTTTGTACACGGCGGCGAATCTGTTCGATATCTACGCCGGTTATTTTAACAGCAGCTAAGCCGCCGGAGAGTCTCTGCAGGTGCTCATCAAACGCAAAAATCTTGCCGTTATAGCTTCTCAATGCTTCATAGATGCCGTCGCCAAAGTAAAGCCCGCGGTCAAGATAAGCCGGGCCAAGCTCGGCCATTGGTACAATTTTGTCTTCTATCATAGCTATCTGCATAAATCTGCTCCTATGTTATAAATAGCGGCAATTTAAGGTTTAAACTAGGCCACAAAAAATATCTGATAATTTTACTTTACAAAACAAGAATTAACACATAGAATACCATCCCAATTGAGATTTTTAAATATAAAAGTAAGGAATATTCATAGTGTATGCAGTAATTAAGCAAGGGTCAAAACAGTATAAAATCGCTCAAGGCGATTGTTTAAATATCGAACTGACCGATGTTCCGTCCGATGCCCAGACCATCGAGCTGGATAAGGTTTTGTTTGTAAACGATGACGGTAAAGTCAAAATCGGTACACCTTATCTTGAGGGCGCAAAGGTTGTTGCTTCTTTTAAGGGCACTGCTGAAGAAGCAGTAGTCAAGGGCAAAAAGTTATATCCGATGCACTTTCGCAGACGCAAGAACAGTAAAAGGCGCATCGGCCACCGTCAAAAATATCTGCAGGTGGTAATCGACAGGATAGAATCCTGATGCCGAGGATGTTTTCCGGCGGGGGGTTAGTTTTTCGGTGGCTGGTTTTGTTGTGCATCAGATATTAATTTGTTGGCATACTGCTGCCATTGAGATGGTCCGTTTTTAATAAAATATTCAAACGATTTATCGTCAACCAGTTTACCTAAAAGTGTTTTGCGGTCGGCTGTATCCGTCACGTTTTCGATAACATATCTTCGGAGCTTTTCGAGTTCCTCAAGAAATTCGCCGTGTTCATCGGTAAATAAGCGTTCTAGTTTTTTTCGCAAATGGCCGGTGTAAGCGGGACACTGTCTTTCTGTGCCGACGGCAATTTGCAGGCCGCCTCGTTTTATGACCATCGGTGTGATAAAATCACAAAGGTCGGGTTCATCGACAACGTTACATAAAATTTCCAATTGTTGGCAGTCCTTGTAAATCCGCCTGTTTAGTTGAGGATTTGACGTTGTGGCTATGGCAAGCACCGCTCCAGCGAGATAGTCTTTGGAGTATTTTGATTTAATTAATTCAACATTCGTATTATGACAAAGGGTCATCGGCATATCGTCGATATTTTCAGATACTATGACGAGCCGGGCTTTTGCAGACAGAAGGGTTTGAACCATTTTGAGTGCTACGGCTCCGGCACCAATTACTATGACACGACGACCGGTCAATTCCAAAAATATTGGGGTATTTAGCCATAACACCGTTATTATATCACAATTTAGCCGGTAGCAACGGCCAATTTGAAAAAATGAGCAGACAGCTTCTCAGGCCCGCAGCAGCGGGTCAAGTATTTGGCACAATAAAGCCCTTTGGATTTGGTAAAATGAGCTTTTTGTTATTGTCTTGTTTAATAAAAAATGTTATAGAAATGATAAATATTCAGTACTGTTGGAATTATTTTATTTTTTTTGGAGTGGAATTATGTCATCGCCGAAAGTACCTGAGAAGGAGAAATTTGATCCTGTAGAATCTTTGGCTGAGTTGCGCCATGAGTTTGGTGAGCACGGTGGCGTCAATATGTCAATCGAGACAAGCTGCACGTTTACGGTATTGGAAGCAGATACGATGCCGAAGTTATTCCAGGGAGAGGTCGGCCCTGAAACTGCCGATATTTACCTTTACAGTCGGCACTATAACCCGACAGTTTACGTCCTAAGCCGTGAGA
>CAZECQ010000163.1:0-6010 GCA_964510545.1 uncultured Pirellulales bacterium | reverse complement strand
TCCCGCTATCAAATCATCGAGCACATAGCTGCTAAAGTCGGCAGAAGCCACGAGACAATCAGATACATTCTCTTAAACTATGAAAAGGCACATCCGGGCAATCTTGTCTCCGACAAACCGGCCGGCACAATCAGCCCGGAAACAACAGCAGAAATCTATAAGCTTTTCAAAGAAGGATGTGAAATCGAAGAATTGATGAACAGATTCAGCCGCAGCAAAAGTTCAATATACAGGATTATAATTCTGCGAAGGGCAAAAGAAGTTTTGGCCAAAAAGATTGGATTTATTGCCAGCGATGAGTTTCTTGAAGATAACGCCGGGGAAAAATTTCTTGCAAAGCCAATCAGCACCTCCGGCCCGACCGTCGGCAGCGGCTCCGAACTATTCGAGTTGGCCGGCAGTTCCCTGCCACAATACCTGCAGACAATAAAGGACGCTCCCGTTCTGAACAGACAGCGTGAAGTTGAGCTTTTTCGCAGGTACAATTACCTCAAATACCTCGCCTGCATCACCCGAGCGGGCATAAAGCCGGCCCGTGCTTCAGGCAGAAGGCTAAAAAAAATAGAAGACTATCTGGCCGAGGCCGAAGCCATAAAAAAAATGATAATCGAGGCCAACCTGCGACTTGCTGTCGGTATTGCCAGCAAACATACGAAAAGTGGGGCAAGCTTGCTGGATTTGGTGAGTGAGGGGAACGTTTCATTGATGCAGGCCGTCGAGAAATTCGATTATACGCGTGGTTTTCGCTTTGCCACTTATGCCTCGTGGGCCATTGCCAAGGAATTCGCGCGCAGGATACCAGCCGAGACGGGCAGGCCCGACAAGGCAAGAGCAGATTCCCTGAAAGATGTACACCGGGACTTGCGAACCACCGCAGCGGCAGGGGTCGAAGTTGTCGAGCGGGCACGGCAAAGTCTGGCAAACGTTATCGAGGACAATCTCGACGAACGCGAGCGGTATATAATTCTGAATCATTTCGGGCTGCTCGGCTCGGCCATTAAAAAGGAAAAAAAGACATTAAAGCAAATCGGCGACGACCTGGGCCTGAGCAAGGAAAGAGTCCGGCAAATCGAACTGATTGCACTGCAAAAACTCAAATATCTGTTAAGCATCGAAGAATTCGAACTGCTGACCGGCTGACAACTGACAATTTTCTATTGTTTATTGGCAGTTGGTGGTAGTCTTTTCTCTTATGTGGCTATCTCCAGGCAGAGGTTTAATTTGCCGGGCCTAATTTGTGGCCGGGGGCAACACTGTATAATCGCTTTTTCTGGTCGGCATTTGTATGCGAAGCGACTACTTTGCCGACAAAGATAATATGATCGCCGGCGACGGTTTCCGACTCCAGCGTGCATTCGAAATTGGCAACAGCATCGACAAGCAAAACTGAATCAATCGTTTTGGCAGGCGTGGTTTCGCAGTCAAATTCGGCGAATTTGTCGATGTCTCGGCCGGAATTTGAACCGAAAAACAGGGCGGCATCTGCCATCTCCGAGGATGGAAACGCAATGGTAAAACACTTTGAGTGGTGTATCGCTTCGACCGAATAGCGCTTCGGCGCAAGAGCAACAGCCATCATCGGCGGCTCGCCCGATGCTATCATTGTCCAGCCGATAGTAACCGGATTGGCCCGGCCGTTTTTATCTCTGGCAATGGCGATTACCACCTGTTCAGGATACTTGGTTTTGATTGCCTGTGCATATTCGGTCTGTTTTTGCATTGCTCTTACTGCCGATTGCTTTTATATTTACCTTCAAGAAATTGCTGATAGAATTATAGTTTATAGTTCGCTTTTGACAAGGAGAAACCAATGGAAACAATCGGCTTTATCGGCGGCGGCAATATGGCTGAAGCCATTATAAAGGGCATAATAAGCGCCAATGTTTACTCGCCTGACAGTATTTTCGTAAGCGATATTCGGCTGGAAAGGATTAGCTTTCTTGCAAAACGCTATCAAATCCAAACCGCAGATGATAATGCAATGCTGGCCGGCAAGGTTAATATTCTGGTTTTAAGCGTCAAGCCGCAGGATATGACAGATGCTCTGCAGAGCATAAAAGATGCCGTAAAGCCGGATACACTTGTCATATCCATTATGGCGGGCAAAAAAACCGGCGATATTGCCGATGTTTTGGGTGTTCGGCCGATAGTCCGTGTTATGCCGAACACTCCCGCATTGATTGGCGAAGGCGCCAGCGCATTGTTTGCCAACGAAAAGGCAAAGCCGATGCTGGAAAAAGCAACCTCGATTTTCTCGTCTGTAGGGCAGACCATTGTCGTTGAGGCCGAAGACTTAATGGACGCGGTTACAGCCGTATCCGGCAGTGGGCCTGCTTACTATTTCCTTCTGACAGAGCAAATCATAAAGGCGGCCGCCCAGTTAGGCCTGTCTGAAGAAACCGCCAAAAAACTTATTCTACAGACCGCTAAAGGTGCAGCTTTGCTTGCAGCCGAGGCAGACAAAAAAGGCGAAAGCCCCGCCGAGCTTCGCCGCAAGGTTACTTCGCCCGGCGGAACAACCGAAGCTGCTGTGAAAGTCCTGCAGGAGGGTAATTTCGCATCACTGATAGAAGCAGCTCTCAAAAAGGCATGCGAGAGAAGCAAAGAGCTTTCAAAATAAATTATTCTACAATAATAGCCTCTACCGGACACTCATCGGCGGCCTCTTGAGCGGCCTGCTCAAATTCGGCAGGGATTACATCGACGATAACCTGTGCCATATCCGGACCCATTTCGAAAACTTCCGGGCAGGTATCCACACACAATCCGCAAGCAGTGCACGTATCTTCAATTCTCGCTCTCATAATAAATCCCCTATGGAAATTGATTATTTGTTATTGATTATTTTACAATAATTATTTATCATCGAAAACAACATTAAAATCGTCAATTGGAATTAGTCAATAATAAATTTTACGGCCGGGTCCCATGCAGGCCGAGCCCGTGAATCTGGTCAGGCGGGGAACCGAGCAGCCATAAGCGTGCGCTCAGCAGTGCTGTGGTAAACCCGGCCATCTTTAATTGATTATGGCTTATACTGTACTGGCAAGAAGATACCGCTCGCAAACGTTCGATGATGTCATCGGGCAGGACCCTATCGCTCAAACTCTTAAGAACGCCATAAAGACCGGCAAAGTTGCTCACGGCTTTATGTTCGCCGGCACTCGCGGCGTAGGTAAAACAACTATGGCGCGAGTGCTTGCAAAGGCGCTTAACTGCCTTGGCTTTGACGAGCCGACAACCAAACCATGCTGTAAGTGCGAAAGCTGTCTCGCAGTAAACCTGGGCGAAGATATAGACGTCATCGAAATTGACGGCGCTACGAATAACGGCGTTGAACAGGTGCGCGAATTGCGTCAGAACGCAATTTATCGGCCGGCGAGGGCAAGATTCAAAATCTATATCATCGACGAAGTTCATATGCTCAGTACGTCGGCCTTTAACGCACTTCTGAAAATACTTGAAGAGCCGCCCAGCCATGTCAAATTTATCTTCGCAACCACCGAGCCGAACAAGGTCATCAGCACAGTCCAGTCCAGATGCCAGAGATTTGACTTCAACAATATTAGCCCCGACAAAATAGCGGGCCAGCTGAAGTTTATCCTCAAGAAAGAAAAAATCAAATACGAAGAGGACTTTGTCCTGCCGCTGGCAAAAATGGCAAACGGCTCGATGAGAGACGGCCTGAGCCTGCTGGATAGACTTATAAGTACCGGCGCCGAGCCTTTAACTGTTGGGCTTCTCGAAGAGTTTCTGGGCTGTCCCAACAGCGAAAAAATCTATAATCTCATCGGGCAAATCGGCGACAGCGACGCAGCCGCCACGCTTGACGCAGTGGAGGATTTACTCAATACCGGCCTGGGTGAGGTGCAGATTGTCGATTCGCTTGTCGAGTTTATGCGCGATTTGATGGTGGCAAAATCGGCAGGGGCCGAGACTGAACTTTTAACTTTGACCGCCGAGCAGCGAAAACACACCGGCCGGTTGGCTGAAAAATTCGATACTGCCGCTCTCATCTATAATATAACCGCCCTCGAAAAGCTGCGATGGTCAGTGAAAAACAGCGACAACGCAAGGGCACTTTTAGAGGCTTCACTACTGCGTTTTGCCTTAAGCGAACACTTCCTTAACGTTGATACACTTCTTGCACAGTTAAAAAGCAATCCTCCCGGCCCGGTAAAAAAAAACGAAATAGTTAATCACAATACCGAAGCAAGCAGCCCGGCCGCTCAGGCCGAAAAGCCAACTTCTGACCAGCACGAGACTATGTGCCTTGATGTTAATGACCTGCAATCGGTAAAAAATAATTGGCAGGGAATTCTGGATGTTATCGCCGACAAACTCGGGCCTGGTACAAGAGGCCTTTTGAGCAGCGCAGAACCGTCCCGATTTGAAGAAGGCCTTTTGACAATCTCCTTCGGTGCTTCTGCCGGAGTGCAGAAAAAAATGTGTGAAAGTAACGGCCGAATAGAACAAATTGAATCTTTGCTAAGCCAATATTGCCGAACACAGGTAAGATTAAAGCTGGAAACGGCTGATGACGAACAGACCCAGACTCAGCCAGGAAGCAATCAAACTAAAACCATCGGCCAAAAGAGAAACGAGCTGATTAACGACCCAGCCGTAAAAACCGTCCTGATGGAACTCGGCGCAACTATAACCGGCGTCGAAGAAGACTAACAAATTAATAAATTATCTTTAGTAACATATGGTTTGCGAACCAGGAGCGACGAGCAAGGAATTATGAGTGAAGTTTATACTGAAAGCCTGAACAAACTTATCGAAGAGTTCGGCAGGCTGCCCGGCGTTGGACCCAGGACGGCTGAGAGACTCGCTTTCTATATACTAAAAGCTGAACCGGCTGAAGCTATGGCACTGGCCGGTGCGATAAAGGACGTCAAAGAAAAAATCAAACGCTGCAAAATCTGCAATAATTTATCAGAAGAGCCAACCTGCCAAATCTGCTGCGACGCTCGACGGGATAAAAGCTTAATCTGCGTTGTCGAGCAGCCAAAAGACATTATAAATCTTGAAAAAACAGGGGCCTGCAAATGGGTTTATCATGTTCTCGGCGGCCATATTGCCCCGCTCGAAGGTGTTGAACCGAGCGATTTGACCATTGACCGGCTCGTAAAAAGGGTAGGAAATGGCGATGTAAAAGAAGTGATAATGGCAACCAACCCAAATATGGCCGGCGACGGCACAGCACTTTATATAAGCTCTCTACTGAGAACTGCCGGCGTGAAAATCACCCGTTTGGCAAGAGGACTGCCCACAGGCACCACTATCGAGTATGCAAGCGGCAAAATGCTTGCCGATGCGATAATCGGTAGACAAAAATTAGAATGATTTTTGTCCTTTATTTATAAAGTTTTTGAACTAACAGCCGAATATTGCCGAAATTTTTCAGTGTATTTATGGTATAATATAATAATGGATGGAGCCGAGATACTAAAGCGAACGGACCGAGCGAAAAGTTGGCCAGGGTGTTTTTATGAAGCTGGAAATGAAAGGACAGATGCGGCTGGAGCAGAAAATGAAGCTCGCTCCGCGCATGATTCAGTCAATGGAGATTCTCCAGCTCCCAATCCTCGCACTTCAGGAACGAATTGAACAGGAACTCAACAGCAATCCTGTTCTGGAGGTCGATGAATCCTCAAATCTCGAAGCGGACGGACCCGCTGAACAGCAGAGCACCCCGGCCGATGACGGCGAAAAAGATTTGGTCATCAGCACCGACAGCAACAGAGGCGAAGATTTTGAACGCATAGCCAATCTCGACGATAATTACCATGACTATATGGAAAGAGCCCGGTCTTTCAGCCGCCGCCCTCAAGCCGAAGAGCCCGACAAAAAACTCGAGGCAATAAAAAATACCGCTGCACCATCCCAGTCACTACACGAACACCTCTCCGGGCAATGGGGACTGGTCGAAGCCGAAGCAAAGGTAAAAAAAGCCGGCAGTATGATAATTGATTACATCGACGAGAGGGGTTATCTGTCCGTAAGA
>CAZECQ010000162.1:0-6041 GCA_964510545.1 uncultured Pirellulales bacterium | reverse complement strand
GCGGCACTAGATGGGCGACTTGGCGTAGGCGGTTTTGGGAAAAAGAAGATAATGACGCAGATATAGTAGTCGATGTAGTAACCGATGTAGTAACCGATGTAGTAACCATTAAGAGTTTAAGAAAAGTGCTTTTAAGCACAAAAATAGCGGTGCCGGAGGCAGGGCAAGCCTTTGGCCTGAGAGAGTAGAGCATTGACTTTTTCGTGTTTTATACAGGCAGCCCCTTCGATAAACTCAGGGCAGGCGGGACAAGCATTGAATAATGAAGTTGATTCAGCTTAGGGAGGCAGGTTGACTGAGGGGCCGGAACATGCTATCCTGCTGCAAATATAATTTTAACAGCAGAATTTTGAAGCAAATCAGGGCTTGTGTAAAGAGAGTAAGACAGGGGCATTTGTATGAAAGAGAAGTATGGCTGGGTTTTTCATCTTCGAGGGGTGTTAATGGTTCCGCCGGTCGCTTTTGTTACGCTGTGCTTTTGGGGTAACGTTGAAAATGACTGGGTGATACAGCCGGTCGGCGGGTCGGTTTTTCTGGCGGGGGTGCTGCTGAGAATATGGTCGCAAATGCACCTGCATTACCGGTTGAAGATTAAGAAGGTTTTGACACAGAGCGGGCCATACGTTTTCGTACGTAACCCTATATATATAGCAAATACGCTGATATTGCTCGGAATATGTATTATGACAGGCGTTGTGTGGTTCGTTCCGATTATGCTGATATACTGCGTTGTTGTTTATGCATTTGTTGTGCGGTGCGAGGAAGCACATCTGCTTAAGAAATTTAATGATGATAACGAGTATCAGGAATTTCTAAATACGGTCCCCAGGTGGATACCTCGTTTTCGGGCCGGTGCGAGTGCCCCTGCGATTGATGTTAGGAACTTTTTGCTTGCGAGTATCAAAGCTGAATTGCATTGCTTATTGTACCTGGTACTGGTCGTACTCAAAAAGACGGTTTTTGTTGGCTGGAGTATTTGGTAAACTATATCCTTAAGGATAATAAATTCCCGCGGCGGGGATTGTAACTTATTGTTTAATAAGTACCTGACGCGAGCAAGCGGGAAATTCCTTTTCGTGAGCACTATAATTTGTCAAGTCAGCGGCTGATATGGTTAAGGATGTTAAAAAACGGATTGAGCAGTTGCGCAGCGAAATACGCAGGCACGACTATCTCTATTATGTTCATAATCGGCCCGAAATCAGTGACCGTCAATACGATAAACTTTTTGCGGAACTAAAATCACTGGAAGAGGCAAATCCGCAGTTGATAACGGCCGACTCGCCTACGCAGCGGGTCTCGGAGAGGCCGGTAGAGGGCTTTAGGAGCGTTCGCCACGCAGCAGCTATGCTCAGTATTGACAATACTTACAGTGCTGAGGAATTGCGGGCGTTTGACGAGAGGGTGGCGAAGGGGCTTGGCGGCAGAGATTATGATTATGTGGTCGAATTGAAAATCGACGGGCTTGCGATAAATCTTCGTTATGAAAAGGGGCAGCTCGTTAGGGCTGCTACGCGCGGTGACGGCGAAGTGGGCGATGACGTTACGGCTAATGTGCGAACGATAAATGCAGTTCCGCTTGTACTGCTGGGCGGGGGAGAAGTTGGTGATGTACTTGAGGTGCGCGGCGAGGTTTATATGCCGACGAGTGCGTTTGCCGAGTTGAACCGGCTTCGCACCGAGGCGGCCGAGCCGGTCTTTGCTAATCCGCGAAACGCCGCAGCGGGTTCTTTGAAACTGCTTGATGCAAGAATCACAGCCGCCAGAAATCTATCGTTTTTCGCCTATTCGATAGGCCAGGTCTCTCGGCCGTTGGCAGAAAATCATTGGCAGAGTCTGCAGAAATTCAAAAAGCTTGGTCTGCCCGTCAATCCTAATATTAGAAGGGCCAAAAATATTGACGAAGCGTTGGATATATGTCTTGGCTGGGGCGAAAAGCGCTCAAAGCTGGATTATCAAATTGACGGGATGGTAATAAAGGTCAACAGGTTTGAACAGTGGGCGGTTCTCGGCGCTACAGGCAGGGCACCGAGGTGGTGTATTTCCTACAAATTCCCTGCTGAGCAGGCCGAGACAATTGTCGAATCAATCGATGTGCAGGTCGGCAAGAGCGGCACATTAACACCTATTGCAAATCTAACACCTGTTTTTTTAGCTGGATCTACTGTAAGTCGTGCTACTTTACACAACTTCGACCAAGTCAATCGTCTTGATGTACGAGAAGGTGATATTGTTGTTATCGAAAAGGCAGGTGAAGTAATCCCCCAAATCCTCAATATTAAGATAGAAAAGCGTAAGTCAGATATTAACAGCACTTTTACAGTTCCAGAAAAATGTCCTGTATGCGGGAGTAAAGTCAAGAAGGATGATGATGGCGTATATTTCCGTTGTGATAATTCAAGCTGTACTGCTCAACTTAAGGAGCGTCTTGAATATTTCGCTGGTAAAGGGCAAATGGACATCGATACATTAGGCCCTGCTTTGATAGAACAACTCGTCGATAAAAAAATCGTGAGGTCTTTTGCAGATATTTATAAACTTGATATATATAAACTGTCATCATTAGAAAGGATGGCTACAAAAAGTTCTGAAAAGGTCTTGGAAAGTATTGATAAAAGCAGAACAAGACCGTTATGGCGATTAATTGCAGGTTTAGGCATTCGCAATATAGGTGGACAATCCGCTCAAATACTTGCTGATAGATTCCACTCGCTTTACGAATTGATGAACGCCAGTGAAAATGATTTAGAAGAAGAAATAAATCAAATCGGGCCTGTCTTAGCGAAAAATGTTTTTGAATATTTCCAAAATAAAGACAATAGGAAAATGATCGAAAAACTGCTTGCTGAAGTTAACCCTCAAACACAAAAAGCAACGAGAAAAACAGATCTCCTCGCCGGGAAAACCATAGTTGCAACTGGGGAACTTAAAAATTTTACCAGAACGCAGATTAAACAGGTAATAAAAGACAATGGGGGGAAACCATCATCGAGTGTAAGCAAGAAGACTTCCTTATTAATTAAAGGCAGCAATCCCGGAAGCAAGCTTAAAACGGCTCGAGAATTGGGGATAGAAATTGTTGATGAGAATCAATTTATGCAGCTTATAAATTATGTTCCTAAATAATACGGAAGGTAACGGTGGCCACAAATAATTATATAGAAATATTAGCTAAAAGCTCTTCTGGCAGTTCTTATAAAGTTAGAATTTACATTGAAGAGAATAGTGTTTTGGCTTCTTGTTCTTGTCCTGCAGGCATCCACAGGAAACTGTGTAAACATGTAAAACGAGTTATGGCTGGTGACGATTCAATTCTATATGATAGTGGCCAGAAAAGTAGACTGATGGAATTATATTCACGTTTACAAAAAACGGAGATACCTTTCTTGCTAAAAGAATTACAGGAATCCGAAATACTACTGGAAAAAGCAAAAAAGAAAGCCAAGAAAGCTAAAGATGCTTTTGAAAGGATGGTTTCGATAAAATGAAATCAGTCGAGGATTCATTAGAATTACTGAAAAAGCTAATTAATCAGAATTACATAAATGGGAAAAAGGTATATCCTTCTAAACAGAAGCGAGATACAAAATGCTTAAAGAATCCTGAACGAGTCTTAACAGACAAGGACAATTGGTTTATTTATGTTCCAGCTTGTTTCAATGCTTGTTTGGATATTGAAAAAACAGAACGGACTGACCAAAAGACAAAGAAAAAGAAAAAAGTGTGGACACAAGGGTCTCGCTTTTCATTTCATCGTGGATGTACTCTTTATGATACATCTAAAGCGTACGGGAAATGGGGTAATGTGATTAAATCTATAAATTATTGTATTTCAATACTTAATGGAACGAGTGCAGAGCCAGCCGCGGGTAAGAATGAGCGAATCCATGGCAATGTTGAGTTTTCAGTCTTTTCGCCTTGTAGGCGTACAAAAAAATTAAAGAAATTAGGCACTTTTTCTTTAACACAAGATGAATTTTTACATTTCCTAATAAAAGGTAATTCTGAGATTATTGCTAAATAGGTTTGTGCAAGTTTGCTATGACACCCAACGAAAAATACATGCAGGCTGCGTTAAAACTGGCGGCACGGGGAATAGGTTCTGTTGAGCCGAACCCTGCGGTTGGCTGCGTTATCACAAAGGCAAATCAGGTTGCAGGTAAGGGCTGGCACAAGGAATTCGGCGGGCCGCACGCGGAGATAAACGCCCTTGAAGACTGTAAGACGCTCGGAATTAATCCACAGGGCGGGATTATGTATGTTACACTTGAGCCGTGCTGTCATAAGGGTAAAACCTCGCCCTGTACTGAGGCGATTATCGCAGCCGGGTTGGCGAAGGTTGTTGTTGCTACGGCTGACCCTTCGCAGCATTGCAGCGGCAAAGGTATTGAGCAGTTGCGCAATGCAGGGGTGGAGGTGCAGGTTGGCGTCTGTGAGGACGAGGCTAAATTGCTGAATGCGCCTTTTCTTAAGTTTGCTAAGGCGGGCAGAAGCTGGGTGATATTGAAATGGGCGCAAAGTATCGACGGCAAAGTGGCCTGGACAGAGCAAAGTGCTGGGCGAAGGTGGATTTCCTCGGAAAAGAGCAGAAAAGATGCTCAAAATCTGCGGCGCCGGGCAGGTGCGATACTGGTGGGTATCAATACGGTGCTCGCCGACGACCCATTGTTGACGGTTCGGCCGAGCAAGGGGCGTAAGCCAACAAGAGTGGTGCTCGACAATAATTTGAGGATGCCTTTGGACAGCAGGCTGCTTGGGACTGTGAAAAAAGCACCGGTGTTAATCTTCTCAAGGGCCGAGGCAGCGGAGGCAAATCCGCAGGCGGCAGAGGCAATTACCCAAAAAGGTGCTGAGATACTTGCTTATCCGGATATGCAGGGTGAGTCTAATCTATGTTTTTTGTTAGATGAATTGAGCAAGCGCGGCGTGGCACAGTTGCTTGTCGAAGGGGGGCCAAAGGTGATAACTTCATTTTTGAGAGAGAATCTGGTCGATGAAGTGTGTGTCTATATCAGCCCAAAAATACTCGGTCGCCAAGGCAGTGTCGATATTTCTGGACCTGTGAGAGAATTGGCCGAGAGCTTCGGATTGTGTGAGGTTGATATTAAACGGTTCGGTGACGATGTTCGGCTGAGCGGTTTATCAAAAAAGGCGGTTGACGAAATTTCAATCTCCCTCTGAAAAACAGCTTCCTGGTTTGTTTGAAGTAAGTCTTAGGATTTTTTGTTTAGCATTTTTTTTGTTCTGAGGATGTGGTGGTAGTGCTGGGCAAAGCGGTGGGCTTCGTCACGGACGTATTGTAATAATTTTAATGCGGCCGAGTTTCTCGGTAGTTTCAGCGGTTTGGCGGTTGCCTGTAGGTAAATCTCTTCCTCTCTCTTGGCAATTGAAGCGATTTTGACAGCAGGGGCGTTCATTTGGCTAAAGGCCTTTTCGGCGGCCCTTAAATGGCCGAGGCCTCCATCTATTAAAACGAGGTCAGGCCAGAGTTCTTCACCGGCCAGGGCGTATTTGTATCTGCGTTTTACCACTTCTGCAATCATCGCATAGTCGTCAATACCTTTGACAGTTTTTATTTTGAACCGCCGATAGCCGTTTTTGAAGGGTTTGCCGTCAATGAACTTAACTAACGAGCCGACGGATTCGGCCCCTGAGATTGTGGCAACGTCGATACCTTCGATAATTCTGACCGGCTCAGTTGTTTGCAGCAGCTTTTGGAGTTTTTCCAGCGCTTCGGCGGGGTCGGTTGCAAAGACCTCCGGCTGGACATCTCTCTCGGGCGTGCCCCGGCGGTCGAGCCGTTCAATCAATCTGATGCGGTCGCGAAAAACGGCGGCTTTCTCGTACTGTTGAGCATCAGCGGCTTCGGCCATTTGTTTGTTTAGGCTGCGAAGGACTGTCGAGCGCTTCGATTTCAAAAACCTTATAAGGTCGTTAATGATTTTCTTATAATCGTCCTTTTTTATCCTTTCGGCACAGGGTGCGGTGCATTGTTTTATGCTGAACAGCAGGCAGGGACGGAAGAATTTTCGTTTTGGGTC
>CAZECQ010000161.1:0-6115 GCA_964510545.1 uncultured Pirellulales bacterium | reverse complement strand
ATAAACTTGTCAGGGCTGAAACTCTGCCCACAGGCCAGTTCTTCTTCAGAGGGCTTCACAAACTACCAACCGAAAAGCTGGAAGGGGCGTTTGGTCAATCTCCTGAATTGTTATATGAGACTGCCCGGCAGTTTGCTGCGGAGAAATGCGAGTTTGGTGATGCCTCAGTTCAGTTTTACATATTACCTCGCGTTCCTGTAACGATAGTGATTTGGCGGGGTGATGAGGAATTTGGCGCCAGGGCATCCATTCTTTTTGACCAGACAGCAGGGGAGCATCTGCTTTTGGATGCCTTGCTGGCTGGGGTGAATATTGCTGTCAAGGCGTTAGTTAAAACTGTTACCAAAGACAGTTAAGCCATTCGCTAAACCAACAAACCCTGATTAGTTTCCCTGTTTATGTCAATAAAATCAAACGTTATAAGGTAAATATTAAAATATATTAGAGAAACGCTTGACATAGATTTAAATAAAAGTAAAATACAGTATTTTCAATTAAGAGCGTGTCTTAAGCTTAGTTATTGAAAGATTTTAAGTTTCGTTTTTTCAAGGGCTAACGTGGTGTAGAGAAAGACGCAAAGCTCATTGGTATTACAAAAGCGGCGAACACCAAATCATTGTATAATGTTATGTAAGCCTTTTTTTAATAGTAGGTTAGAGTTCGATGAGTTCTGGCGTAAAGATAGCGATAGCGGGCAAGGGAGGAGTAGGCAAGACCACAGTCTGTGCGGTCTGGGCACAGTTGTTTGCTGAGGGTGGATTTGATGTTTTGGCTATAGACGCCGACCCGAACAGCAATCTTGCATCAGCTTTTGGGGTATCTTCAGAGCAAAGCCCACAGCCCCTTATCCAAATGAAGCAACTGATATGCGAACGCACCGGTACAGGGAAAGACTCTGTAGGGGCGTATTTCAGGTTAAATCCTAAAGTTAGTGATTTGGCAGAGGAATACTGGCTTGAGGTTAAAGGCTTGAAATTGCTGGTCTTAGGGGGTATTAGCCAGGCCGGAGCAGGTTGTGCCTGCCCGGAAGGAGCGTTTTTGAAGGCTCTGCTTACACATACCATACTGCAACGCCAGGAGGTTGTACTGGTTGATTTGGCTGCCGGAGTCGAATTTATGGGCAGAGCCAGCATTCAGGGTATTGATGCGCTTGTAGTGGTTGTTGAACCCGGCAGCAGAAGCATTGAGACTGCTATAAATATAGCGAAAATGAGCAAAGAACTTGGAATAAAGCACATTGCAGCATTCGCAAATAAGATTACAGACACATCTCAGGCCCAAACGATTAAGTCTGCACTGTCAGATATGGCCATTCTTGCCAACATTGAATATAGTCCTGCTGTCCAGCAGGCAGACCTTGAAGTAAAACCGGTTTATCAGGCTGATACAGAACTGGTGAGCACATTAAAACAGGCCAAAGATAAACTTGTGGATTTAATCAGCACGGAGGAAAAAGCAGTAAATTAAGCTGATGATATGTGAATGAAGAGATTAAAACAAAACGTTTGTTGGAAAAGTAGAGAAACTGTAATGCTTGTTTCAAGCAGAAGTTAGCTTTAATGAGGAATTGTTATGGATGAAACAAAACGTAGTCTGGACAAGGCGTCGCAGGAAATGATAGCTCATATGGCCAATGCCGGCCAGCAGAATGCATGGGACAGGCTCGACGCCCAGTCGCCGCAGTGCGGATTTGGAAAGCAAGGTATTTGCTGCCGAATTTGTTCGATGGGGCCGTGTCGAATTTCTAAAAAAGCACCGAAGGGTATTTGTGGTGCCAATGCAGATACGATTGCAGCAAGAAACCTGATACGAATGGTTGCCGGCGGCGCCGCTGCACATTCCGACCATGGCCGTGGTATAGCACACACTCTCAGGATGGTGGTTGAGAGTGATAGTTGCGATTATATGATAAAGAATGAGCGCAAATTGAAGGAAGTTGCTGCAAGATACGGTATTGAGACAAAGAACAGGCAAATAAAGGATATTGCCGGTGATTTGTCTGATGCGGTAATGAATGAATTTGGCAGGCACGAGGGAACACTTACCAGTGTGGCTGCTTATGCACCGCCGGCTCGGCAGAAGGTATGGAAGGAATTTGGCGTAACACCGCGCGCTGTTGACCGTGAAATTGTTGAGATTATGCACAGGACTCATATAGGTGTAGGTGCGGACTACAGGAATCTTCTAAAGCAGGGTATTCGGGCGTCCCTGGCGGATGGATGGGGCGGGTCGCTTATAGCAACCGAGCTTTCGGATATATTGTTCGGCGACCCTGAGCCAATTCGGTTCGGTTCCAATCTTGGTGTACTGGATGACAAACAGGTCAATATAATTGTGCACGGACACGACCCTACACTGTCAGATATAATAGTGGGCGTGTCACAGGAACCCGGATTTATAAAAATGGCCAAGGAAAAAGGTGCCGAAGGCATCAACATTGCCGGTATGTGTTGCACTGCTAATGAAATACTGATGCGTCATGGAATACCGGTTGCTGGTAATTTCCTTCAGCAGGAATTGGCAATAACGACCGGTGTGGTGGAGGTTATGCTGGTGGATGTACAATGTATTATGCCCGCCCTTGGGTCGCTTGCCGACTGCTTCCATACGAAGCTGATTACCACCTCGCCCAAGTGCAAAATCCCACAGGCAGAACATATCGAATTTAATGAAGACAAAGCCGTGGAAACCGCACGTCAAATTATCAATATCGGTATTGAGAATTTTGAGAACAGAAGTGGCAAGGTCAGGATTCCGCAGGTCAGCGAACGCGGAATCGCAGGTTTTACAACCGAGAATGTTTTTTACCAGCTTGGCGGTCGATTTCGCGGTAGTTACCGGCCGCTGAATGATGGTATTATTTCAGGACGCCTCAAGGGGGCCGCGGGAGTTGTGGGCTGCAACAATCCGAAACAGACCCACGATTATGGTCATCTTGAAATGATAAAAGAACTTATCAAAAATGATGTTCTAGTTGTAAGCACCGGCTGCAGCGCGATTGCCGCGGCTAAGGCAGGGTTGATGAGGCCAGATGTAATCGGCAAATACTGCGGCAAAGGACTGCGGGAAATATGTGAGGCAGTGGGCATACCGCCGGTACTGCACGTCGGCTCCTGTGTGGATAACAGCAGGATTTTAACAATCCTCGCAAACACAGTTGCCGAAGGCGGACTTGGTGATGATATCGCAGATTTACCTGTCGCCGGCGCCGCACCCGAATGGATGTCGGAAAAAGCGGTCTCCATAGGCATGTATTTTGTGGCTTCCGGGGTCTTTACTGTTATCGCCGAGCCCCTGCCCGTTCTCGGCTCTGAAAACCTGACTCGGTATTTAACCGAGGAGATGGAAAAAGATATAGGCGGTAAATGGGCCTTCGAGCGGGACCCCATCAAGGCCGCCGGTATGATGATTGAACATATCGAAAGTAAGCGTCAGGCACTGGGTATTGACGTAAAGAAAGAACGCAAGCTCTATGATATGGAAGACCGGCGTGCATTAAGTATAGAATGATATAAAGAATTATTGAAAGATAATATATAGAATATAAAAGAAAGCAGGTTAAGCTATGTCAAAAATAATTGCATCAGCAGCCATACGCGGTTCCCATAAGATAGTTAAGGAGGCCGAAGACATATTGTCGCGTGCCATAAAGGAAAAAGGCAAAGATTGTCCTGTTGCGTTCCCGAACACCGGCTATTACATGCCGATTATTTATTCGATGACCGGTCGAGTCGTAGAGAAATTGTCAGATTTCGAAGATGTAATGACCGAAGAAATCAAACCTTTGCTACCGGAATTAGTTGACGATGAGTTGTGGATTCCTTATCTGGGGCCTGCCCTTGATGCGGGTATGGCAACACTGTTTGCAGAAGAGATTATAGAGGCCTGCAAGTATGTGATTGGCCCCAATCCGGTTGATGGTATTTGGCTTGGTGCTGCCGATGATGCAATTCTGCGCGAGCGTGGCATTCAGTTTGTTGACGGCACGGCCCCGGGTTTCGCCGCGATAGCAGGTGCCGCACCTGATGTTGAAACAGCGGTTGATATCGCTCGTAAGCTCCAGGAACGATGCCTGTACGTTTTTATGTCTGCGCATAATAACGGCACAACGTTCTCTGAGCAGCTTGTCGAGGGCGGTGTGCAGTTGGGCTGGGAAACCCGACTGGTACCTTTCGGCAGAGAAATTACCTCGGCTATATATTCCCTCGGCTTTGCCAGCAGGGCGGCTCTTAGCTTTGGTGGTGTTCAAGCCGGTGATTTTCGGAGAAACCTGCTGTATAATAAAAACAGAATCTTCGCCTTTGTTATGGCCCTTGGCGAAGTTACCGACGAATGGTACGCAACCGCCGCAGGTGCGATTAATTACGGCTTCCCTGTCATTGCAGACTCGGACATCCCTGAGATTTTACCCACCGGTATATGCACCTATGAGCACGTTGTTTCCGATGTTCCGTATAACCAAATCGTGGAGAAATGTATCGAGGTTCGTGGTCTGAAAATAAAAATCTCTGAGATTCCGATTCCAGTTGCCTGCAGTCCGGCATTCGAAGGTGAGCGCATCCGCAAGGAAGATATGTACTGTGAGTTTGGCGGCCAAAGAACACCGGCCTTCGAATGGCTTAGGATGCGGGATATCAGCGAGGTCGAAGACGGCAGCGTGAAACTAAATGGCCCTGATGTCGATACGCTTGAGCCGGGCGGGCAAATGCCGCTGGGAATTATTATTGAAGTGGCTGGAAGAAAAATGCAGTCCGATTTCGAGCCGGTTCTCGAAAGGCAGGTCCATACTTTTATCAACGAAGCGCAGGGTATCTGGCATATGGGCCAGCGAGACATCAGTTGGCTGCGAATTAGTAAAGACGCCTTCGAGGCCGGATTTAGACTCGAACATATTGGTAAACTTCTTCATGCGATGTTTCACGAGCAGTATTCTAACATTATCGACAAAGTCCAGGTCAAGATCTATACCGTTGAGGACGAGGTGCAAAAGCTTGGCGAAATGGCGCGTAAGGTATATGCCGAACGTGACAAACGCCTTGCTGGTATGACAGATGAAGATATCGAAACTTATTATTCCTGCACACTTTGTCAAAGTTTCGCTCCGAACCATGTTTGTGTGGTTTCGCCGGAAAGGCCCGGTTTGTGTGGGGCTTATAGCTGGCTGGACTGCAGGGCGGCGTATGAGATAACCCCAACAGGCCCAAACCAGCCTATCGATAAGGGAAATTGTATTGATGAAACTATCGGGCAGTGGGATAAAGTAAATGATTTTGTACTCAAGGCCAGTGGCGGCAATATCGAGCGAATGAGCCAGTATAGTATGATTTTTGACCCAATGACCTCCTGTGGATGCTTCGAATGTATCGCAGCGGTACTGCCTTCGACCGGCGGAATAATGATAGTCAACCGTGAGTTTACCGAGATGGCTCCCTGTGGAATGAAGTTTTCAACGCTGGCCGGTACCGTCGGCGGCGGAAACCAGACGCCCGGCTTCATCGGGCACTCGAAGCACTATATAAACTCAAGAAAATTTATTGCAGCCGAAGGTGGAATCAAAAGAATTGTGTGGATGCCAAGCATGCTCAAAGAGGAAATTAAAGATACTTTTATCAAAAGGGCTCAAGAATTCGAACTTGGTGGCGAAGAGTTCCTCAACAAGATTGCCGACGAAACCATAGCTACTACGGAAGAGGAAGTTTTAGAGTTTATCACCAAGGCCGGACATCCTGTAATCGCCATGGAGCCTATGTTTTAAAAGCTTAAAGTGTATTGCCCAAAAAGTGGAGCAGGATACGAAATATGAATTTTGTGAAAAAATTACTACAGTAAAGGATAAAAATTATGGCGCTAACAGGATTAGATATTTTCAAACTCCTACCAAAGACCAACTGTAAGAAGTGTGGTATGCCTACTTGTCTGGCCTTTGCTATGCAGCTTGCCCAAAAACGTGCTAAACTGGACGATTGCCCTGATGTTTCCGAGGAAGCCAAACAAAAACTTGCTGCCGCCGCCGCACCGCCTATCTGCAAAGTGAGCTTCGGCAGTGGTGATAATCAGGTGCAGGTCGGTCAGGAGACGGTGATGTTTCGACACGAAGAAAAGTTTCACAATCCCA
>CAZECQ010000160.1:232-6143 GCA_964510545.1 uncultured Pirellulales bacterium | reverse complement strand
CTTGTGCAATGTGCAGTGGAAGAGGAAGCGAATTTGCTTTTTCTTGGGGCAGGCCTTCCAATAAGGCTTCCTGAGACATTGCCATTAGACAAATTAGGAGAACTGCCTACTAAATTTGTCCCTATCGTATCTTCCGCCAAGGCGGCCAAGATTATATTTAGATCGTGGGCAAAACAGTTTAACCATATACCAGATGCGTTGGTTGTAGAAGGACCATTAGCCGGCGGGCACCTCGGTTTCAAAAGAGAGGAAATCGGCAATTCTGACTATGCGTTGGAAAAGATACTGCCGGAAGTAATCTCTGCGATAAAACCCTATGAAGAACTGTTTATTAAAAGTGTCCCTGTGATCGCAGCGGGAGGAATATACACTGGTGCTGACATTAATAAGTTTATGCAGTTAGGTGCTCAGGGTGTGCAGATGGGGACCAGGTTTGTAGCAACTTATGAATGTGACGCATCTCAGGAATTTAAGGATGCGTATTTAAACTGCAAGAAAGAAGATATAGTCATAATTGACAGCCCCGTAGGACTGCCTGGAAGAGCTATACGAGATGAGTTTCTTGAGCGGGTTTCATCAGGCGTTAAGGAAACTTTCAAGTGTCCATGGAAGTGTCTAAAAAGTTGTGATTTTGAAAATGTGCCATATTGTATCGCTCTTGCATTGACTAATGCAAAAAAAGGTGATATTGAAAACGGGTTTGCTTTCGCGGGAGCTAACACATATCAGGTAAATAAAATCATCTCTGTTAAAGAGCTTACTGAGACGTTAGTTGGAGAATATATGGCCGTAGTAATGCAGCGATCATCGGAAGCTGGAACGGCGGCGCAAAATGCCTAAGGTGGCTTTGTTGGCGGGCTGAGGGCCGCAATGATAGATTTTAGAGAAACGATATGCTTTGCCGCAGAGAATTTTTGAAGCAGTGTGCTGGAATTGCCGGGGGCCTGGCCTTCGCACAAAACGCCGGTCAAGCAAGTGTTAGGCCATCTTCCAAAAGAGAAGTTGAGGTCAATAGCAAAGGCGGTGATAAGCCTAATATTCTTTATATTATGGCAGATGACCATGCCGCTAATGCTATAAGTTGCTATGGCAGCTGGCTAAAAGACTATGCTAAAACGCCTAATATTGACAAAATTGCCGCGGAAGGTATGCGGCTTAATAATTGCTTCTGCAATAATTCAATATGCACACCCAGCCGAGCAAGTATTATCACCGGCCAATACAGCCATGTTAACGGGGTCAGAAAACTCGGGGGTTCGCTTAAAGCCGGACATCCGAGTTTTGTTCGCCAGTTGACCAACGCCGGCTATCAAACGGCTGTTATCGGTAAATGGCATATAAAATCAACGCCATCCGGCTTTGACCACTATGAGGTCCTTGGTAGTGTTGGGCGTCACGGACAGGGCAAATATTATAATCCGACTTTTGACAAGAACGGAGTTAAAACGAGCTATAAAGGCTACGTGACGGATATTATTACGGATTTGACACTTGAGTGGCTGAAAAATCGCGATAAGAATAAGCCGTTCCTGATGATGTGCCAGCATAAGTCTCCACATGGTTTGTGGCAATATGCCAAGCGACATAAAGATATGTTCAAGAACAAACAAATAGCTGAGTCTTCAACGCTTTTTGACGATTTCAGTAATCGCGCGCCACAGCAAATGTCACGGCACTGGGCCAAGATTCTGAAGCTGGCAGGCAGGATGCAAAGAAGCACCTGGCCAACAGGGCCGCTGGATACTACCGGGATGAACGATAAGCAAAAGATACAGGCAGCTTATCAGAAATATGTTAAGGATTATATCCGCTGTATCACTGCTAACGACGAAAGTGTTGGCAGGCTTTTGGATGAACTTGATAGTGAAGGTTTAAAGCAAAATACCATTGTGGTTTATACATCGGACCAGGGTATGTTTCTTGGGGAGCATGGCTTTTACGATAAGCGTTTGATTCTGGAAGAGTCACTCAGGATGCCTTTTCTCGTACGCTATCCGAAAGAGATAAAGCCGGGCAGCGTTTGCGACAAGCTTGTTGTCAATGTTGATTTCGCAGAGACTTTCCTGGATTTTGCCGGCGTTGAAGTTCCGGCGGGAATGCAGGGGCGAAGCTTTCGTCGGTTATTGCAAGGTAAGGCGCCGACCGACTGGCGAAAGTCGTTCTTTTACTCATACTGGGCCGGTAAGCCGAGACATCACGGAATTCGCACCGATAAGTATAAGCTGATTTGCTATCACTATAATAACAAGGCAGATGTGTATGATATGTTCGATTTGCAAAAGGATCCGCTGGAGTTGGTCAGCGTATATGACAATCCGGCCTATGCGTCGGTGGTCAGCGAAATGCATGCTGAACTTACAAGAGTAATGAACGAAATAGGGATATCCGAGGGGGAATTGCCAAGTAACGATTAGCAAAATGAAGGAGCGAAAAATGAAGGACAGTTTCGGCAGACGTGATTTTTTGAAGACATTGGCAGCGACGGCATTTGGGCTTTCAGGGGCAAGAGCGAGTTACGGGTCCGGATTATTTTCAAACAAATCGGCGAAGTCCACTAAGCCTAATATAATATTCCTTCTGGCGGACGACCAACGTTGGGATACTATGGGTTGTTACGGCAATAAGCATATCATAACACCTAATATGGACAAGCTGGCAGCTGATGGTGTGCTATTTGAGAATGTCTATCATGCCTCGCCGATATGTCAGCCGAGCCGGGCGAGTATTATGACAGGCAGATATTTGACCAGCCATCGCTGCGGATTCGACAGGCCGACAACGTTCGCCATAAGTAAAGCTGAATTCGCCGAGAGCTATCCTGTCGGGCTGCGAAAGGCAGGGTATCGAACGTGCTTTGTCGGCAAGTTCGGTTTTCCAGTGACTGATGAAAAGGTTTTGGGCATAGAATTTCCTTATCCCAACGGCAAGCGCAACTACCGTACGGGATTGTGGTTAAAGACAGAGCATATGCCGAGCGGGGAATTTGACCGCTGGAACGGTTACGCAGGGCAAGGTAAGTATGATACGGACAAGGGGCATCTTACCGAAGTCAATGCTAATTATGCCTGCCAGTTTATCGCAGATACGAAGAAATCACAGGCGGATAAGCCGTTCTGTTTGTCTGTCAGCTTCAAAGCACCGCACGGACCTTTCCAGCCGATGAGTAAATATCGCAAGCTCTATGATGATAAAGACATACCGCGGTATTCAAATGACGGCGTTGATTATTTTAATAAGCTGCCTAAGGTGGTGAGGGAACAATATCGAGGGCGCAAGGGGGTAGGTGAATTTTCCAACTTTATTAAAAATTATTACGCATTGATAACGGGTGTTGATGCGGCATTAGGGCAAATTCGCGATGAGCTTAAAAAGCAGGGGCTGGAGGAGAATACCGTTATTATTTACAGCTCAGACAACGGGTTCTTCTGCGGGTCGAAACGGTTGCGCGGCAAGGATTTGCTTTATGAAGAATCGGTGCGTGCTCCTTTGCTTTATTATGACCCGAGAGCTAAGGCATTAAAGGGTGGAAGTAAGATAGCCGGGCTTGTGAGTATAGTTGATTTCGCTCCGACGATACTGGAGTTAGGTGGTGTAAGTAGGCCGAGTTCAATGCATGGCGTCAGTTTTTTAGGTCTTGTGAATGGCAGCAAAACAAAGGTGCGCAAAAGTACATTTTCAGAAAATAATTTTGCCAGCTTCAGAACAGCAGTTGAAGACGCAAAGGATGATGCCGAAAGAGAGGAAATATTCAAAAAAGGCACTGTGCGCTCCAAATGCGTCAGGACCGAGCAATACAAATACATCCGTTATCATGAAACCAAGCCTTTGATAGAGGAATTGTGGGATATCCAAAAGGACCCGTTAGAGTTGCACAACCTGGTTAATGATTCGAGTCATGCTACGGTATTAGCTCTGATGCGTCAAAAATGCGATGAGTACATCCGAATAGGCGAATCCGAACGGAATTAAGATATGCCTTTCAGGGTAATAAATTCCCGCGACGGGGATTGTAACTTATTGCTTTAAAGGTGTTTGCCCGCGAACAAACGTAAAAATTCAATCGTGAGCACTATAATATAATCGCCAAATGTTTGACTGAGAAGAGCTTTTGCTGAGGGCAATTGTCTAAAGTAAAAAGCGATATTGGCCAAAAAACGTAAATACAGGGGGCATATTTCGGCCTGTTGGAAATGCTGAAAAATTTAATTATTAATGGTTGGCTATTGATAAATGTTGGGAAATAAGCAACAATAGCTAAGGACAGGCCCTTCGGCAAGCTCAGGACGGGCAAGAAGTGAACAGGGGCTGACGAACTTGTGAGAATTAGGTGGAATTGCGTTTTTTGTCAGGGCCGTGCGGCAAAGGATATGGACGAAAAAGTCGGCGTTGAAATAACCAGTGAAGAGCATATAGCGATTATCGCTTTTAAGGCCACCTCAATCAGCTGTGTGGAAAAAATAGCAGCGGCTGCTACTGAGATAGAAGAATTTATAGAACAAAATCGACCGAAGAGGGTTATATTTGATTTTGGGGGGGTGAAGTTTTTCTCCTCCCAGGTTTTGGGTCTTCTGCTTAATATTCGGGATCAAGTTCAGAAAGATGAGGGTGAGGTGGTTATCAGCGCGATAAATCCGCAACTGCACAGGGTTTTTAAGATAACCAGTCTTGAGAAGGTTTTTAGATTTTTCCCGGACAAAGAAAGTGCCGTCAAAGCGATAAAAACAAGTTGAGTTACCTTTGATTTGAGAGGCCGATGTATGTATATTGCGGAACAATTTTCGATTTTTATGGTTAATAAGCCTGGTGTTCTGTCTCTGGTGCTCAGTGAATTTGCGGAGGCGAAGATTAACATCATAGCAATAACAATGATGGATTCTGTTGAGCACGGTGTTATGAGGGTGATTTTTGGTGCGCCGAAAAAAGCACAAGAAGTGTTAACAAAACTTAATATGCCCTATAACAGGAGTGAGGTTTTGTGCGTGAACCTGACCAATAAGGCCGGTGCTCTTGCGACGGTGGTGGAAAGATTGGCTAAAAACCATATAAATATTTCATATGCGTATTGCACGGCGGGGGCGAAGGGCGGCCGAACAACCGGCGTTTTGAAAGTCGCCGACGTGAAAAAAGCCATGAAAGTTCTGCAGCAGAATCATAAAAAGTATAGTAAATCACAACCGGTTGTCAGACGTTCACAGTCTTCGAGAAAATAGCTGTGAAGTGCGACGGCTTTAGCGGTTTAGCTGATTTTATAAAAAATAATTGCATAAGAGTTTATGGTTTGGTATATTTTTGGGGTTGAGATTACGGGGCCGTAGCTCAATTGGTTAGAGCATCGGACTGTCGATCCGAAGGTTGCGTGTTCGAGTCACGTCGGCCTCGTTTGAGCCCGTGTTGGTGACAGGTGCTGGCACGGTTTTTTTTGTGTATAAATGTGCTATTTGTAATGACTTTGTTTCCCATCAACAGAAGCGGCACAAAATCTTGCAGGACAATACGTTATGCTTCCAGTACCCCAGAAACGCCAAATTGCTGATTCAGTGTTTTCGAACTTGCGGCTTGATGACGTTACCCTTTGTGGCAACTATAGGCTACCGTTCTCAATCCTTGCAGAAAATGGCAACCATCCACTCAACTACGCCCGAAAGGGCTCAAAGCAGTGATTTTCGGTTTAGGAAACCGATGCTCTATCCTGCTGAGCTACGGGCGCAAAATCCACAACTGGCCCCCGAAGTAATTACTAACAGGCAAATTGCCAATGCGGAATATTTACGAGCGTCTGATTTACCGGAGTCAAACATTGCCGGATAACCCGAACTTTCTTTTATACCGTTTGTTGAAGGGTTGGTAAGTGCCGTTGGAGTCAGGATAGATGATTTCGTGTCCATCGTGTGACTTTGGGAATGCTGATAAG
>CAZECQ010000160.1:0-222 GCA_964510545.1 uncultured Pirellulales bacterium | reverse complement strand
TGCAAGAACCTCCCAATTTCTGGGTTGTAGTAGCGTGCACGGTAGTAATAGTTGTCGGTCTCTGTGTCAAGGCGCCTGCTGGTAAAGTAATATGGATTAGCCACAGATAAGCTATGTAACCGGAGCCTCCCGTTTAGGTTATAATCGGGCTCGTAGTAACGGCCCTGCCTTTTCGGCTCGTGGTCGTTGAAACGCCACAATAACCTTTTTTACAGGAGGCTC
>CAZECQ010000159.1:0-6147 GCA_964510545.1 uncultured Pirellulales bacterium | reverse complement strand
CTTTACAATTACTATTACTTCAGCAACGGGTATGGTGGGATGTGCCGAAAACTGACAAAACTATTTATGGTGTTCTCATTTCATAGTTTATTGAAAAGTGTCATGCGCCCACGCACCTCCAGAAAACCGGCAGGTTTTACTCTAACCGAGGTTGTTGTTTCATCGACACTGTTGATTATCGCAACCGTCCCGATTCTAAGAGGTCTGACTGCGGCCCATCTGAGCAGTGCGATTATTGAGCGCAAAACCAAAAGTCTCACCCTTGCTCAGCTCAAATTTGACCAGATAAGAGCAGGCTCGATTTACAGCTACTCCAGTTCGTTCACTGAAACGGGCACGTCTCTCGATGGTTTATACCTCTGCAATGTTACTGATACCGGTTCAGGCAGCGATTTAAGGACGATAACGGTCTCGGTTGGCTATGACCTCGATGAGGACAGCAACCTTGCGAGTGACGAAATCGAAGTTACCCTCAATACCTACCTGGCAAAAAGATGGTAACCATATAGGACTTTTCCCTGGTCCGAAATTATCTTTCCTGCAGCAGGTGTTGTTGCCCGATAAAAGCGGTGCTACCTCGGGCCTAAAGTTCTGTTTACTGCGGTTTTTTTACTTTCTTTTTTAGCGACCGATAATTCAAAATTCACGTAACAACTCCCGCTTTATATGCCGAGAATACCCTTGATAGTATAACCATACAGTATGTGGTAACAGAGATGGAGCAGGTGAACCATAAAATCCGTACAAGTTCGTTATGCGCTAAGTGTGGGGCTTTTTGTGTAAACGGTAGTTGTGGATGCGCAATACGCGGCACGATATCCGGCAGAACCGCTCTTACGCTTGTGGAGATGGTGATGGCTTTGGCAATAATGGCCATTGTCTTTGCTGCCATTTTGCCACAATTCAGAAGCATTAAGAACAGTTGGGATTCCAAACAGGCTGGCGCTGCGGCACTGCAGAACGGCAGAGTTCTGATAGACCACTTTAACCGTAATCTCGCACAGGCAGTCAGAATTACCGATGTAAGCGGCTCTGCTGAAACAAATGGTTATATCGAATTTAAAGATAATGATAACAACTCTTTACGATATGAAATTTCAGACAGCTACGTTCAATTCGGTGTTGTGGGCGACCTTAGCAACCTCGCCGGGCCGGTGAGCCAGTTGCAGTTTACCTGTTATGACGCCTGTGATTTGGAGGCGGCAATTACCGACTGCAATTTTATCCGCTTGGTGGAAGTGGAAACGACCCTGACCAATTCGGCCGCCCTGGCCCAAGACAAAACCTTTAAGAGTTCAGTTTATCTGCGCACAAATGGAAATTACGACCCGAACCTTGTGGGCTTTTGGAATTTTAATGACGGCACCGCCAACGACAGTAGCGGCAATAATCACCACGGCACAATCGTGGACGGCGACTCCGGTACAAGCATAGAGATAACTTATGATACCGGTAAGGACAGCAACGTGCTGGATGTTAACAATTCAGCCGGTCTGGTCAACAGTGTTGTTAACTTTGGTGGCGGCACCGACTGGGCCGTTATAAGGGATCAAATCACTATTACGTGCTGGGTTACGCTTGATACTATCCACACGACTAACCAGTATCTGCTCACCAAGGGAAGCGCTTATCAGGTTACGAGTAGAGCTACATCGCAGGAAGGGATTCGAAGCTATATGAACAGTTTAAGTGATGAAGTCATCACTACCTCGACAACCACAGTAGATGAACAATGGCATCACATTGCAGTAACGTATGACCCTGATACATCAACAAGAATACTATATATTGACGGTATCCGGCTTAATACAGATACGCCGTCCGGTCGGCTTAATACTCATACCGATTCATTTGTAATCGGTGGAAGAATTAATCCCTCTTACAATACAAAGGGGTGGGATGGTCTGGTTGATGATGTTCGACTGTACAGCCGCGTGCTCAGCGCAGAAGAAATCGCTGAAATGGTGGAATGGAATATTACAAGCGGCACCGGCCATGAGTATGATACTGGAACGGGACTTATGCCTGATTTGGCACAGATAGATTCGACCCACTATCTTTGCGCTTATAACGGGCCGGACAGCGACGGCTGGGCTGTTGTATTGATTGTGGATCCAGGTGACTGGTCGGTTTCCAGCGGGACGGCTTTTGAGTATGATGTTGCTTCAAGTCGTGCGGATTTGACACAATTGGATTCAACACATTATCTTTGTGTCTATAACGGGCCGGACAGCGATGGCTGGGCTGTTGTTCTGACTGTAGATACCGGTGACTGGACGATTACAAAGGGAACGGCTTTTGAGTTTGATACTAATTTTGCAACTCGTGCGGATTTGGCGAAAATAGATTCAACCCATTATCTTTGTGCTTATGGTGGGGTGGACAGTGATGGCTGGGCTGTTGTCTTGACTGTAGATACAGGTGACTGGACGATTTCCAAGGAGACGCCTTATGAGTTTGATACTGACCATTGTTATGGTCCGGATTTGGCAGAGGTAGATTCAACACACTGGCTTTGTATCTATAATAACGAAACTAGTGCTGTGAGCAGGGCCGTTATTCTGGACGTAAACACCACTGACTGGACGATTTCCCATGGAACGGCTTATGACTATGCTGACTGTTCCACCCAAAGTCGTCCGGCTGTGAGAGAGATATTCTCAAACCACTATATAAGCGCTTATACATCATCAGACGATGACGGCTGGGTTGCTATTCTGGCTGTAAATACCGGTGACTGGACGGTTTCCAAGGAGACGCTTTTTGAATACGATGATTCCTGTGGAGAGCTTTCACATTTAGAAAGGATAGACAGAAGCCATTATCTTTGCGCTCACGAGGGGCCGGACACGGATGGCTGGTCAGCCGTTCTGAGCGTCGATATAACCGACTGGTCGGTTTCCAAAGAGGCGGCTTATGAATATGATACTTCTTTTGCATTGGCGGCGAATCTGGAAAAAATAGACTCCCGCCATTATCTTTGTGCGTATGGAGGACCTGACAGTGGCGGCTGGGCGGTGGTGCTGAATTTGAGCACATTTGTTGACCTGCAGGATTTCATTGGAGTATATCCGTAAAGGTTGCTAGGAATATGAAAGTTAAGTTGAAAAATAACGGTTCGGTAATGTTGATAACAATTTTTGTTATAGCACTGCTGTCGGCGGTGGTTATGGGTATGGCGCAAATGAATATCGAAGAAATACAGCTTATGCGGAATCAGGTTTTTGCTGCTGAAGCACTTACCACCGCAGAAGCCGGGCTCAATGATGCTTTGTATGAAATACGGGCCGACCCAAACTGGGCTGACGGATTTACAGACAAGTCCTTTAATGGCGGCTCTTATGACGTTACGGTCACAGGCTCTTTGCCGAATTTGACGATAGAATCTGAGGGAACTTCATCGCAGAGCTTTGTTGCCAAAGTGCAGGCCGATATAACGGTGGGAGTGAAGCCCTCAGACAGCAATAGTAATGTAATAAGAATTGATAATTTAAGGATTAACGAATAATGTTCGGGCCTAAAACAGCACTTGGAATAGATATTTCTAACGGCCGGATAAAACTGGCCCTGCTCAAAAAATGCAGAAATGGCGTCAAATTACTAAAGACCGCCACGGCCCCTGTTCCCGACGGGGCGATAAAAGACGGTTGTGTTGAAGATGCGGTGGTTTTAGCTAAGGCCATAAAGAGGCTCAAAGCCCAAAGCCGAATACGCTCACATCCATCAGCGATATCATTGATTGCGAATCCTGTGCTTATGCAGATTCTGGATATGCCGGATGAGCCGCCAAGCAATGTAAGACAATTTGTGTGTGATGAAGTAAAGCACTATGCGGTGTTGCCAATGAACAAAGCCGCAATAGATTTCTGCGGCGCAACGTCGTCAGCAAAGTTTGGTAATCGCCGGGCGCTTGTAGTTGCCACAGATAGTCAAAAAATTACTGATGCGGCTAAAACACTGAACAGAGAAGGCTTGAATATAGATGCCATTGAGCCGGCTTCACTCGCTTACATCAGGGCCTGTTATGCAAAAAAGATTGACGAAAAACTTAACCGAAATCTGCTCTTTGCAATAGCGCACGGTGACACTCTTACTTTATGTCTGTTCAAAAACCAGACTTTGGATTTTATAAGGACCAAACATATTGAGGCCGACATTCACCAGCCCGACCAGTATTTTGAATGGCTCACCGAAGAAATATATACGGTTATACAATTTTATGAATTTGAGGTTCTCGACAAACGCGATGAATGGGAGGTAACCCTTATTACAGACGTCGGGAACCAGCCGGTTAAGGACGAGACGCTATCTCTGGGAACAAATGTCGAGGGTGTAGAGTTGAAAATCAGAACACTCAGAACCGCATACCTCGACACGCCTGTTGCAGATACCGAAAAAAGCGAAAAGCCCTCTGCAATTGCTGTTGGATTGGCTATGAAAATTCTGGATAATTCAAAAGGAGGTCTGAATATCAACCTACTTCCACCCCGGGTAGTTGAGGCCAGGTCTACAGAAAGGCAGGTCCTGATTAGCGCAAATGTTGCAGGGGCTATTCTCTTTCTGATGATTCTTAGCGTTGGCTTTTTCAATATGAAAGTGAAAAAAGTAGAGGGTGATATAAACCAAAAGGCGCAGACGCAGGCGAAACAAAACATGCACACCCTGTTGAGCAGGCAGACATCACTGCAAGGCCAAATTGCAGACGTGTCCAACGAGCTTAACCGGCTGAATGCCATTTTGAATGCCGGCTCTTTCAAAAGATGGGACCGAATTCTCAATGATATCAGGTCTGCGATACCGAAGACAGTGCGACTTACAAGACTTTCCTGTGAAAATAATTCAAAGATGTTGCTTCGGGGCCAGGCCGTTTCCTACGCAGCTATTCATCGTTTTGTTGATATGCTTAATGCAACTGAACTTATAGAATCCGCCCTGTTTCTTGGAGCAGAAGAAGACCCCGAGAATAAGAATTTATTGATGTATTCTATCGCCTGTTCGTTGGCTCAATAAAAGGAATATCAGTAGATGTTATTGAATAACCTGACAAAATCAAGTCGTTTTTCAAAGAATGTTGTGCCTGTAGCGTTCATCCTGATAGGGATAATCGCTGTTTACAACTGGCTTGTGGCACCTCATAGAAATTATCTTCTGGCTGCACAAAAATATGAGTCAGCCGCAGATAATCTTGCAAGGAAGAATCAGATTATCGCTAAGAAAGTAAAAAACAAGACAAAAGAGCTTGACCGGCTGCAAGAGAAGTTTCAACAGTCCCATGCACGGGTCTTTGGCAGTGTCGAAGCCAGGAGGCTTTTCAGCGACATTCCAGTTTTCGCGCAGGAAATGGACTGTGTTGTAGATGCGCTGGAATTTTTGTCAAGTGACCTGGAGTCTAAGAAAAAACAACCGGGCAAAAATAGCGGTATAAACACACAGCGTGCGAAGTTGTCTGTTGTTGGCTGCTATGGAGGCATAACTGCACTAATGAATAAATTACAGGAGCGCTTGGAACAGGTACAGATAGAATCACTAAATATTAAACAAATCAGACAAGGCTCAAGCCGGTTAAAATGTGATATGACTATCGCAATTAATGTGATACAGAATAAGGAGCGAGGTCCCGATGATTAAACGAATGTATATCAGGATTATTTTGTGTTTTTTGCTGTTTGCTGTTTGCTTCTGCTGCGAAAGTGCACAGTCAAAGCAAACCGGTGATGAAGTTTTCGAACAGGACGACATCGGCAGAGAAGACCCTTTTTCGCAACTCTCTGAGCAAGACAGACCTTCCACTGCCCAAAGAGGGTCCAATACCGACATGATAGTGGATAACACAGTTGAACTGTTTATGGAAACCGTAACCTTGGAGTTTCTCGATGCCCCAAGCCTGCGGTCCGCGCTTGAGCAAATGTCTTCTGGGCATGGCAATATCTCCGTTGATATAAAAAGTAATTCTTTGATTATTTTGGACACGAAAGAAAATCTTAAAAAGATTCTTATTGAGATAAAAAAGGCCGATAAAATACCGCCCGGAATTATTATAGAAGAAAAAAACATACCCAGACTGTATATTGAAACTGTAACTCTGAAGTTCCTTGAGGCGGATAATCTTATGACTGCAATTATGAAAATGTCTTCTAAATATGGCAG
>CAZECQ010000158.1:0-6147 GCA_964510545.1 uncultured Pirellulales bacterium | reverse complement strand
TTCTCTTGTGACAAGCCTAATTTGTTAACAATATTTCTATCTACCATAAACCAAAATTCCCTTTGTGGAGTCTTTTTTACATGACCTTATTGGCGCCCCACATTTACGCCGACAAGGCCTTGTGCAACATCGCACAAACACATATTTTTCATTAATCGTTTATAAACATATCGGCCCACGCAGCCGATACAAACTACACGCCTTTATAATCTCTCTGCTCATATCGTTTCATTTACTATTTTAATTTTATTCTCTAATTTCAGCCTCTTTACTGCAATTTTCCAAAACAAAATATTTTGCACAGGCAGCGGAAATTTTCAACTCACCCACTGCCGCCATTGTCTTGAAGATTAGTCAAATTCTCTACAAATTCGGCAATTATCCACTCAGGGGTCGAGGCCCCTGCCGTAACACCTGCTATTTTTTTACTAAGAAGTAACATTCTATCAAGTTCACTCCAGTTTTGCAAATGAAACGTCTGGTTATTATATTTTTTGCACAGTTCCGCCAATTTCCGTGTATTGGCGCTTTCAAAGCTTCCGAGCACGAACATTATATCCACCTGCTTGCACAATTCCACTGCCGATTTCTGCCTCTTTATCGCCTCTTTGCACAGAGTATTAATTACTTTCATCTCTGCAAAACCTCTCGTTGCTATTGCACCGAGCGTTTCAGCAAAATGCTCTACGCTTTGCGTCGTTTGGCAAACAATCCCCAATTTGCCGTTTTCGGGTAATTTATCCAAATCACCCCTCTCAGAAACCACTATTGGTTCTCGTACACAGCCCATAACTGCCTGAATCTCCGGATGGTTCGCATCGCCAATTATTACAACCTTATAGCCTTGCTGCTCCAGCTCCTGCGCTATCGCCTGTACTCTTTTAACCAGCACACACGTAGCATCTACTATTGTAAGACCTTTTTCTTTCAGCTTAGCTAATTCTTCCGGACTCGCTCCGTGAGAACGAACAAGCACCACCGGACTGAACTTCTCGATGTCAACACCTGATCCAATTTGTTCTACATTACTGACAGTTTTCAATCCCGCTTTCGCTAACCGCTCCACCTCATTTTTGTTATGAATAATTGGCCCAAGACTGTAAACGCACTTCTCTTTATTCAGTACTTCTTCGGCAATACTGATGGCATTTCTAACGCCCGGGCAGAATCCACAATTTTCAGCAACTAAAACGTTCATAATACCAAAAACATTATACCTCGCAGACCCACCTGCTGCCTGCCTTTCATGCGTAATATACTATCTTTCTTACTCTATTTATCCTTAGGGTAAGCTCCCATCTTTGGATTACTTTTCGGCAGACTTACTCCCAAGATTTTATAAAACTTATCTTTGACCGCCGACCGAAAGTACCTGCCACTTTGAATGAATGTTATTCCGATTATATCTTGTTCAAAATCAATCCAGCAATATGTGCCTGTTGAGCCGCTGTGCCAAACCGCAGCCGGATATCCTGCTTTAGCCCCTTCACCAACAGCAAAACCTAAGCCAATCTGACCAGGAGGGCCGCGAGTAAACATCTGACGCATCCATCCTTCAGAGATAAATTGCTCATCTCGATGAACGCCGACATTGCGGCACATTAAAAGCCATACCGCCAAATCCTGCGGGCTGCAAACTATACCACCACCGGTTGAAGAATATTGGCTTTTCGGTTTTGGCGCCATCGTGTCAATGTAATGACTACCATGCTTAAAACCATCACCACTTTTGCGGTATACTCGCGGCATAGAGTCTATAACTTTTTTCTCTGGACAATATGTTAAAGACTTCAAACCCAAAGGTCTTGCCAACTCTTCCAGCAGCAATTCATCTCTGTATTTACCTGTCGCCACCTCAGCAACACGCGCCGCTGTGTCTGTCCCCATGCCGCTGTACAGCTTGTACCGGCCCGGCTCATATACAAGCCCTTCAGCTGCATATCCTTTTACCATTTTTTCCAGTGTCACACCCGGCCGCTGATTCTTCTCTCTGTTCCACGGCGTCTCTTCATCCAGACCACCGGTATGCGAGAGAAGCTCACGAACTGTCGGAGCACGAGATGCCTTCTGCCCATTCTTTAGCTTAACGTCCTTGAACTCAGGCAGGTAGTAATCGATGGGCTTATCAATATCGAGCATTCCCTTTTGCGCCAGACGAACAATAACTGTCGCCATTAACGGCTTGCTAATCGATGCCAGCCTGCAAACAGAATTTGCCTTAAATGGAACTTTATTTTCAATATCTGCATAACCAAACCCCTCCTCAAAAATAACTTCACCTTTATGCAGCAGCAAAACTGACATCCCCGGAATTTCATTATTATCCACCGCCTCCTGAACAAACGAATAAAGTGATTCCCTACCCTCCGCACTAAACCCATGCTCAACCCAATCGCCGCGCCGAAGTGACTGAGTACTCGTACAGGAACTCAATAACAAAACAAACAAAAACAAACCTAAATAAAACCTGCTCCTTGTCTTCATTTTTTTTCCTTTCTATAAACTTCGATTAATACTAATTTCTGTCCACCAACTGTTAATAGCTATATGGCTCTTTGCCCTGTTTTTGTCTTATGTCCTTTTGCATTTGTCGCATCGTATCGGTCAATTTCTTCGCCAGTTTCTTATCTCCCATATTTTTCGCCTCTTCGACTGAGATAGCTTTGCCATAGCATACCACGATCCGTCCGGGTGAAAAGATTTTTTTGTGCCTCGGCCAGCAATCAAATGCACCGTCAATCACTACCGGCACAATCGCCGCCCTTCCCCTTCTGCTCAAAAGACCAAAGCCGCCCTTGAACGAAGAAATTCTCCCGTCACTTGTTCGAGTCCCTTCCGGGAAAAGGCAAACACCTCTGCCCTCTTTAAGTCGCTCTATGATTTTTTTTACCGCTGACAAATCCGCCTGACTACGCGCCACGGGTATCGTACCCACAGAAGAAATCAGCCAGCCAAAAAAAGGGTTCGAAAAAAGTGTGTCACGCGCCATAAAATTCAATTCCCGCTTTATATATACCCCACAAAATAACGGGTCAATAAAACTTTGGTGATTACTAATCACTATGAAAGCTCCTTTGTCGGGAACATTTTCTTTGTCGTAAACACTAACACGAAAAAACAAAGAACAGAACATCCGGCAGCAAAACCTCGCAAAACGGAACCATATCGAGTAATGAGTTCCGCCTGACTGACCACGAGCAACAACTATCAAGTAAAGTTTCTCCACAACTTCATCTATACTCAAATCGGTAGTATCAACAACAACAGCATCCTCTGCCGGCTTTAACGGCCCCACTGTCCTACTCTGGTCACAACTGTCCCTTTCTTCAATAGCTTTTTTTATCTGCTCAAAATCCCCGCTCTCGCCTTCAGAGACCAACTCCGCCTGTCTTCTTTTCGCCCTCTCGGCTACATCAGCAGTCAAAAAGATCTTTACATCAGCATCGCCAAATACCACTGTACCCTGATCCCTTCCCTCGGCAACTATCTTTCCCCTGCCGACCGCAAATTGCCTCTGCATTTGGACAAGCTTTTCGCGCAACCTAGCCGATGATGCAATATAATGAGCATTGGCCGTAACATCGGCTTGCCGTATTCGCTCGGTAACATCAACACCGTCGATGCTGGCCGCCATTCCGCCCTGGCTATCGGTAAATTGAAATTTGGTTGACTCCAAAAGACCGAGTATTTTGTCTTCATCAGTTAAATCTACTCCCAACCGCATCGTCGCTAATGTAACTGCCCTGTACATCGCCCCAGTATCGAGATAGCTGGCACCAAGTCTCTTCGCCAAATGCCGAGATGTGGTACTTTTGCCGCTCGCCGCAGGACCATCAATTGTAACAACCAGCTTTGCCATCTCAACAACCATCATCACCTTTATATTCATCCCGGCCTGTATCGCCGGTCTTGACAACAATGATACTCGTATCATCAATCTGTTGTGCAAGCCCCACAAATCTTCGTCTGTAAGTGAGAATATTCTTAATCATACGCTCCGCCGAGTCATTGCTAAATCGCTTTGCTGCCTCAAGCATTTTTCCTCTGCCCCAGAATTCGCCCTCAAAGTTAGCTGCGTCAATCAGACCATCCGTATAGAACAGCAAACAATCGCCGTCTTTTAGCTCCAACGATTCCGTTTCATATTTCGCCTCAGCCTTAACTCCAAGCACAAGGCCACCTTTTTCTAATTCCGAAGACTGCCCCTCTCTTATCAATACTGTCGGCTCATGGCCGCAATTGCAATATGTTATGGTCTTTTCTTTAACATCGATGATGGCATAAAATAAAGAGATAAACTCACCTTCTTTGCATTCCTGGCAAGCCGTCCTGTTCAGCTTGTTGATAATCTCTTCAATAGCTCTGCTGCCCTCCTGGCCTACCCCATAAGCCCGAACTGCACCTCGAAACATACTCATCATTATCGCAGCGGGAATCCCCTTGCCCATCACATCTGCAATAATAACCACAATTCGGCTGTCATCTATTTGAAAGAAATCATAAAGGTCGCCTCCCACATCAAAACACGGAATATACATAGCTGCAATATCGAGACCCGGCACTTGAAGACCTTTTTGAGGAATCATTCTGCGCTGTATCACTCCAGCCAGACGCATCTGCTCAGCTATACGCGCACCTTCAATCGCTTCCACATATAGTCTGGCATTGGTGATTGCCACCGCACACTGTGATGCAACGGCCCGTGCCATACTAATATCGTCTTCATCAAAGCGCTTCGGTTCTGGGCTGTAAAGCCGAATTACTCCGATATTTTCACCCCTGAATCGCATCCCTACCGTAAGTTGACTAACCAAACCTTCCCTAATCGTCGCCTCTTTATATTTGACCCTGCCATCAACTCGCATATCGTCCAAAACAACAGCTTCGCCTGCAAAAGCGGCTTTAATAACGACATCATTCTTCGAAACAACTCCTTTACTCCGGTACTCTTCGCTAAGACCGTAGGTACTGCGCATCTTAAGTTCACCGGCTTGCTCATTAAGCAGCCGAATCGAACAAGCTTTTACACCGATAATCTTCACCGCCGCTTCAGCAAGTTTGTCCAGCACCTCCTGAAGGGTAAATTTGCCTGCCACAAGAGTCGTAAGCTGATAAATCTGCTCATCTCTTTCAATTTGTTTCTTTTCTTTTAATCCCATAGTGCTTCAATTTACTATTTTTTATTTACTATTTACCATTTATCCTGTAATATAGTCAATAATCAATAATCAGCAATTACTAATCAGTATTACATAATCAATTGAAAATGACTGCCAGACATGTAATTTTTAGCGGCCGAGTACAGGGGGTCGGTTTTCGATTTACCACACTCGACGTGGCCAATCGCTATCAGTTAACCGGCTTTGTCCGCAACTGCGCCGATGGCACTGTTGAAATGGTTGCACAGGGCCCCAATGGCCGGATCAAAGATTGTGTCCGGGATATCCAGGCTCGATACACAGACTACATAACACAGACGAAAATCGAAGAAATCCCACCCAACTCTCAACTCGAAGATTTCAAAATCACTTTTTAACTAACAGCATCATAAACAATGTAACAGACTTCCGCCATATTTTCAAGAAAAAAAGGGGTTTAGACGGTTCTAATGCTTCATTTCACTAATTTGTTAAAAACTACTGTTTGTATTGTCTTGTATAGCCTGTCCCTAACAAAAATTCTATTTCCAGGAAAAGTCAAGCCAATCAGGGATTTACCAAATCCCTGCTGGTGAGTTTACGCAGAGGAGTGAAGCGACGAAGTGAGCCTTACTCAAGTAAGGCTCGAACCAAAAATCACTACAAAAAAATCAACCTAATAACTACTATTAACTGGCAACTAAAGACTATAAATGCTGCACCATTTTAACGATTGCCTTGCTTGTTGCTTTTGTTCATTTTACCTTTAAGAATTTTTGTGGCCAAAAAAGTGTGTCGTCAAGCCTGGTGCCGCCCTGCTCTTTGATTCCCCTTTCGCCCTTTTCGTCGATGTTATTTTTACCTCTACTGTATAAGGTGAAGTTTTCTTCTGTGAGTTTATAGACAAAATCTCCGTCGTTTATAGGGTCAACAAAGACTTCCGAAGATGCCGGTGATTTTATACCTTCGAGGCTTTCAGGCCAATAGCCTTGTTTGTTTTTGTATACTC
>CAZECQ010000157.1:0-6173 GCA_964510545.1 uncultured Pirellulales bacterium | reverse complement strand
ATAGTATTTAGCGTATGTTTTTTTTCAGTGTATGATATACGCAGGTAATTAAGGAGACTGGAATATGACATCGTTAACATTGATAAAAATATTGGGTTCGGCCAATTGGTGGGCCAAGACCATCAATTACAAAATTGTCAGCGGCAATGCACTCTGGCGTTTTTTGCTCGTTTTGCTGGTGATACTTGCGGCAATGGCGGGCGGACGAATTGTTCAGTATGCAATCAACAACTTCGCCCGCCGCAGAGAGCAAAGGGGCGGTGCTAAAGTACTGACGATATTTATTGAATGCTTCACCAAGCCGGTCTCGGTGGTTTTTTTTGCAATAGGGCTGTATCTGTGCAAGCTATGTCTGGTTTTCGAGGACAAGACGGCTGTGCCGGTCATCGACGGTATCAGCTCTACGATTGAAAAAGGCTGGACACAAATAGCTAACGCTGTTGCAGCGATAGCGATTGCCTATGCTGTTTATCGGCTGGTCGATGTCATTGAATATTATCTGGAGCTATGGACGAGCAAAACCGAGACGAAACTGGATGATATGCTGGTTCCGGTAGTCCGCAAGGCCCTTCGGATTACGATAGCGATTATTGCGGCAATTTATATCATCGACAATATACTCAACCAGGATGTCAAATCCATCTTACTTGGTGCGGGAGTGGGAGGTGTTGCCATTGCTCTTGCGGCGAAGGACACAATAGCGAACTTTTTCGGGTCTGTAACAATATTTACGGACAGGCCTTTTCAGGTTGATGAACTTGTAAAAATCGGTGAGCATTACGGCCCGGTGGAGGAAGTAGGCTTTCGAAGCACACGAATCCGCACACTGCAGGGACATCTAGTTACGATACCTAACCATGTGGTTGCAAATTCTATGGTGGAGAACGTGGGCAGGCGGCCATTTATCCGCAGGACGTCTGATATTACGATAACCTACGACTCCGGTGATAAAAAGGCAGGGCGGGCAGTGGAGATTATAAAAGAGGTCCTGGCCGATGTGCCTGAAATTAATACAGACCCCGACAGGCTGCCAAGAGTTTATTTCAGCGACTTTAATGACTGGTCATTGAATATTTATGTCAGCTACTGGGTCAAGCCGCCCGACTACTGGCTGTTCCAGGAAGTTAATGAGCGTGTCAACCTTGAGATTATGAAACGGTTCGAGGCTGAACAAATCGAGTTTGCCTTCCCCAGCCAGACGCTTTACGTTAAGCAAGATGACAAGTGATAATTGCCAAAGCAACCGCCGCAGACGAATGAGTTTTCGAGAGCGTCGGCGCAGTATGAATTTTGCGATAATCGGGGCGGTGCACGCAATTATTGGTGCGACCTGTTTCGGGGGCCAGACTCTGGCGGTCGGCGGCAATGTTTTGGTGCTTGCGGCCCTAAAACTCGGTGCATCGGAGATGTTTCTGGGGCTGCTTAGTTCGGCGATGCTCAGCACATGGGTCTTCCGCATTTTCACAATGTCTGCGGTTGAGAAGTATGGCAAGCGCAGGATACTGATTTTCTGGAAAATGCTGTCGACGTTGTGCATTGTTCCGTTGTTTTTTCTGCCAGCTATAGTGGAGCGTTTCTCCGGTGAGCTTTGTTTGTTGATACTTCTTACAGTGACGTTTGTTCGAGGAGCCACATACGCACTGGGCAACACAGGGTGGTTTCCACTTTTGCAGGACATTGTTCCGCGTCAATTAACGGGCAGGTTCTTCGCAACTATGCGAACATCTTGGCAGACGGCGGGGCTGGTTACTCTTTTTGTTGCCGCATGGTTTCTGGGCAGAGACCCGGAATGGTGGAAATTTCAGATTCTTTTTATCGTGGCATTTGCCGCTTATATGATAAGGGCCTTGACGGTTTTTGGTATGGTTGAAAATCCACCTGTGCCGGGGGCAGCTAAAAAGGTTAGTATATTTACGAGGTTTCGCGAGGTTCTGACTCAGAAGGAGCTTCGCAGGCTTGTTCTTTATATAAGCGCTTATATGATTGCAGCGACAATAGCCGAGCCGTTTAAAATCAAACTTCTCAAGGACCTCGGTTATGGCTATGGTTTTATTCTTGGTGCAACGGCAATGATTAGTCTTGGCGCAATTGTGTCGCTGCGGTACTGGGGCAAACTGGCTGACAGATTCGGGAATCACTGGATATTTACGGTTTCTCATATTGGAATTGGCGTATCTACATTACTGTGGATTTTCATCGGGAAAGATACCCTCAGCACGTTTTTTGTTCTTGCATTATTTTTCTTCTGGAGTGTTTTTAGCAGCGGCAACAGAATCGGCCAGACTCGCTATATTCTGCACGCGGTCCCGTCTAATAAGCAGAATCAAATCAACGTCATCAATGTTATCGCCAATTTTGTTATGGGTGTAGCTCCGCTACTTGGCGGGTTGTTCCTGAGGTTGACCCGTGGCTACAAATTCGAATCTGCGGTATTTGGGTTTAGTAATTATCAAATTCTCTTTATTATTTCGGCGGTTTTATTTGTCGTGCCGCATTTGTTGTGTGGAAAGATTCGGCAAAAAGCTGATGCTTCGACGATGGAGGTTGTGGCCGTTGTCGCCCATCCGCTGCTGAACATATTTGGGCCATTTATGCGAATCAGCAAAAAGGGAAAGGGACCGGAAAAGTAAACCCCTAATAAATATGACTTGACGAATAAGGTGCTTGATAATAGACTCATTCTTTCGTCAAAAGGCATTTTTCAGGAGTTACGCCGTGCAAGAAGCAATTGCAAAAGCTGGTGCGCTAATTGAGGCGATGGAATATATCCGCAGTTTTCGCGGCCGAATCGTGGTCGTGAAATTAGGCGGAAGTGTTCTCAGCGATACCGGTCTGCAAAAAAAGCTGTTAACCGATATTGCATTTATGGATACGGTCGGGATGCAGCCGATTATCGTCCACGGCGGCGGCAAGGCGATTACAAAGGCAATGAACGAGGCGGGACTGGAGGCGGTATGGGTGCAGGGCCGACGATATACCGATGAGCGGACGCTGACGATAGCCGAACATACATTAGTGCATAAGGTCAATACGCCAATTTGTGAGACTCTGAAAGAATTAGGATGTGAGGCGATGGGTCTGCACACCCTCAGCAGTTGTGTTCTTGCTGCCCGGACGCTGCGTCTGACAGGCGAAGATGGACGCAAGATTGACCTAGGACTGGTCGGTGAGGTTGTCGAAGTAAACGGCAGTCTATTGAAGACACTTTGTGCAGCCGGCACCATACCGGTTATCGCACCCGGCGGGAAAGACAAGGCCGGCGGCAGATTAAACGTCAACGCCGACAGTGCGGCAGGTAAAGTGGCGGCGGCGGTGCAGGCGGAAAAACTCGTTGTCGTAAGCGACACAAACGGGATACTGAACGACTTGAACGATCCTGCCAGCAGGGTCTCGACCGCCGATGAAAAACAGATTAAAGATATGATTGATTCGGGGACTATCGCAGGTGCAATGCTGCCGAAGGTCGAGGCGTGTCTGACGGCGCTGGAAGGGGCAGTCAAAAAGGCGCATATAATCGACGGGCGAATTGAACATTCGCTACTACTTGAAATATATACCGACAAGGGAATCGGAACGCAGATTATTAAGAAATAAGAATTTAGAATTAAGAATTATGAAGACGCAGGAAACGATAGAACTGTTTGAGAAGTTTGTTATCGCCAATTACGGTCGTCTGCCGAGGGTGATTGTCAAAGGCGAGGGCTGTTATATGTTCGATGCTGACGGCAATAAGATTCTCGATATGTTTCCCGGCTGGGCGGTCAGCGGGATAGGTCACTGCCATCCGAAGGTTGTCGAGGCGATACGCAAACAGGCGGTAGAACTTCTGCATATCGATAATACGTTTTACTCTGAGCCGCAGGGCAAATTAGCCAAGCTTTTGAGTGAGCGGGCGTTCGGCGGAAAGAATTTTTTCTGCAACAGCGGCGCCGAGGCGAATGAAGCAGCGCTGAAGCTGGCACGGCTTTACACGGCAGAAGGGAAATATAAATTCATTACGGCCGAGGGCAGCTTTCACGGCAGGACTTTTGCGACGGTGGCGGCGACGGCCCAGCCGAAATATCACGAAGGGTTTCTGCCTTTGCTGCCGGGGTTTGTTTATGTGCCGTTTAATGACGTTGCGGCGATGGAATCGGCTTTCAGCGATGAGGTTGCAGCGGTTATGGTTGAGCCGATTCAGGGTGAAGGCGGAATAAACGTTGCCGGTGCGGAATATCTGGCGGCGATTCGTCGGCTTTGTGATGAAAACGGCGCGGTTATGATTCTGGACGAGGTGCAAAGCGGGATGGGCAGAACGGGGAAATGGTTTGCATATCAGCATTTCGATATTGAGCCGGATATTATGACGATGGCCAAGGCGCTGGGCGGCGGCGTTGCGATAGGGGCTATGATGGCCAAAGAAGAAATCGCTGCTGTGCTGGTGCCTGGCAAACACGCCTCGACGTTCGGCGGTAACGCCTTAGCGTGTGCGGCGGCTGTTGCGGTCATCGAAGCAATAGAAGAAGATAAGCTGTTGAAAAATGCCAAAGAGGTGGGGCAGTACACTAAAGACAAGCTCGAGCAGCTAAAACAAAAGCATTCTGTCATCGACCACGTGCGCGGTGCTGGTTTGATGATAGGCATACAATTAACCAGCCCCTGTGCGAAAATAGTAGATAAATGTCTGGAAAAGGGACTGCGAATAAACTGCACCAATGAGACGGTCCTGCGGTTTATGCCGGCAATGATAACGAGTAAGAGCCAAATTGATGAGGCGATTAATATACTTGATGGTGTTTTGAGTGAATGTGCAAAATGAAGGATTTTCTTTCCATAAATGATTGTTCGCCCGAGCAGCTAAAAGAGATGCTTTCTTTGAGCAGTGAGCTAAAGAAACTATACAAAAGCGACGGGCGTGACTTATGTCTTGGCGGCAAGAGCCTGGCGATGCTTTTTGAAAAGCCGAGCCTGCGAACACGGATGAGTTTTCAGGTGGCTATGACGGAATTAGGCGGGGCTGCGATTTACGTTAAGCCCGAAGATATCGGAGGCATCGGCAAACGTGAGCCGGTCAAGGATTTGGCGAGGGTTCTGAGCCGATACGTTGACGGTATAATGGCGCGGACATTCGAACACAATACCGTTACGGAATTGGCCGAGTTTGCAGCAGTGCCGGTTATAAACGCGCTGACGGACTGGCTGCATCCCTGCCAGGCGATGGCTGATGTGCTTACCATTAACGAACACTGCGGCCGGCTGAAAGGTGTAAAAATCGCATATATCGGCGATGGTAATAATGTGGCGCGGTCGCTTAGCTTTGCTTGTGCAAAGCTGGGTATGAAACTGGTTGTTGCGGCGCCGGCAGGCTATGAACTCGATGCCGAGTCAATCGAAAAGGCAAATCAAATATCAGCCGATAACATCCGCCAAACGACTAATCCTACTGAAGCGGTGGCAGAAGCCGATGTTATTTATACCGACACGTGGGTGAGTATGGGCCAGGAAGAAGAAAAGCAAAAGCGAATCAAGGCCTTTGCGGGCTTTGAAGTTGACAGCAGGTTAGTAAAAGCGGCGCCGAGCAGCGCGAAAATTATGCACTGTCTGCCTGCTTATAGGGGATTTGAGATAAGCGATGAAGTGGCTGAATCGGCGAATTCGATTATGTTTGACCAGGCCGAGAACCGGCTTCACTTCCAGCGGGCCCTGCTGAAAAAACTAATGAGCTGATTATGACACATCATAAAATAATTATTGGCGATTCAAGATGTATGACGGAGGTATCTGATGAATCTGTCCATCTGATTATTACGTCTCCTCCATATTGGCAGCTCAAGGATTATGGAAACGGTAGTCAAATAGGCTTTGATGACAGCTATGAAGATTATATCAACAATCTCAATATAGTCTGGCAAGAATGTTACAGGGCATTGAACAAGGGTTGTCGTTTATGTGTAAATATCGGTGACCAATTTGCCCGTTCGGTTTACTATGGACGATACAAGGTTATTCCTATCAGAACAGAGATTATCAAATTCTGTGAAACCATAGGCTTTGACTATATGGGGGCGATTATCTGGCAAAAGGTTACAACGTGTAATACCACGGGCGGTGCGACAATAATGGGCTCGTTTCCCTTTCCACGTAACGGTATTGTCAAGCTAGACTATGAATTCATTATGATTTTCAAAAAACAT
>CAZECQ010000156.1:0-6310 GCA_964510545.1 uncultured Pirellulales bacterium | reverse complement strand
TTCGAGAGGTGCTTAACGGATTTTATGAAACGGGTTTTAGAAGAAAGAGACTTAACTGGTATTGGACCGGCAATGGGTGGGATTTTTGAAAACCGGTTTTGGGAAAAATTGCCGGTTTTCTATATTTCAGCGTTATGAAGCTTCGACAGCTTATGGCTGGACAGCATTAAGTCTTTATTTTGCAGGAAGTTAGCAGCCACCGACCGGTTTTAGGGAAAAAATTTCAAAAAAAAGTAAAAAAAAAGTAAAAAAAAGCTTGCTTTTTATGGGACTTTTTGTTAATATAAACCATTGTAGCTATGTTTCGCATGTAAGAGTGTAGAGTGAGGTTATGATGAGAGAAAACAGAAATGAGGAGAGGGTGGTTAGGAAGTTTGTAGCAATTCTTACGGTTTTCCTCGTTTATGTTATGTGTGGTTCTGCTTTTGGTCATCTGGCAGAAATAGGCGACTATAACAGCAGCACCCCTTTCGAATTGATCGATTGGACAACACAACAGTTTGAACATCCAGATGCCGACCCGTTTAAGGGCTGGGCTTTTGTTTATGTTAAAAACACGAGCGATGACCCGTGGGGCGATTTTCACTTCGAAATATACGATTACGACGGTGTAGATATATCAAATGTTCACTTTATTATTGATTCGCCCTACCAGCCGACCAGTACCCAGACCGGCCTTAGCTGGGTTGTAGACAATGACGCTGTAGGGGCCACCATAGACTTATACTTTTACTCAGATCCTGTCCTGTCAGGTGAAATAGCAACTTTCCAAGTATATACAGACAACACTACCGACGAGATTAATTTCGGTTTACAGATTCATCCAACAGAAGTTCCGGAACCCGCTTCCCTGCTATTATTCGGCCTGGGTGGTTTTGCCTTGTTGAGAAAGCGCAAGGCATAGACTGCGATATAATTTTTGTCTATAAATGGCCGCGAACATTACGTTCGCGGTTTTTTTATTGGGGTATTAATACCGGCAATCGAGGCGGCAGACAGCATTTACTATTTTTGATTTACTATTGGCAGGTTAGGGTTTATAATTTAGGGTGATGATTGAGCCGACGATAGAAGAGATACGAGAGGCGGCGGAGAGGATTAAGCCGTTTGCGCATCGGACGGCGGTCCTTAGCTGTGAGACGTTGAATAAACTGCTGGATGCGGAGATATTCTTTAAGTGCGAGAACTTCCAGAAGGTCGGTGCGTTCAAGATACGCGGGGCGACGAATGCGATATTCAGCCTGTCCGATGAAGAGGCGGAGAGAGGCATAGCGACACATTCATCAGGCAATCATGCGGCGGCGGTGGCTTTGGCGGCGCGGTGGCGCGGCGTCAAGGCATACGTTGTTATGCCGGAGAATGCACCGGCTGTTAAAAGGAATGCGGTGGCTGGCTATGGGGCGGAAATTATACCGTGTAAGCCGACCCTGCGGGCGCGCGAGGAAGAGTTGGCAAAAGTGGTTGAGAGGACGGGGGCCATGTTCATTCACGCCTATAACAACCATCAGGTAATTGCCGGACAGGGGACATGTGCGCTGGAATTGTGCGAAGAGGTTGAAGGACTCGATGTAGTGATGGCGCCGGTGGGCGGAGGGGGTCTAATCAGCGGGACGGCAATAGCGGTATCGGCGGTACTGCCCGGCGGAAAAGTTGTCGGTGCCGAGCCGCAAAATGCCGATGATGCGTATCAATCGCTGCTGGCGGGAAAAATAGTGCCTATAAAAAATCCTGATACGATTGCAGACGGGCTGAGGACGATGCTTTGTGAGCTGACGTTTGCGATTATAAAAAAATACGTCGAGAGGATTGTTACGGTCAGTGAGGAGGCGATAATAGAGGCGATGCGGCTTATCTGGGAGAGGATGAAAATTATTGTGGAGCCATCGGCGGCGGTTGCGGCAGGTGCGCTTCTTAGCAAACGTGAAGAGATAGCAGGTAAACGGATAGGGATTATACTTTCGGGGGGTAACGTTGATTTGACAAAGCTGCCCTGGAAGAAGTAGCAGGGGGCTTTTGGTTTTAGGTTTTATTTAGAGGTTTTTATAGTAGTTTCAAGAAGTCGTCGGGTGTTTTTACGAGTGTCTTTGCGCCGTTTGCGAGCAGTTCATCGGCCTGTCGAAAACCCCAGAGAGCACCTACGGGATACATACCGGCAGCAATTGCGGTCTGCATATCAGTTTTAGTATCGCCAAGATAAAGAAAACGGGATGGCAGTATTTTAAGCTCATCAGCAATTTGAAGTGCGGAAGTTGGGTCGGGCTTTCTCCTTGCTGAAGGGAGCAGGCCTCTAACAATTTGAAACGAGAAGTCGGAGAGAAACGAGTTGACAATGATTTGAGTAAAATCATCGGCCTTGTTGGAAAGGATTGTCTTTGGCAGTCCAATTTTTTCGAGGGCAGAGAGCATTTCTGGTATGCCGGGGTAGGGCTTTGTATTGTTGGACCAGCGTCGGCGGTATTCTGCGAGCATAAGAGCAAGACATTTATCGAGGATTTCGTTGGTGATGCTGTTGGGGGGCAGGGCGCGTTCTACGAGGTTCCTTGCTCCGTCGCCGACAAAGTAACGGTAGGCATCTGTCGGGTGCGGGGGCAAGCCCAATCGGGCGAGGGCGGTGTTCATCGAGTCTGCAAGGTCGTCAAGGGAGTCAAGCAGTGTGCCGTCAAGGTCAAATAAAATTGCTTCAAAGTCTATTTTATGTTACCTCCTTATTTACTTTTCGAAACCAATAATGATGAAGGGGCAAGTGCCATCCTACAACTTAAATCAAAGTCGGGTGATTATAATAGAGTTGTGTCGGATTATCAATAAAACGATGAGCAGGATTTTTGCCGATGATTGCGGTTTGACTTTTGCCTTAAACAGGGCACTGTAATTACGTTTTTTGTTTTTCATGAATCTGTCTCCTGAACGTGTTATCGTCTCAGGCGACAAATCCACCTTAATCATGCGTCCAGTTTTTGGGGATTATTATAAGATAATAGGCGGACTGTAACACAATTGCGACACAGCCTGTTTGCTCAGGGCCAAGTGTGTGTGATGAGGTGAATTTGGCTTTGAAAGAGGTGTAAATTGGCATTTATCGGATGGTTGCGGTGGTTTTGCTAATGATTGCCGGATAATTTTTGCTGGAATTGAGTTTTTTTATAATCCAGCAGGAACCCTTTTTTCGGGCTGAAAAAAGGTGATAGTCCAGTAAAGTCACCTGTAATTTTGCAAAAATAGGTATATATTTTAAGTTTTTCCTTGACAAAAGTGAAAATACCGCTATTATATGGGGTATAAAGGCGAATTGGTGGAACAGGTGATGCGGCCTTTGCGGTTTTTAGGTTAATAAGTAAGTAACTATACTACTGTGGTTAGGTCTTTGGATGAGCGGTGTGTGAGAATGGTTATTTTAAGATCGGAGGCAGGTTTTTGGTAACTTCAATCAATAAGTCGAGCCGGTTTTTTGACGATTAAGGCAAAGTTCGGAGAAGTTTTGTATCAGACAGGCACAGAGTGGGATTCAAGTGAAGGTTTGTTGCTTGTATTATATATAGATTAGTTGTCTAAGGCGGATGCAAAATATGGTGAAGGTTATAGGCGTCTGTCAAAACTTTTTTGCCTGGTTTTATAGCCATGGTGTAATAACGTATTAATTAATTTAGAAAGGAGTAACGTATTATGAGAAAAAAGTTGTTTTTTTTAGTTGCTTTGGTGCTTGGTTTTGCCCTGGCGCCGGCAATGGGGGTGGAGACCAGCCTGCTTAGCGACAGCTTTGAAAGTAGCCCATTTGACACCAACTGGAACGACACTAACTCTACCGACTGGGTTCAATCGGCGGGCGATGGGAACAGCCACAGCGGCAGTTACTCAGCAGAGTCGACAGACACCAAGGAGGGCGACCTGATATGTGACCCTTTGAACACCAGCGATGCGAGCATTGTCAAAGTGGATTTCTGGTTCATGGATAGCGGTATGGGTTGGAACGGTCTCCAACTGCGGGCTCATAATGGAAGTGTACTCCAGACCATCAAGCGGGACCTTGGAGACATAACGGCTGCGGGCACCTGGAACCATTACATCTGCGGTTTTATAGACAGCAACTATCTTCAGCCCAACTTCCAGATAAACCTATATAGTAACCTTGGTGCGGATGTTTATCTGTGGGTTGATGACGTTAACATCTCTAAAGTTGTGGCTGATACTTATGACGTTATCCTGCTTGAAGATGGCTTTGAAGGGACGCCGTGGAACGATAACTGGGATGATGTAGTAAGTGACTGGGTGAAGTCGGATAGCCTGATGAAGAGCGGCGCTTACTCAGCAAAAGCTTTGGATGGCCAGGGAGGTGACTTTGTTTGTGATGCTTTAGATACGAGCGACGCTGCGGCTGTCAAGATAGATTTCTGGACTTACCAAGTTGGTACGGATGACGGTGATTATACTCTGTATTATCGCAGTACGGATGGCTGGGAGATGGGCAGTCAGGTGAACCGCCTTGTTGAGGGTGAATGGCTGCATCTTGAGGAAGTACTGGTAGAGAGCAAGTATTTCCACAGTAATTTCCAGATAAAGTTAGTTTGCGGTCTTGGTGCTGGTGAGGAAGTATATGTTGACAACGTTTTAATTACCAAGCGGGTGATAAAGACCCCTTATGCGTCGGTCCCTAATCCTTCGGACGGGGCTACAGGTTTAAGCGTTTCGCAACAATTAGGCTGGAAGGCCGGGGAGTTTGCCAAGACGCACGATGTTTACTTCGGCACGAATGAATCGGCGGTGGATTCTGCCAATAAAGCCAGCGATGTCTTTATGGTTACCCAGACGGGCACGACCTTTGACCCGAACGACCCAACCAGCAGCGAGCTGCTTGCCGATGTGTTGTATTACTGGCGTATTGATGAGGCCAATGAAGACAAGGGCGAGCCCAACTACTGGAAGGGTGAGGTCTGGAGCTTCAGGACCAAGCCGCCCAAGGCGGAGAACCCCAACCCGTGGGATGAGTCCAAATATGTGAATCTTTCGAGAACTCTTAGCTGGACGGCCGGCGACGGTTCCATCAAGCACACTGTGTATTTTGGCACTGACGAGACGCTTGTTGACGACGGTGATGCCAGTGTATACCAGACTACGATAAATGCCGGCGACCCTTGTGTGCTTACGCCAACTCTTGTGGCATCCACATTTTATTACTGGAAGATTGATTCGAATACAGGCACGATATTTACTGAGGGCGATGTGTGGAGCTTTAGAACCGCCCAGGTGGGTATGGACCCGAATCTTATCGGCTGGTGGCCGTTGAATGAGAAATTTGGTACCAGCCTTACGTGGGATATAAGCGGCAACGAACATCACGGCACACTTGTGGGTGACAAAGTCAATATAGTCAGTGACGGTGACAGGGGCTATGCGCTTGAGTTAACCAACCCTGAATATGCTACTTTGAACAGTGTTGTTGACTGCGGCGGCAATGCCGATGACGGCGGCTGGGCCGACCTCACAAAGGCGGTTACCTTTATGGGCTGGTGCGTTGAGGATTCGCACTGGCACGATAATATATATATGCTTACCAAGGGCAACACTTATCAGATGACGACGACGAGTAATAATGATTCGATGAGGGCATACAGCGATACTTTGAGTCCCGGCGGCCTCGCTGGCAGCACTTCAGTAATGGACGGCAGATGGCATCACATCGCAATCACATATGACTCGAACGCAGCTTGGCCTCAAAGAAAGCTATACATTGACGGCAAAGTGGATGTTAATGATATGCCGACGGGTACTCATGTTCCCACCGCCGAGACGTTTGTGATTGGCGGAAGACTTAATCCTACGTATAACACGAGAGGCTGGGATGGTCGTATTGATGATGTCCGGCTTTATAACCGTGCTTTGACACAGTCCGAGATAACGGGGATATATACTATTCGGGAGGACCCGAACAAGGCGTGGGACCCTTATCCGGTTAATCTGAGTGTAGATGTTGCAGACAGACCCCTGACTCTTACGTGGAGGCCGGGAGACAACGCTGCGGCCACCGGAGGCCATAGGGTTTATTTCGGCACGGACCAGTCATTGATTGATGCCTGCGATGTCAGTGTTGATTACCTCGCGCAGGATGTCAACTTCTTGAATGTAGGAACTCTTGCCTTTGCCACGCCGTACTATTGGCGTGTAGATGAGACCGATGGCATTACCACGTGGCGAGGCTTGAACTGGACCTTCGATATGGCTAACTTTAAGCTGTTTGAAGACTTCGAGAGTTACAACGATTCCACCAATGTGATACAAAATACGTGGGTACCCGTCGATTGGACCGGAACGGTTA
>CAZECQ010000155.1:0-6351 GCA_964510545.1 uncultured Pirellulales bacterium | reverse complement strand
TCTTATCGGATACTCTCTAATTCTCAATGGTACAGTTTTTGGGGGTCAGGCCAGCCACTATTTAATCTGACAAACAGGTTCTTCTGTCTGTAAGGTATTGTTTAACATTTTTTCTCGAACCAACGGTATTGAATCTAAGAATGTTTGCACCGGTGTTTTTCCAAAACAATATTTTCCACTATGAACACGTTCTTCATTTTACTCTTTTATCCAAGTATCCATATCCGCCTGTAATTCGTCAAGTGTATTGTAAATTTTCTTAAGAAAAGCAATTCTCGCGTTGGCACCCTCGGCCGGAGGACGAGGGAAAAGTTAAGCATGACCCCCAGCGGAGCTGGAGGTTAACCGAAGCGGAAAGCTACCTACTTCGCACGAGGCTATGGAGGGTAGGCCGGGCAGAGCCAGAGCTTATTTTTTTATTGATTATTGCGAGTAGCTGCTGGAGGCCGGAATGAGGGCGCAGGCCCCTTTGATTTCACTCAGGGTAAACTCACTTCGGAAAAGTTATCTTCAAAACATTCTGGCGAGGCGGCGGAAGTAAGACCAAAGACACAAGACATAAGACGCGAGGAAATGAAGACGCAAGACGACAGACGAACGAGACTAAAAAAAAGAGGGGGGAAAAATATAAAAGATAAGCCAGCGAGCATCGCGAGTGGGCAAGCCAGGTTAGAAAAGTGCAATTATGAAAATTTTATGATTAGTTGCAGTCGTCCAGCCAGTAATCAACAAACATATCCAAGTCATAATAATTGACAATACCATTCGCATCAATATCACCAGCGAGGCTGGAACCGGTCAACTGCCAGTTGGCGGTAAGCAAAGCATAGTCAAGCAAGTCGGTTCTTCCAAGGCCGTCTATATTGCTCTTCTCACAGTCAGTAAGCTGAGCTTCGACGTAATTCTCACCGGCGGGATAAGGCAAGAGACCGGGGAGAGAAATCACCTTTACTATCGGTACTCCTACTTCAAAGGGAACAACCGAACCCTGTTCGTCAATGTCCCAATCTTCAAACGACCAGAGCAGGTCAGAATTCAGAAGACCATAGCTGTGGCCAAAACGGAAATTTCCCACCCAGGTAGGTTCGTAGATTTCCAATGCATCCAAAAGCAGCTCATGGTTCTCTGGGTCCTGGAAGAATTCATATTCACAACAAAATCGGTACTGTGCGATTTTGTTTGGCTCAGCAGGGCCGGGGCTGTTGAAAAAGTCAAACGAAGTAATGACATAACCTCCGCTGATATTCGGGTCGTTAGTATCGGCTCCCAAGGCCAACTCCGTACCCTGCAAGCGCCAGCCGAAAACCGGATGAGTGAAATCAGGGGGCGGATACGTAAAGCGCATAGATGTGTTTGAGACATTGGTTGCGGAATTGGAATCATAAGGCAGAACAAGCTCGGTAGTAGCTGTAACAGCATTGTTATATGGTAAGGTAGTAGTAAAATTAACATCAACGGTAATGCTTTTGCGTGGGGTGCACGGGTCTTCAGTGATGTAAAGGGGGCCGGATGGGCCGTAGTCTATTTTGGTATTGTAGGCCAAGATGTGCGCATTGGAACAGACTGTGTAATGCAGGTCTGTTGCATTGGCTCCCATAAATGTGCGACTGCTATTGAATGCCTTGTATGAACTGACAATTTTTTCTGTGGTAGCGGAGTTGGGGTCATTGGCATCGTTGGCATCTACGGCACAGAGTGTTACTATGTGCTTAATCCAGCGGAAGTCATTATATTTGTAGAGAATATACCAGCCGCTATTAAAAGTGTAGGTGTATGTTTGAAGGTCACCGCCGGTTTCTTTGTCTGAATCACTGACAATCAGTTTATCAGGGTTTGCATTAAGCATATTTGCATCATTGCTGTCACCCCAGGCGGTTATGGCGTGTCCCCCGGCGCTGGAATGAATGCTTACTGCAACATACTGACACCGCCGAAGTTCGTTTCCCAAGAACTGCGCGCCATCATCGCTGCCGGCAATTGAGCCGTCGGCAGACTGGTTGAGCCAGGCTTTTCCTTGTTTATTACCGTGTAAAGTGACAATCGTATATGGATTAACACCTTTCTGATTATTGTTGTTTGAGGTCAACCACCAACCGACAGCTGTGTCGGTCCAACCGGAGTTGTTCGTTCCATAGTTGTTTACCATCTGTGTGTAAATGTTGTCTGCCCTTGCCTGGACGGTAGCTCCAGTTCCGTAGCCGGCTCCAGCAAGAATATTAGAGGCAGCTGCCAGCCAACAAGTTGGACTGCCTTGATGATTATGAGCTTTCTTGTCCACGTCAGCAGGCGTTAGCAATTTACGCCAGTCTGCCAACGACGTTGTGCAAGTTAGTAAAACGATAAAAAGAAAGCCCAAAAATATTCGCATTCCTGCAATTAATATCTGGTTCATGCATTTCATTTTCATACCCTTTAACATCATAAACAATAAACCGGCCCAAAAGGTGTTTAAATAGAAATGACTAATATGCTCTAACCTTGTTACTTGAAACTACATTATCAATAGAATTGTCTGGTTTTGTAGAAAGCAAAACACTCTCCTTTTCCGAAGCTAGACATTATCGTTATTTTAACAAATCCGAGTTTAATAATCAAGGTTTTTTTGTGGAAGATTGATGCTTCCTTTAGCCTGTCAAAATCCATCTAAATTTACCATTATTTAGAAAACAAGGAATGCAGAGGATAGTTTAGCAAAATTGGCCGTTTTTTGACTTTTGCAGCTACTATTCGAGCAGACACCTACCCTCATTTTTTTGCAGCCATAAGGTCAACAGTATAGGACATTCCATCCAGTTTCAAACGTATGTTCAATCTGTTAGTATTCCTGGGCGTATAAAGCCATATTCCCTGACAAATACTTTTGGGCCTGATTATGAGGGTTTTTTGGGGTTTTCTTTCCGTCCTGCCGGTCTTTTCCTGCCTCAGGGCCGTTTTTCAGCAATATTTTTACAGGCCCAAACGTCTAATTTTAATGTTGGAACGATTGGTAAAGTGGTTGTGATGCAGCCTTTTTGGGCTGTAATTGGTCGTATTTGAGGATATTATTGGAACTAACGGTGCAGAATTTTGCGTATAATTTATCGCCGGGTGCCTTTGTGCCGGGGCTGTTCGGTTTTGGTCTTTTCTTTTATAAACTATTATGGTATAATGTTCTAAAGGAATTGAAGAGGTTTTACGGGGTTGTATTTTGGAGTAGGGTTTGAGAATTCCTGTTATGTTTAGTAAATTTCGTCCAGCAGTGTTTTTTACACTGGCGGCATTTATCGCTTTTTTTGGTATTTTGGGCGGCTGCAGCAAAGAATACCACAAAGCCGATGCCGATAAGGAAGTGTATAAAATTATCGATGGCAAATGGCGGGAGAGTTTCGGGCAAAAGGCAAATTATATTATCAGCGATTCACCTTTATCACCGAATGATGTGCCGGTAGAAGAAATCGTATCATCATCTAAAGTTTTAACTCTCGCCGAGGCCGTCGCTATAGCTACAAAATACAACAGGGACTACCAGAGCCAGAAAGAGCAGCTTTACCTGACGGCACTTGATTTAACTCTGATAAGGCATCGATATGCACGGCAGTGGTTCGGGACTATTGATGCAAAGTATGCCAGTGGTATTGACAGTTCGGGAGAGAGGTTCGAGGATGTGAGCATTGATTCCGGGGAACAAGGGTTTGGTTTTGACTATACGCGGCTCCTTGGCAACGGGATTCAGATTGGGACCGGCCTGGCGATTGAGTGGGCGCGTTTTCTTGCCGGAGACCCTCGGGCCACCCTTGTGTCGGTGCTAAGTTCTTCTATAGCGGTTCCTTTGCTTGGCGGCGGCGCCGGCAAAGTCGCTTTCGAGAATCTGACCCAGGCGGAGCGCAATGCCTTGTATGAGATACGTTCTTTCAACCGCTATCGTAAAAACTTTGTGGTCGGGATTGTAAATGACTATTATCGTGTTTTGCAGCAGTCCGACAGGGTAACCAATGCCCTTAATAGTTATAAAAGTAAAGTTCTTTCTAAAAAGCGTCTGGAGATGGAAGCAGAATTCGGCCGCAAGGCGCATTTTGATGTGGATGAGGCCGAGCAAAGCGAACTAAATGCACAGGATAACTACATCAGGGCCCAGCAGACTTATCAGCAGCAGCTTGACAGGTTTAAGATAAAATTATCTTTGCCAACCGATATTGATATCCAACTGGACAAGAATGAACTCGACGCCCTTGAGGAGATTGGGATAAGCGAGCCAGATTTTACGCAGGGTTTGGCGATTGAGACAGCGCTTCTTCGACGTCTGGATTTGGCCAACACGCGGGACCAGATTGATGATTCTGTTCGTAAAGTTAAGTTAGCCGCTGACAGCCTCGGCACCGAACTTAACCTTGTCGGAAGCGCCCGGGTGGATTCGAAACCTGAGACTGAAGTGGCCAACCTACAGTTTTACAATGGCAGTTACGGATTTGGTTTTGAAGCCGACCTGCCCTTTGACCGAAAGGCCGAACGAAACGCTTATCGGGAATCGCTGGTAACATTACAGCAGCGACAGCGTGACTATGATGAACGAATGGAAGAAGTCAAATTCGACGTGCGACAGGCTTATCGTGAGCTCGACGAGGCGGCGGAGAAGTACCGCATTCAAAAAATCAGCCTTGATTTGGCCCAAAAACGCGTTGAGAATAATGAAATGTTGTTAGAAATCGGCAGAGGAACGACACGGCTTATGCTTGAGTCGCAGGACGCGCTGCTGCAGGCCCAGAATAGTGTTACCGAAGCTTTGATTGAGCACACAATCGCGAAATTAACTTTTTTCCGGGACACCGGTATCTTACAGGTCAGGCCGGATGGTATGTGGGAGCAAACTGTAAAATGACTAAGAATAAATCAATAGAGAATAAAGAGATATCCAGAGGCACCGGGAGGCGCCGATTCAGAAGGGTCATGAAATGGCTGCTTGGTATTGTTGTCCTTGCTGTAATAGCAGCAGGAACGGCATTTTTGGTCTCGATGAAGTCCACAACTTCCGCCCTCTCAAGCAAGAGTCTTGGTACATTCAGCGTGCGTCGTGATGATTTAATCGTTACCGTTACCGAAAGCGGCAGTATCAAGGCGCGCAAATCAATAGACATTAAGTCCGAAGTTGAAGGCCAGGCGACGATAATCAGTTTAGTTCCGGAAGGGACTTATATAACCGAAGATGATGTAAAGAACGGTAAGGTGCTTTTTGAACTGGATTCATCTTCTCTGGAGGAGGAGCTTGCGCAGCGGGAGATTGATTTAGCCGCTTCCGAGGCAAGCTATGCAGAGGCAAAAGAGGGCTATGAAATTCAGCTCAAACAAAATGAAAGTGATATTACCGAAGACCAATTGAAGGTAAAGTTTGCATTGATGGACTTTAAGAAATATCTGGGTGAGACCGCAGCGAAGGAATTTATATGGGATGCAAACCATGCCACAAATCCGGCTGATATTGGCTTTCTCCTTAGTGATACCAACAGTCTTGGCGGCGCAGCTTCGCAGCAGTTCAAGGAATTCGTTGACAATATTACTCTGGCCGAGATGAGGCTAAAACGCGCAATGAACCAGTTGGATGGCACCCAGAAGCTTTACGATGCTAATTTCGTCTCAAAAACGGAGCTGGAGGGGGACATACTGGATGTAAACAGTTTGAACATTCAGAAAGAACGGTCCGAGATAGCTCTGGATTTATTTAAGCTTTACGATTTTCCAAAGGAGGCTGAAAAACTGCTTAGCGACCACTATGAGGCAAAACTTGAGTTGGCGCGAACACTTGCCCGTGCACGTTCAAAGCTTGCCCAGGCTCTGGCCACTTTGAAAAGCGCCGAAGCTCGCTATAATTTGCGAAAAAACCGTCTGGACAAACTAAAAAGACAGATTAATGCCTGCATAATCAAGGCACCGGCAACAGGGTTGGTGACATATGCTTCAAGCGACAGCGGGCGGGGGCGAAGAGAAAGAGTCATCGAGGAAGGTGCCACGGTTTATCAGCGTCAGGGCATCATTTCGCTTCCTAATACCGCTGAAATGATAGCTGAAATTAACGTCCACGAATCTTCGGTTACCAAAGTTCGTCCTGGTCAAAGTGCAAAAATTATTATCGATGCTTTCCCCGATAAGGTATTCCATGGCGAAGTGCTTAAAGTTGCGCCGCTGCCCGACCCTCAGCGGAGCTGGCTAAGCCCCGACCTTAAGGTTTATACTACACAAGTCATAATCGAGGGCACTTATGAATTTCTCAAACCGGGGATGTCGGCCAAGGTTGAAATTCTCGTTGAGCAGTTAGATGATGTTATAATTGTGCCTGTTCAGGTGGTTGCCAATCGAGCCGGCAAAAAGGTATGTTATTGC
>CAZECQ010000154.1:0-6363 GCA_964510545.1 uncultured Pirellulales bacterium | reverse complement strand
CCGGGGCAAGCGTTCCACAAGAAACTATGACATAATCTTTAAAAGATAGCTGTTCTGTCATTTTTTCTACCTGTATTTTCTTTTTCCAAATATCGCCGTTCCTATTCTAATCATATTGGAACCTTCCTCTATGGCAATCCTATATGAGTTTGTCATACCCATAGACAGATACTTCATATCCACGTTCGGCAAATCGAGGGCTTTGATTCTTTCAAATATTTTTTTTGTTCTTCTAAAATATGGTCTGACATCTTCAAGATTGCCAAAGCGAGGCCCCATAGTCATCAAACCCTCCAGCCTTAAATGATTAAGGGCTGATATATCTTCGGCCAGTTTTTCCATATATTCGTCAAAGGGTTCGTGTTCCGCTGGCTTTATGCCAGCTTTAGAAAATTCGCTGCCTATATTTATCTCTATGTAAACCGGAATTATTTTCTTTGTCGCTCTTTCAATCCTTTTGTCAATAGCCGCTGCTTTTTCCAAAGAATCTACAGTTTGAATAACGTCAAAGATTCTTAATGCCTTGTTTATTTTGTTCGTTTGCAGATGGCCTATCATGTGCCATTTAACTTTAGCCGCTTTCCTTTGCAAAGCAGTGTATATTTGCCCGGCTTCCTGAACATAATTTTGACCTATATCTGTAACTCCTGCGTCTATAGCTTCCTCTACTTCCACGACTGTTCTTGTTTTGACGGAGAGAACTATTGTTACATCTTTTGGAATTTCCTGTCTGATTTTTACATAATTTGTTGAAATGCTCATTTTCATTCCATCAAGTTTTTATATCCTTGCTTTTGGCATTAAGATTTACAGGGTTTTTTATCACAAGGCGTATCACGGCCACAGCAGGGCCTCTCTTGCCAGCAGACCAGAGAAGTATTCCGGCTGTAATCCGTTGCGTAGAAACCCGAGCCTTTAAAAGTCACAGCGGCTCCGCCGCCGATTAACCGCTGAACTTTACCGGCGCGCTTAGGGTACCTTGCAATGGGTTTGTCCTTTATGCCCTGAAATTTCTCGAACGTATAGCCGCAATCGGCGCATTTGTATTCGTATGTAGGCATTTTCACTATTCCCTATAAATATAAATCAGTGGTCGCAGATGTTCTCGCCGGTCTGGAGTTGTCCGGCCAGGTATTGTTCGACAACCTGCTGGGCCGTATTGTCCGGCGCACCAACGAGGACATCGATATTGTTTTGCGCGAATAGTTGCTGGGCTCTTCTGCCCATTCCGCCTGCAATTATCAAGTTGACGTGCATTCCAGCCAGCCATTTTGGCAAGACGCCCGGCTCGTGGGCCGGCGGAGTTACCAGCTCCGCTTCAGAGATGTTTTTGTTATCATCAACATCAATGATTGCAAACTGGTCACAGTGACCGAAGTGCTGAGATAAATTGTCGTTTGAGAGTGGAATTGCTATTCTCATTTTAATTTGTTCTCCTTTATCAATTTTGAGTTTGTTGGTCGAGCTTCAAAATCGGCTCAAATGCCGAACTAAGTGCCAAAGCCGCCGGGCTTTGGCTGCTGGAATTAATAAATGGTTTTCCTTCGTCGGAAGCGGTGACCAAAGCGGAATCCATCGGTATAGTGCCGAGAAACGGCACGTCAAATTCTTTAGCCATTTGTCGGCCACCATCGCTTTTGAATATATTTGTTGTCTGGTTGCAATGAGGGCAAACAAAGCCGCTCATATTTTCGATGACACCTAAAACCGGAAGATTCAACTGTCTGCAAAAGGTTATACACTTTTTGACGTCTGCAATGGCAAGCTGTTGAGGCGTTGTGATAACGACGGCGCCATCGGTGTTGCCCAGCAGTTGCACAATCGAGAGCGGTTCATCACCGGTTCCGGGCGGACAATCAACTATCAAATAATCCAGATTGCCCCAGGTGACATCAGTTACAAACTGTTTTATAACGTTATGTTTCATAGGGCCGCGCCAAATCAGTGCGCTATCTTGTTCCTGCAGCAAAAATCCTATGCTAATTACTTTTAGTTTATCATCATATAAAATCGGTTCGATTTTGTCATTGCGGCCCTGCAGTTTTTTGTTGTCGAGATTCAGCAGTTTTGGAGTGCTGGGGCCGTGGATGTCGATGTCCAGCAGACCTACATTTTTACCCTGCATCGAAAGCCAGACCGCCATATTGACAGCTATGCAGCTTTTTCCGACGCCGCCTTTACCACTTAAAACAAGAACTCTGTGCTTTATGTTTTCCACTATTCTGTTTCCTTCATTTTCAACATATCCAATAGGGCCTCCCAAAGCAATACAAACTGCTTTTTGAGAGAGTTGTCTGAGTATTCTACAACACTTTTAGCTGCGAGCTGCGCTTTGGTTACCGTTTGGTCGTAAGCGATTTTGCCAATTACCTTCAAATTTTTTTCGCTGGCTTTTTTTTCAATTGTCCTGGTAACTTCTAGATTGATGTCATACTTATTGATGCAAACTGCCGTCGGGATTGCGAAGTGCCCGGTCAATTCAATGACTCTGTCAAGGTCGTGTGCGCCGGAGAGGGTCGGCTCGGTAACAGCCAATACCAAATCTGCTCCGGTTATGGACGCTATGACCGGACATCCGATACCGGGCGAACCATCCACGAGTATCAGGTCTCTATTCTGCTCGGCAGCGATTTTTTTTGCCTCTTTGCGAATCAAGCTGACCAGTTTGCCGCTGTTTTCCTCTGCTATACCTAATTTTGCGTGTACCATTGGCCCGAATCTTGTATCCGATATAAAACATTGGCCGTTAATTGCATCTTTGAATTCGATTGCATCAGCCGGACAAAACTCCACACATACCTTACAGCCTTCACACGAAACCGGGTCAATGGTAAAAGTCCTGTCAACCACGTTATTTCCCTGGCCATTGAAATTTATTGCATCAAATCTGCAAAGGTCCTGGCATTTACCGCAGCCGATGCATCTTTCTGTGACTATTGCTGCTCTTTTTCCACCGGAAAAATCACTTCTTTGTTTAATCTTTGGCTCTAAAACCAGGTGCAGGTCCGCTGCATCAACGTCACAATCAGCGAACACCGCATTTTTCGCAAGGGCCGCAAAAGCTGCCACGATACTTGTCTTACCCGTTCCGCCTTTACCGCTTATAACGACTAATTCTTTCATAATTTTCCCTATATTTTTGCTTATCTAATAAACTATCACTTTGAAAATAAAGCGTTAAAAATCATAAAGAGTGCCGCTGCCAAAGTTGTATACGCGAATATCCGCTTCAATTTTTCCGGCTTGGTTTTCAAGGTGAATTTACCGCCAATGAGTCCGCCAAGAACAGCTATTACCGCAAATAGAATCGCTCCTTTGGGGTCAAAGTGTCCTTGAGTGGTATGGCCAATAAAACCCATAATAGCTGTTGCGGCAACCATCGCAGAAGACGTACCCACAGCAATACGCATTGGGACTCCGCAAAGTAAGACCATTAACGGAACCTTAAACGAACCGCACGATATCCCTACCGCACCGGCAGCCAAACCCGCAAGCGCGGTAATAGGAATAGTATACCAAAGATTTACGACATAGCTTTGTCCTTGGAAAGTTCGATGCCAGTAGCCGAATTTCTTTGTAGTATGGATTGGCCGTTCCTTAACTTTTATAAGCATCAGAAAACCGGCTACCACAAGAAGTCCTGCCAAGACCAACTTTAATGAAACATTGCTGGCGTAACTGGAAAAATATCCTCCGACAAACGCCATGATATCCGTTGGCGGATCGATGACAAAAGCGAGCTTCCAATCGACAGTCTTATTTTTCTGAAAGATTAACATCCCTGCAAAAGCGGTTAACATTAAAATAAATTGCGCCGAAGTAGCCGCTTGATGCATGGCCTGACCGGCCGCAACCAGCACCAAGACATAAAAATTCCCTCCACCTCGGCCTGTCATCGTCATGATGACCCCTATCGCTAAAATTATTATGCTGACTACCACTAAGTTCATTTAACGCCACCTTTTTGAGAAAACCGTTTTAGCAGTTTCCCGGGTTTAAGTTCTTCAACAAGTTCAGCATAACCGCCTTCAATTATTCTTACCTTGTCGAAACCAAGCGCCCTTAGATAGAGATACACCATTGTCGACCGAACACCTGATGAACAGAACACACCGACAAGTTTATCTTTGGGTATTTCTGATAACCGTTCGGGCACCTCATTTATGGGAATATGAAGAACCGATGTGTGATAAGTTAAGCTGAAAGCGACTGTTTTAAGCTCTTCTTTTGACCTGACATCCAAAAATATAGAATTTTTCTCGGCAAGAAACATCGCCTGGGTTATCTTATGTTTACCGCTTCCAAAGAAAATAAAATCCATTGATTTTAATATTTCGTTTATTTTTTCCATTTCATCCTTCTATTTTTATTTTGCAACAGACTTTGTCGCCTTTGCCGCTTATTACTACTAATTCCTTCATAAAACTTTCCTTCCTGGTTTATATTCACATAATTACAAGCTTGTTAATAAATTTACGCTGACATCCGGATTATTTTTCCTTGCTTATAGCGCCTTTCATATCAGTTATTTTGGCTATGGTCTGGTCAGCTACCTTTTGTTGTTTCTTAAAATACCGAACCATACGTTCGAGGAACGCCTGTTGCTCATGGGGAGTTTAAAAATGTTTTAAAAGACCTTTGGTTTTCTCTACATTTGCCTCAATTTCCTGCGGAATCCTTTCACTATCGTGTCGAACAGCTTCCTCGGGACATACTTCGTGACATCGACCGCACCGAATACATTCGTCTTCGTTAATGATTACTTTTTGGTCATCTTTTAATGTAATCGCTTCAACAGGACACTCATCAACACATACGCTGCAACCCACACACAAATCCTCATTTACCCAGGGCATATTCTTTATCTCCCTTTCTATTTGCACAAAGTTCAAACTCTACCATTACGATCATTTTCCTGTTGTCTTAACTTCCAATTCATATTGAACAGGGCAATTTACCGAACGTGAAACAAGACAGTATTTTTCGGCTAAATCTCCGAGTTGAGCAACTTTCTCAGCCAGTTCCTGTTGGGCCAATGTAACTTCTGCTCGAACCTCCACGCGAGTAAATCGAAACCCATCTTTTTGCTTTTCAACACGGCCTTGGGCGTCCGAATAGTACGATAAGTTCTCAACATTTAGTTTTCGCACAAAATAAAAAAATGTTGTCATCAGGCAATTATTGATTGCCGCAACAAACATTTCTTCCGGATTTAACGTTTCCGGACTTCCTTCAAATTCAGGAGCAGGTCCAACTTCCAGCTGGCCCGGACCACTGAAGATGGTCTTTGCCGATTCATCACCTTCTTTAAGTACCGTATTTTTGAACAAGTAACTCTTTTGGCGTTTCATAAGCTTTAACACTTACAGTTTTTTGCTTTTCAGGCTCAATTCTTACTGCGAAAACCCGTTACCCAAAGGATTTGTTTATTTTCAATCCGTTTAGCCCGGGTATCTTTGAAACCGGCATTACGGAGAGAACCCGTTAATTCTTTGCCGGTATAGTAGTTCTCATTCCATAACTTTTGGGCCAATGAGTTGCGCGGGAATTCAACGACAAGTATTTTGCCGCCTGGTCGCAAGGCGCGATTGGCCTCTTGCAAAACCGCCTGAGGATTTTTCATCTCATGCAAAGCCCAGAATATTATCGCTGCATCCATCGTTTCGTTTCGAATAAAACTAAGCCGAGCTGCATCTTTACGAATACAGCGAATACGCTTGGTGTTTTTGGCGACATTTTGGTTGTTGGGAAAGCTATTGGCAGAAATATCCACTCCTGTAACTTTTTGACCATAGGTCTCGGACAGGTACTGGGCAAGCTCACACGCGCCACAACCCAAATCAAGCACACGATAAGCTAAACGCAGCTCTCGGCCGATACGTTGATATAAACGCGGTTTAATTTTGTCGTAAAAGTTGTCGGACATCTTCGCGGGACTCATTGGCAACACCTAAAGCGAAATAACCTTATCAGCTTTTTTGATCCACTGGGCCAACTCAATCATCTTGGCTTCTTTAGCACCGTCAAAATAAGGCTCTCCTTTGTGGATGCCGCAACGCACTTTGCAGGTACCACATACTTTGACAGGGACATTTTTTCCAATCAGTTCCTTCAGCATCTTTCCCAGATTAAAATATCCTTCAGAAGGCTCAGTTACATCACGAGCCAAATCGACCGAATCATTCATCAAGAATATATTTACCACTACACCGACATTAAGTAACTGGTCCGCCAGGCGAAGACCATTCCACGTGACATCCGTGCCATCGTAAGGATTTCTGTTAAATACAATAAGTGCGTTCATTTTGATCTCCTATGTTAAAAGTCTACTCCAATTTTAATTATTTTTTACGCAACTGTTTG
>CAZECQ010000153.1:0-6368 GCA_964510545.1 uncultured Pirellulales bacterium | reverse complement strand
GATTTCCGCCGCCTGCCACTGTCAGGGGCACAGCTATCGGCATACAAATCGCCCATACGCCCCAGGAAGTCCCAGTTGCCAGCCCCATTAAAGATGCCAGAATGAATATACCGAACGGCACGATGCTTGCGGGAATAACGTCACCGGCAATGTCCTGAAGATAAAATGCCCCTCCTAAGCCTTCCGGCACACCCGCCCTTATAAGGTCTCCGAGTGTAATCGCCAATACAATAATCATACCGCCGATGATAGCTGATTTGCTGCCGTTAATGACATTGTCGAGAAATTCCACAGGTTTCATCAATCCACCCAGAGTATATTTGAAGAAGGCGGTGGCGATACCAAGAGTAAAACTGCTAATCAGAATCTGGTTGCCGGTAAGAGGTATTTTTGGCAGATTTGTGAACTTAACAACGGTATAATTCCACAAGCCCATGGTTATCAGACAGAGGATAGATGCGCCCAGGGGGAGCAACATATCGGATACCTTTCCCACTTTGAGCTTGTCTTGCAATTCCTTCTCTTGCTCTTCCGTCATTCCTTCCTGAAGTCTGGATGTATCATGGCCTTCAGCGGCTTCTTTGACGACTTTTTTCATCGGGCCGAAATCTCTTATTTTCCCGTTGACGAGCAAAAACACAAAAATCAGCAGGCAAATGCAGTAAAAATTATAGGGTACGGTTTGAACCAGACCGGCAAAACCATCTTCACAGCCGGGTATATTATCCCGCATTAGCAGTGACATATATGCGATCCATCCTGAGATTGGTATAAGGGTGTTAATCGGCGCCGAAGTCGAATCTATCAGGAATGCCAGCTTGGCCCTGGACATCTTCATCCTGTCATAGATAGGCCTGAATACTGTTCCTGTCGCAAGTGAGCTGAAATACGCGCTTGTAAAAAGACAGCAGCCCATAATTGCCGTTGCATTTTGTGCACCTCTTTGTGATTTGATTCTTGCAGAAATCCATTTTCCAAAGGCCATAGCTCCGCCGCTCCTGTCGAGAATAGTGATAAGCGCACCGAGCAGCAGCACACCCATAATTACGTAAGGCCTTTCGGGGTCCGACATAATTCCCATTCCCTTCAGCCCTATCTCCTCGTTTTCGGCATGGCCTGCAATAGACTTGACTACATTTACGAGCGCAAAAGGAATGGAATGTCCCCAGCCGTTAATGTGGGCATCCAGCATCAGTGTCCCGCTCATAATACCGAGGAGGAGCGATTCAATAACTCGCTTTGTCGAGACCGCAAGGCCAACCGCGATGATAGCCGGCAGGAGTCCCCAAAAACCAAGGTGTCTCGGGGCAACTGCACTGTATTCTTTGAGTAAATGGGCAACTTCTGCATTGTGCAGTTTTGCCCAGTGTAGTGGTGTTCGGCCATCTTTGGCTTTTATATTAGGGTCGGCTCCTTTGTCGAGCAAAAGTCTGGCAATCTGCAGATTTGACTCATAGGCCTTATGGAGTTCGCTGGTTTGAGCGATGAAGTGCAGAACAGTTCTACCATCAGCGGTTTTGGCATTGATATCTGCACCGTTAGCAATTAGAAATTCTGCGAGAGAAGTATTTCCAAACCTTGTTATCAGGTGCAAAGGGGTCCGGCCGTCTGCTGCTTTAGCAGCAACATTTGCTCCTTTTCCAACGAGGAATTCGACAATTTTTTGGTCGCTGTTAGATGCCGCCCAATGTAAAGCTGTCATTTTTGAGTCGTCGCTGGCATCGAGCAATTCCGGCCATTTCGCCAAAGTGGATTCAATAACTTCGAGGTTCCCTTCCTTGGCCGCCTTGAGCAACACTTTAGCTGGCCTTAATTGGGCTGCTTTGGCATCGAGGTCTGCATCGCTGCTCTGAGTTGCCCATACAGGAACTGCCGAAATAAATAGAAATGCCAGTGTTACAATCACTCTTTTAATGTTATGCATAATTTTTCCTTTTCTGTTTTTTTAAATTTTACCTACAAACACCCTGACCAAACTTAATTGTGAGGTCTGTTTGCCTGTATTTCGTAAGCCTTGATATAGTATGTAGTTACTCCGATTAATGGCCTCATAGTATCATTTTCCGCTGATAATGTGATATCCTCACAGATTTCTTTAAAACGGTATCAATCACCATAAATGCCTACAGATATTTGCCTTATCTAAAGGGCTCATCATCGCAGCCAAATCTAAAAGGGTTACTTATAAACGATTCGAGGCTGAAATTCAAATATATTTTCCCAAAAATTTGAGTTTTGGGGAGGGTAAATTGAACAGGGTGAATTTAGGCTCGTTGACCCCATTAGAATTAAGTCGCCTTTAGTAGTTATTGTACCCTCAATGCAGACTTCTAACGGGATTGAGGATAATGACTATTTGTGCTTGAATAAATCCTTACGGCATTAGATAATTGTTGCAGGACAATTGTTATCCCCGTTAGAAGTCAATGGTTTGCTTCTAATGTGATTATCTTGAGGTTGATATTATGAAAATCGCTTATTTTGATTGTTTTGCCGGCGCCGGGGGCGATATGATTGCCGCTGCGATGCTTGATGCCGGACTCGATGCTGAATTTCTCAAAGCACAGCTTGCAACGCTTGGTATTAAAAATCTCGATATAAAAATAATCGAAACCAAACGATACGGCCTAAGAGCCATCAGCTTTGAGCCTGTTATCGGCCACCAAAGCCAACATCGCAATCTGGAAGAAATAACCAAAATTATAAATAGAAGTAAAATAAGTGAACAGGCCCGAAAAACCGCTGTGAGCATATTTGAAAAACTCGCCTGTGCAGAAGGCGCAGTCCACGGCAGAAGCAGCAATGAAATTTGCTTTCACGAGATTGGAGCTGTTGATTCAATCGTTGATATTGTATCGGCATCTATTGGTATTGAGGCGCTGGGGGTAGAAAAAGTTTATTGCTCAGCATTGAGTCTCGGCGGCGGCACTGTTAAATGTGCTCACGGTCTGTTGCCAGTTCCCGCACCTGCAACGGCTGAACTGATAAGAGGTGTGCCGGTTACAAGCGGACCGGGTCAGTTTGAATTGTTGACTCCTACGGCAGCGGCAATTCTGACAACCATAACAGATGAATTCGGGCTACTGCCTGCGATGAAAATCGAAGCGACAGGGTACGGGGCAGGAACTCTGGATTCTGAAGAATTTCCGAATGTCCTTCGGCTGATTCTTGGCCAAAGCGCAGACGAAGCTTCAGAAGATACAGATTCGGTCTGCCTGTTAGAGACGAACGTTGATGATGTGAGCGGTGAAGTGGTCGGCTTTGTGAGTGAACAACTGCTTGAATGCGGAGTACTGGATGTTTTTACTACGCCAATCTATATGAAGCATAACCGCCCTGCTGTCAAAATAAGTGTGGTTTGTGAAATCGGGCTCGCAGAACAGGCCGAGCAGGTTATTCTCGAACAGGGACTTACATTTGGGATTAGAAAACAGATTGTGCAAAGAAAGAAACTGGCCCGAGAGTTTGTTGCTGTTGAGACGGAGTTTGGTAGAATAAAAGTAAAAAAGGGTTCTGTCGGCGGACAAATTGTGAATGTCAAGCCGGAACTTTCAGACTGTATTGAGACCGCAAAGAAACATAATGTTGGGGTAAAAAAGATTATTGATGCTGCTATGGTCGAATACAACAAAAGCTTCGGCGCGTAGTTACGGTAGGTTGGTATAGGCAGAAACAATATTGATGAAGATGTTTGATTTCTTTAGCAGAAAGGGGCACTGAGATGCAAAAGAAGCAGGTTGTTATAACGATTTTGCTTGTTGGGATGGCTGTCTTTATTCAGGGCTGTGTTGTTGCTGCGGTGGGAGCGGGAGCCGGGACGGTGGCTTACGTCAGGGGTGATTTGCAAACTGTTGAGTCAAAAAGCCTCGACGATGTTTACGAGGCGGCGGAAAAGGCAGCAAAAGAGCTTGGGTTAAACGTAACCAAAAAAACAAAAGATGCAATGTCAGCGACGATTGTCGCACGGGATGCACAAGACAAAAAAATTACGATAAAACTTTCTGCAACTGCAGAAGAGACAACCAAACTTTCGATTCGGATAGGCGTTTTCGGAAGCGAGACAAAATCCAGGCGCATCTATGAAGAAATAAAGAAAAACCTTTAGCTGTATTGGTTTTGGGTTGGCAAGCAGGATTTTGAAATTCGCAGTTTGTGGTCTAACCCAACGCGATAAAACATAGTGATTTGGTAAGAGTCTTATCCCTGTGATGCTGTTGATATACCGATAGCTACAAAATGCAATTGACTCGGGATGTGTGAAAATGAAAGATAGCAGAGATGAAGTAATTATAGCTTACTGCGGGCTTTTGTGTTCGGACTGTGGGATGTTCAGGAAAAACCGATGCCTGGGCTGTCACAGCGAGAAACCAAAGTTTAGGAATTGCCCTGTTAAAAAGTGCGCAATATCACATAATTACAGCACCTGCGCACAGTGCAGTGATTTTGAAAATTTAAGACAGTGTAAAAAACTGAACAATATCATTTCAAAAGTTTTCGGCTTTATCTTCGGCGCCAACAGAATTGGCAATCTAAATCGCATAAGAGAAGTCGGGCTGGGAAAGTTCACAGAAGGTACTTGACCATCAGGACAAATGAGTATATAAACGGCCGCGTTGCTCATAAGTGCTGTCGAAGACGGCATATGATAAACGTCAGAAAACAATTATGATTTAGGTAATCGAGTTTTTATTAAAATTGGAGGTATAAAAATGGCATGGAACGTAGGAGAGAAAAAGGTCGAGACCAAAAGAACCGGCCCAGGTAAAGTTGTTGAGGTGCGACCATCAGCAAAAGACTCTTTGGAGCAGGGCAAGGAAAAAAATCTGGCAGGCGGGATGGATTTATTAGAACTGGACTTTCTTCTGAGTGTCATTGAGAATACCAAGGGCAATGACAAGAACGATGTTACGATGCGCAAACTTAGTTTTAATGAACTGATTCGCAGGGAACAAGCCGATACGATAGACAGCAATGCACTTAAAGTGTATGCGATTGATAAGAGCGGTCTTTACGGCAAGGATATCCAGTGTGAGGCAATGAAGGTATTGGCAGACAGAACTACGCGCGAGAGTAAAGGTGGTAACTGAGTGCAAAAGTCTGATGAGGCAGCGATTGTGGCTGAGCGTTGAAGTTTTTTTGACGATTCAAATTTTGCTTTGGCTGAATAGGTCTCTTGGTTATTAATAAAGCATTTAGTTGTTAGTATATATTCGGCCACGGTGGGCCTCCAGGTGAGACGAAAAAGCGTCTTGAATAATGATGAATAGTGCTTTGGGACAAATAATCCTGGCTGGGGGTAATAACGACGGGGAGGATACCTTCTGGACGAATATGCTTGTTCTAGCGATTCTGGCAACTTTTCTTGGGATTGGTAGTCTCATCAGAACAAGAGGAAAAAAAACAAAATATCAGGAGGAGGATTACTACTACGGCGAAGATGTACGCAGCCAGCACACCCAACCAAACCGGCAAAAAAAAACTCTCAAAGGCTTAAAAAACAGGAGCCTGGGTATTCCCATCAAAGCAATAAAAACAAAAACTACCGTTGAAGAGCCTGTGTTCGATTTCGCCACCTGTGAAATAGTCAGTGAAACAAAAATATCAAGCACTTTGGGCAAAGAAAGGGATTTGTCCAGTGGTATGGAATTATTAGAACAGGATTTTCTGGTGAAGGTTGTCGAGAAAATTCAAGGCAATGATAAGAATGATATTATAATACGCAAACTCGGCTTTGATGAACTGCTTCGCAGAGGGCAACTAAAGGCGGCAAGCAGCGAGTCACTTAAGGTATATGCGCGAAATGAAGTTAATGTTTATGGCAAGGATATCCAGTGCGAGGCAATGAAAGAGCTGGCTGGAAGGGCTGTTCTTCAGTCAGGATGATTTTTTTGGGTTTCGAGCAGGCTTTGCGGCTGCGGCAGGAAAACATATCATGTCCTTTGCAATATTAGTTACATTTGTTGTTTATTTCGTATTCTTATTGGGGATAGGTTTTTATTTTTATCGCAAGAATGTAAGCATAGAGGACTATCTCCTGGGCGGCCGGGGAGATGGTTGAACAGGAGTAAGAAGGAGTGAATGGGTCCTTCGGCTTTGCTCAGGACAGGCAGGATGGGTAAGAAGAAAGACGTGAAAAATTGGGTTTGTTTTTCTTGTAAAAGTGAGTTTTTGGCGCAAAATCGGGGGAAATTGGGTTTGTTTTGCATAAAAAAGTTTTTTTGTGCGCTCGTACAGGTGAAGCGCTTGGCTGGGGCTTGGCTGGGACATGTTGGGTTGGTGAGGATTTGAGGGTCGGTGGTCATTATAAGTTATCCTTATACCCTTAAGGGCGTGTTGCTCGAAACCCTTTTTGGTTTAAATTATATTAG
>CAZECQ010000152.1:0-6436 GCA_964510545.1 uncultured Pirellulales bacterium | reverse complement strand
CTGTAGTACATCGAGTACGTGCGGACAAATTTGACAACGAAGTAATCACACGAAACAACCGCAAAAATATCTTGACTTTTGTTTGATAATCTGTTATAATACTCCCCAACGTTTGCCGGTTGGCAAACGTAAACCGCCGGCAGGCGAAGGTTTTGCGGAGAACCGCACGAATCGGACAAGCTGTCCAAGTCAAATATCAATAATCAGTAAAAAGGGTGCTCCTAATGACCACCGAACTACAAACCCACTTGTCGCGGCGTAGCCTCTGGCGTAGCCGGATCACTTATACAAGCGCACAAAAAAAGTTAATTTTGCAAAACAAACCCAATTTCCCGAATAACCAAATAAACATAACTTCAGTTAATACAATGAACTACGAACAACGAACTACGAACTACTTTATGCAAAACAAACCCAATCAAACCCAATTTTTCACGCCTTTCTTCTTACCCATCCTGCCTGTCCTGAGCAAAGCCGAAGGGCCCATTCACCCCAATCAAACCCAATTTAAAACCACCCCCCACATCCTGCGCATTTTATTCAAACTGTATATCAGCCGAATTCAACTGGATATTCGTAAAACCGTTATATGTATTGAGTTGTGGCCGATACTATGTTTTTCTTACAGCAATGGTGTAAATCGGCCTTTCTTCTTTAAGGTATTTTCTTTCGAAGTTTGTGCCGACCCATTCGTTCTGCTCTGCACCGGCGGTGGGAAGAAATTCAATTTTCTCAAGTTTGCCGCCCTGGTCGGCTATAACTTTCTGTATCTGCTCGAAGTATTCAGCATAGTCCGTAACGATTTTTATGACTCCGCCGGTAATCAGGCACCGCATGAGTTCTTTGAGATTGACCCGGCACAGAAAACGTCTTTTGTGATGACGTTTTTTCGGCCAGGGGTCGGGGAAATAGATATGAAAGCAGTTCACAGAGTCGTCCGGCACAAAGTCAGCAAGGAACTTTGCGGCATCGGTGCGGATTATCCTAACATTGCCCAGGCCCCATCGGCCGATACGGTCAACACCATAGCGGTAGTATTTGTTGGCCCATTCGATACCCAAAAAATTGACCTGCGGCCGGGCCCGGGCCTCGTTGAGCAGGAACGTTGCTTTGCCGCTGCCCACTTCAATATGCACCGGCCCGGTACGTCCGAAAATCCGGGCAAAATCTATTTTGCCGTCCAAATCTTCGACTTTTAGCGAAACTGCAGGATAGTCTTCTAAGGTTCGGCCCATTGGTTTAATTTAAGCCAAAAAAACAAAGCTTAACTTCATCAGACAAGTTCAATAGCTCTATTATACAGCACAGGGCGGGTTGCTCGAAGATACAAATCGTTTTTTTACAATTATTGCGATTAAAGTCGACCCCAGGGCCATTCGATATGAGGGTGTGAACCTGCTTGCAGCCAGTACGTACCTATTAGTAGAGAATGAAAGTACATAGTTGGTGTATAAAAAAGGGTCCGGAAAGTGATTAGACAGCTAATTAGGATTCGGCGTAAAAAGATTCTGATTGATGTCAGTACGCAAAAAGACATTTTTCTTGATGGGGGCAATGCCTGCATAAAAAATAACAGGAAAGTCCTGGCCAACGTCCGCAGGGTAATGGCCTGGGCAAGGCGCAGAAAAATCCCCATAATTTCCACATGTGAGGTTTATCCAAATAATAATGGCGGCAGCGCAGCAGGCTATTGCATCGACGGAACGGAGGGGCAGAAAAAAATACACTATACCCTGCTGAGTAACCGCACCAGCTTCCCGGCCGATGGAAGCACCGATTTGCCAAGAGATATATTGCAGCGCTACAGACAAATTATTTTTCACAAGCGCTGTATTGACCCGTTCGATGAGCCCCGGATTGAAAGATTGCTCAGCGAAGTCTGGGCAGATGAGTTCGTTCTGATAGGCGCGAGCGCCGAAGGCGCTGTCAAAGCAACGGTTTTGGGATTACTGCAGCGGGGCAAAAAGGTCAGCGTTGTAGCCGATGCGGTTGGCGCCTATAACAGGAGAGAGGCGAAACTGGCATTTCGAAAGATGAAGGCCAAAGGTGCAAAGCTCATCGAAACAAGGAAACTGGCCGGCGTCTCACATCTAAAAAGCGCCGGAGGAAATGGTTTCAAAAATCATCAGCACCCAGCGGAAAAAACTTCTGCTCGTGCCGAGGCTGAATATTAAAAAAATAATTGCCCGAAAGGTTTTCGTAGCCTCATTCATCAGCCGCAGTACAGCCTGAATTGTTTACCTGCAAAATAATATGTAATAAAAAGATTGAAGCCGGCACATATTTTTGATCTTGAGAATAAATTAGGCAGCGATATTGGGCGAAAAAGCCCGTAAAACTGTGTAAGTCCTTGTAGGTACAGGCTATAACGGCAATAAAAAACGGTGCAAAATAATGCAAAATTGTGGAGCTGCTGGGCGGGGGTGGGTTGAAATTGGGTTTGATTGGGGTGAATAGGCAGTATGGGCAAGAAAAAAAGGGCGGGAAATTGGGTTTGATTGGGTTTGTTTTGCCGGCGGCTGGGAAGTGATACATTTTCATAATCCTTTGATAGTACAGAGTTTACATTGATTTGGGTATTCGGGAAATTGGGTTTGTTTTGCATAATTGATTCTTTTTGTGCGCTGGGGGAATCGGCTTGGCCGGGAAAAAGTAATATAAAGATGTGGTGGGTATAATATGTCTTAAAACAAAGAGCAGCAGCAAGCTTAATGATGGGTGGTGAGGGGTTAAAGGTGGGAGTTGAGGAGTGGTGGGTGATAGGCCAGGGGTGAAGGGCGAGAGACGAGGGGGGCAGGAAGGCAGATAAGCCAAGAGGGGGTCGGTGGATTCCGGAGGCAGCCAGCTTTAGCTGATGCACAGAGTATTTGAGGTGAAGTGGTGCCGGAGGACGGAATGAGGAACATACAGTATTGCGCAGGGGCGAAGCCGCGCAGTAAGTAGAAATAGTTTGAACTGAAGGCAGAACGAGTGGTGATTTGTGGTTTGTTGTTCGTGGTTCGATGGTCATTATTAAGTTATCCTTATTTATAACCTTAAGGGGGGGTAAAAAACATGCTCCCCATAATTAGACGAACCTGCGCATATGGTGCGAAAAATCGGGCAATTTGGGGACGGTCAAGTTTGTAAGTTGTTGTGTGATAAGAGATAAAAAAAATTTGAAAAAGCTCCGTTCAACTACTGACTACCTGCGCATTTGATTCTACTCCGCTCAAGCGCCGCGGGGGCTTTTGCCCGCTCAAGCGCCGCGGGGGCTGCCAGAGGACGGAATGAGGGCGTAGCCCGAACCGGAGGCAGCGGAAAAAGAGTAAAAAAATGCAAGAAAATGGCAAAAAACGTCAAAAAGCGTCAAATTATGCAAGAAAAGTGCTTTTTGCGGTTCTTTGCTCCAACTACTGCGTTACGCAGCCGGAGCCCAATGCTCGACGTACAACAGTACGCCTCCGCTTGAGTCAAAACTGCAAGCCTTGTATTTGAAACAAATCCCGCGCAAAACATCACCCTCACTTTGCTGCACGGGGGACTAACGGCTAAAACATAAATGCTCGATGTACTACAGTACGCCTCCGTGCGGTGGTCAAATTACGCCTTGTACTGACCCGAAACTCCGCGCAAAAAGGGAATTAGATTTGGTTAGGTGGTGCTGGCGGAGGCCAGAATGAGGGCGCAGGCCGAACCGGAGGCAGCACGAGCAAAAAGAGGGTAGAAAATGGTTTTCTTTGTCCTATTTTACAGTTACAATGGTAAGGTGAGATAAGGACAGAGATTGACGATACAAGCACCGATGCGGTGGCTGGCCAATAAAATAGAAAAGAAGGAGAAACAAATGATTAGCAAAATAGAACGCGTTCCTCTGCGAGAGGTCTGGAAATGGGAAGCATTGGATTTTTCAAAAGAAAGTAACATAAACCAAGCCCTTAGACAAATCACAGTGATAGGATTTCTGGTAATATGTATTATCCAAGTCGCCTCGGCCAGCAGACCGGAATATCCAGAGACACAACGAATTAATCATGTGGACGTCTATCACGGTATAGAAGTAATAGATACGTACAGGTGGCTTGAAGAGGATGTCCGTGAGTCGGAGCGTGTTCGCAAGTGGGTGAAAGCTCAGAACAAAGTGACCTTTGAGTATTTGCAGTCGCTGCCAAGGCGAGAGCATATCAAAAAGCGTCTTACTGAACTCTGGGATTATGAGAAGTATTCCATCCCCGGAAAGGCCGGCGGACGTTATTATATTGCCAAGAACGATGGACTGCAGAATCACCACGTTATCTACGTGATGGATTCGCTGGATGGACAGCGACGGGTCCTTCTCAATCCCAACAAGTGGTCAAAGGATGGGACCAGGGCCTTAGGAGGAATGTCTTTCAGTGAAGATGGCAGGTTCGTAGCGTACGCTGTCCAAGATGCAGGCTCTGATTGGCGAACTTGGAAGGTCAGGGATGTTGAAACAAGAGAGGACCTCGCTGACACGTTGAACTATCTAAAGTTCACCGGTGCAGCCTGGGATCCCAAATCCAGAGGTTTTTTCTACGCTAAGTATCCTGACCCTGACCCGAATGAGCAGTTCACGTCATTAAACAAGAAGATGAAAGTGATGTATCATCGCTTGGGCACGAGCCAGGAGAATGATGTCGTTGTTTTTTACAGGCCAGACCATCCAGAGTGGGGGTATTCCGTAGAAGTTACTGATGATGGGCACTACCTGATCCTCACGATCTGGATAGGTACCGACGATAAGTACCACATAATGTACAAAGATCTGGACCAGCCTTACGCCATGCCCATTGATCTTATAGGGGACTTCGAAAACGAGTACAGCTTTATCGATAATGATGGTCCCGTGTTCTTTTTCCGCACGGATTTCGAAGCACCGAACAGGCGGGTGCTTGCGATTGATACACGCAAGCCCGAACGCGAGAACTGGACAGAGATTATCCCTGAGACCCAGGAACCGTTACAGTCGGTGGACTCGGTGAACAACCTTTTTGTCTGTTCGTATCTCAAGGACGTGACTACCCAGGTCAAGCTCTATACTATGGATGGTAGGCACCTTCGGAATGTCGATTTCCCGGGTCTGGGTACAGCCAGAGGATTCAATGGCAAACGCAGAGATACCGAGACCTTCTACTCGTTCCAATCCTTCGCTGTACCACCGTCGATTTACCGTTACGACTTGATAACGGGTGAGTCTAAACTCCTGGAGCGAGCAAAGGTCGGCTTTGATCCTAACGAATATGTCACAGAGCAAACATTCTACAGGTCTAAAGACGGCACACGTGTGCCAATGTTCATCACGCACAAAAAGGGCATTAAACGCGATAGCTCCAATCCCACACTATTGTTCGGATACGGCGGCTTCAACATTTCGATTCTCCCTCGCTTTTCGGCTCTCCGCTTGGTCTGGATGGAAATGGGTGGAATCTACGCCGTCGCCAACATACGTGGGGGTGGTGAATATGGCCAGAAGTGGCATGAATCCGGCAAGAAGATGCAGAAGCAGAACGTATTCGACGACTTCATTGCAGCAGCGGAATATCTGATTGAGAGCAAGTACACACGTCCTGAAAAGCTGGGGATACTCGGCGGGAGCAATGGAGGATTGCTAGTGGGGGCGTGCATGACGCAGCGTCCGGATCTATATGCTGTCACCATTCCCGCTGTCGGAGTCATGGACATGCTGCGTTTTGACAAATTCACCGCGGGACGTTTCTGGGTAGATGACTACGGGTCAACAAAGGACAGCGAAGAAATGTTCGAGTACCTCAAGGGCTATTCTCCTTATCATAACTTGAAGCAAGGTGTTCGCTATCCCGCCACTCTGATTACGACGGCAGACACCGATGACCGGGTGGTTCCGGGACACTCGTTCAAATTCGCCGCCCGGCTTCAACATTGCCATGTGGGCGACAACCCTGTCTTTATTCGCATTGAGACCCGTGCAGGACACGGCTCCGGCAGGCCAACCTCCATGATCATCGAGGAGCAGGCAGACATCTACGCATTTCTCGCCAAGAACTTGGGCATGGTGAAGTGATTGAGAGATCTAATAACCGTCAAGTCCCCATATCTGTTGCATCGTTTTGGGTAGATCCCACCAGCGTCTTGGTACACTGAGCCTCTCTAAATAAAAAAATATGGGATAAGGCACCTCATAATGCCTTCACTGATTTAGAATGATTAACCTTAAATCTCAGTCTTATATCAATTCCTGGAACAGGATATCCCGAATATTCAAACTTATCCTTAAAATCAAAAGCTTCAATTGCTTCAAAACAGTAACGAAGGAAGCTCAGGTGAACCACCCAACAGAATCTCTTAAACCACCTCTCAGAGTGGTTTTTAGCTCGTAGAATCGCCGAACTCAGCTCAATGGGCTAATGTACTGACCCTGTTAAAAATTTTGTAACGCCCTAAAGTTTCAAACAGCCTT
>CAZECQ010000151.1:0-6450 GCA_964510545.1 uncultured Pirellulales bacterium | reverse complement strand
GGCCGGAGTAGCCATTGCTTTTTTCAACCTCCAACTATGGATGGGACATCCTCTCTTATTTTGCGGTTAAAATGGTGCAGTGAGGTTATGAAAGGGAAAATATGAAACCAAAAAAGAAAAGAGGAAAAGATGAGTGAGATAAAGACTGAATCAAAAAGTACAAAAGCCAAAATCTACAAAAATGTGATATGGGCGTTAATTTGTGGCGCTTTAGGTATACTATCAACTTTAAATCAAGCCGTCTGTATTGGAGGACTGTTAACACTGTCTGGACTTATTTTGGGAATTTTATCACTTATAAAAATAAAGAAAAGCCAAGGAATGCTAACAGGCCGTTGGCTGGCATTATTCTCGCTATTACTCTTTGTTGTTTATATCGTTCTTATGACTATTAACATTACTACCTTTAATCGCTCTATTCACTATGCAGCAATAAGGGGAAACCTTGTAGAAATAAAATCTAAGTTGGCAAAAAACCCTAAACTGATTAATAAAGAGGACAGATACGGCTACACTCCACTGCATTTTGCTGCCAAAGAAGGGCATAAAGAAGTGGTAGAATTTTTATGTGACTGTGGAGCAGATTTAAACGCCCATAACAAATTTGGCGAAACTCCTTTGGATTATGCCATAGAAAACGACCACAAAGAAGTGGTGGATTTCCTACATAAGTACAGTAGTAAAATAAATGAATAAGCAAGGCAATCGTTAAAATGGTGCGTGATATGAGGAATGTTTATCTCTAATGAAAAAGTTCATTATTCTTTTCGTTGCGGGTATTTTGATTACGGTTGTGGTTGGAATTGAAATCTATATCTGGAGGTCTTTGACTTTCATAAGAAGACAAATCACTGGTGACCTCGATGGACATTTATTACGTCAACTATGTAAACCCTCGCAAAGAATGTTTGTGGGTTATCTGCTCGGCTTTTTTGCAGCACTTGTTATATTGATTCTGTGCTTCCCGAGTATTAAATGGAAGTATCAAATTGTTTTGGCTATGTCAGTAGGTATGTTTCTTACATTGCTCATTTTTATAGCAAACAGCGGGCCGAAGAACAAGAAGTAGTCACTTTTACAATCATCAGGCAATCGTTAAAATGGTGAGGTGAAACAGATAAGCAGAGGGGAAAGACAGGGTATGTGGGGCAACATTTCTTTATATCAATATAAGCGCGATAATAACTGCTCCAACCACCAAGATAATAAACGCTATGAATAGCTCTTCTCGGCTTGTACCTGACCTGCAAGGGTTCGGCCTGTTCCTTCTTAAGAATCGCCTGGGCTGCTTTTTTAATTCCCCCGAAGACATATTACCACCTAATTAAAGTATAACAAATATTTGATGGATATGAGAAAACTCCATTATAACATTGCTAAAAGCAATTCAAAACCCCTATAAATGGCTTTTCAAGTTCTGATATACTGTGGTAATTATTTTCGGACTTAATAGAACTTTGGCCAAAACTTTCAATTGAGGTTCGCAGGATGATTGTTACAATGGTGTCCGGCTTCGCCAGAGGCTACGCCGCGACAAGCGGGGTTTACGCAGGGGCAAAAAGAGGGAAGCCCTTCGACTTCGCTGTGCTTCGCTCCCTTCGACAAGCTCAGAGCAGGCAGGACAGGTAGTGGAAAAAGATTAAAAGTTTAAAAATGTTTTTCTTTGATAGTATTACTTATTCACAGATTCTCTCGGCAGGCCCTGTATCCTAAAAACCCAAGCCTGTACGCATGGTCGGTTTTGGGGGTTCTGGAGGGACTCGGGAATTTCGATAACCAGGCCATCTTGTTCGTTATCGAGCCATTTCAAAGATTTCTCGCCCAACAAGTCTTTGTATCCCAGCATTACGATTTTGGAGCCTTTTTTCGGTTTGAGCTTCCTGAGCTGCAACTTTTCCCCCGGCCATTTAGTTACGATGGCATATATATACTTGTTATCTTTGCTGCGGGTAAAGCGGATGTTTTCACCCTCACTGTCATACTTCCACGCTCGTGTTTTATAAATAGCCTGGCCGTTGACTTTAAGCCAATCCCCGGTATAGCGGAGCCATTCAATAGTTTCCTGCGGCCACTTGCCATTGGGCATAGGGCCAAAGGCCACCTGGAAGTTTCCACCTTTGGAAGCTGAGTCGATAAGGGTGTTAAGTATCCATGACTTTGGCTTATAATGCACTTTACCATCGGCGTAGTCCTGCGTGCGGTAAGAGAAGGCACTTCCACAGGGATAAATGACCTGCCAGGGACGAACTGTTCCACCTTTGCCGTATGTTCTTTCGGGAGTGCTGTAATCGCCATAATCTTCGACACCACGTTTGCGGAACATCGCATTTGGTTGAATGGTGCGGGCCATCTTGATAGTCTCAAGCATATCCGGCCAGAAATCGCTGCGCATTGACATATCGAGAGACACCACATTGATTGGGCCGTATTTGCTCAGGATTTCACTAATTTGCGTTCGGTGCCTCAGCACCATTCGCTTCCAGCCCTGCGGGTCGCTTTGGCGGGTATAATTTTTGTCCGACAGCCAGTGCCATCTATCGATTCTGAAATCAGCGTCGTACCAGTCGATATGCGAAAAGTATAAACCGATGCCGACACCGCGTCGACGAGCAGCGTCGGTTAGCTCCTTTACAACATCCCGGCTGAAAGGCGTCTCCATGATGCTGTAAGCAAGGTCACAATCCTCGATTTCTCCCACATGACCATCATCGTACCGGAATCGTCTTTTCACATGCGTTTTTGTATCAAACATGCTGAAGCCATCGTGGTGCTTGGTGGTGAAGGTGAAGTACCTGCAGCCTCCGATTTTCACCACGTCGAGCCACTCGTCGGCATCAAATTGGGTGGGGTTCCAATCCTTGTAGAGCTGTTGATATTCCTCGCGCAGAGCGTTCATATCGGGGGTACTCTTTCGGCGCAGAATCCAGGACTCATGTCCATCAACAAGACAATACGGGCCCCAATGTATGCGCAGACCGAACTTCATGTCCATCCATTTTTCAATTGCCTGGGCCGGTGCGTGTTGATAATCCGCATCAACCGAACCGCCCCAGGGAGTTAGCCGTTTTTTAATTTTATCGTGGTCATCTTTAAATCTGAACGGCTTGCCGCCGATAATCTGATCTGACGTGATGGTCGGACACAAGTATCTTTCAATGTGCTGCACAACCAGAGCCGTACCCTGGAAATGACTGCAATAAGGTTTTTTGTCCGGATTGTACATCGAATCTGTCAGGTCGCGCATCAGAAATACGTTCAGACCACGAGATAACGATTTGCGGATACCGAAAGGTCTTTGCAATACGCACATATTAATGTGAACACCCATAATAATCACATTAGTAATGCCCCGTTGCTTCATGAGGTAATAGGCTTCGGAACTGTCGGTGATGGCATCGGCTTGATGAATTTCGATAGTTTCTATCTGTCTGGTCCAGGGGCTGCCCTGTTCACATTTTGGCGTGCAGTCACAGCCGCCATCGGAATCATCAATAGGTAAACGTGGTTCCCGTGGCCGAACCCGAGATGGAATTGTCATTTTAACTTCCGGTGCGTTACGGGCCAGTTTACGTTGTGGCGTATCCTTGTAGAAGTCCATTGTGTCGCTTGGGGCATGGATTATCAAAACACCTTGTCTGCGTAATTCTTCGACAACTTCGTTCATTCGCCCAGCCATTTCCGCGACCCGCTGCGTGGCCCCTTTGCACCAGTGCTTATTCCACATATCACAGATAACAACAGCCGTTTTCTCAGGCGCTAAGCGAGCCGTCTCTTCGACCACTTTTAGATTGCCGCTTACCGGTTCTGTTTCTGTTAGTCTTCTGGTATTTAAAACAAGCATTCGGTTGTCTTGCTTAGCCTGAATGGGAACTGTAAAGCAAAAACAAGTCATAAATGCCAAAATAATTAGTCTCTTACTTGTACTACCAACCGGCTTTGGGCAACTTAAGAAAGATAAATGACTCATGAGTAAAATTGTCCTTTGTATTAACCGGGATTTCCTGTCCCTACCAAAAATTCCGGTTCATTACTTTGAGCATAATATAGTAAGTTTTGAGAAAGAACAATGCTGAAATTAATTGCAGAGTCTTTTTGAGATACATCCGGCCAGGAGGTAGCACAGCAATGCCACAATAATCAGGGCAGTAAAGCCGACGGAAATCGCCAAAAGTGTGCCCAGAACCGCTCCCGTCACGGAGGCAAAACCATTGACACCCCACGCCCACGGAACAAGCGGCCTGCTGCGGGCCTCAAGCTGCCTAAGCCCTGTCGGAAAGGGCATTCCCATAAAAAATGCCAAAGGCCCTGTAATCGTCACTCCGAGCAGAATCCGGAACGGCCGCGAAAAACCAACCAGCCAATCGAATGAAACCGTCATAAAAACTATTTCAGCAATGCCGATAACAATAACCGCCGATACCGCTATCCAGATTAAAGTGTGGGCCTTTTTTGCGGGACGCAGCAGCCGGCCGCAGAGAAGAGAGCCGCAGCCGGAAAACAGCAAAAAACCAACCAGAGTTACTGCTACGCCGAAAATGGGGTGGCCTATCAGAAGCGTCATTTTTTGAATAAAACCCATCTCCACAAACATATACGCCAGACCCAGCAGAAGAAAATAGACAACCGCTGCAAATTTTTGGGAACGAACCTGCTTGATTGGTTTTGCTATGAACAAAGGCAGCAGAATAAACAGGCAACTGGCGCAGACGGCCTGGAGCAGGGTCGCTGCCAGGACCAGATAACCCCATTCGGAAAAAACCAGCCATCGACGCCCCATAGTGCGGAACATATGCGGCAGAGACCTCCATCTGAAAAAGTCAAAGAAGTACGGCTTATCATCGGTGGCCGGGCGAATGTTGTAGGCGTAATTACGATAGAAGTCCTCGTATTCGTCCGAGAGAATTTTTTGGGCGCTTTGGTAATAGAGAGGTTCCGGCAGTTTGTGAAACCGGTTGGCTTCCTTCGCACCGATACCGGGCAGATGGACAAGGTCGAAAGAACGCTCCCCGGCAAACTCGTATGCTTTTGCAATTTGGAGCTCTGTAAAAGGCCGTAGTGATACAAGAATTGTGCCTGTTGTATGCATTCTCCGAATCATTATTATGTGTTCGGCCGGCTCGGTTATGCCTCGGCGCCGCAGTACCTCGCTTATGGTCGCCAGCATCTTTAGACTATCTCTCGGCGGAGTCTTGAGTGTTCGAGTTATACTCAAGATACCATTCGGAGCCAATCGGCGCAGGGCCTGCTCGATGGCCTCGATGGTATATAGGTGGCTTTCATTAAGGGCATATAATCCCGCCGCAGAAGAGCTAAAAGAATCCAGCAATGAAATGCTGATAATGTCGAAGAGCTCACCGGTTGTTTGGAGAAAGCTTCGACCTTCGGCAATAACAACTTTCACGTCGGCCCGTCGGTATAACCGGCCGGAAAACTCGCCAAACTTTTCACGAACCAAATCTATTATCTGGCCGTTCATCTCCACCGCTGTAACCTTCCGAGTGTTGTGAGTTACCGCCTGGCCGACGTCAGAACCGCCGCCGGCACCTATAACGCAGACCTTCGGCCCACTCACTAAATGATATACAATCGCCGAAGTCGTATGGTCATAACAGTCCCAGTCACCGGGTTTCTCAAAGTGATTCACGGCTGAGACTCCATCGGCATCGCTGATAATTACTATCTGTCGAGGCAGAGCGCCATCGTAAGTTATGCTCAGACCCGGAAAGTATCGAATAGCAGGCGCCTGAACGCAGTCCAGCCGCCCTAAGGGACTATAACGAACGGATGATTTTTGGGCCTGCGGCAGGTTGCTATAGTAAAGAAGCGACTTGTTCTGGGAAATTTTGATTTCAAGTTTGACCGGCCCAATCGAACTAAAAGCCCAAAGCCAGATACAGGCACAAATAATTGTCGCTATAACCTGCCGGGCCGACAAGCCAAATGCCAGAATAAGCGCCGCAAGAAACGCGGCAAAGCTGATTACCAAAAGTAATTGTTCGGGCGAACTGCCATACATCAATATTACAATCGCACCCGCTCCCAAACCGGAGCCAATCATATTGTAAAAGTACAAACGGTGGGCTTTATCGGCAAATACCGTAAATGCCAATGCCATAAAGCTGCCCGCAAAGAAAAAAGGGATGAAAAACAGCAGGTAGTACGCAAAAAGACAAAGTATCTGGCGCCGGTCCCATATCAACTGCAGCTCATCGAGCGGAACTTTCCGGCATAGCTGGAAAACAACCGGTACCGTCAACGCCAGGGAGAAAGCGAAATACCATAGAGCTTTTTTGTAATGGGTTGTCAGCGATTTTGCGGCGATGGCAACAAACGTCCCCCCTGCTCCAAAGCCCAGCAAGGCCGTACTGATGACCATAAAAGAGAGATGATGCCAGTGGCCGACCGATAACACCCGCACCAGAACAAGTTCAAGCCCGAGCGCTGCTGCGG
>CAZECQ010000150.1:0-6547 GCA_964510545.1 uncultured Pirellulales bacterium | reverse complement strand
CGGCATCGACACCACCTGTGAGGATTTTGCCTGAGTGCGGCATCTCGGTATTATAGGCGCGGGCAAGGCGGGTTATCGAATCCAGCAAAATTACCACATCTACGCCGTATTCGACGAGGCGCTTTGCTTTTTCAATTACAACCTCGGCAACCTGGCAGTGCCGCGAGGCGGGTTCATCGAAGGTGGAGCTTATGACCTCAACGTCTTCGGCGGTTTTGCGCTGCATTTCCGTAACTTCTTCCGGTCTTTCATCAATCAGCACCACTATCAGTTTCACTTCAGGGTGATTGGTACTGACGGCGTTTGCGATTTTTTGCAGCAATACTGTTTTGCCGGTACGCGGCGGAGCAACAATCAGGCCTCGCTGGCCTTTGCCGACCGGTGTTACCAAATCAATTATCCGCATATTAAGTTCTTCCGCGACAGTCTCGAGTATTAAGCGCTCTTCCGGATGCAAAGGAGTTAAATCACTGAATACTACTTTTTCCGCGAGGTTATCAGGGTCTTCGAAGTTAATCGCTTCAACGCGTAACAGTGCAAAATATTTCTCCGAATCTTTCGGCGGTCTGATTTGACCGGATACGACGTTTCCCGTTCGCAGGCCGAAGCGCCTTATTTGAGAAGGCGAGACATAAATATCATCCGGGCTGGACAAATAGTTATAGCTCGGGTTGCGCAGAAATCCATAGCCGTCCGGCAGTACTTCTAATACGCCTTCTCCATACATTAGCCCGTTTTGGCGGATACGCTCTTTGAGAATCCTGAAAATCAAATCCTGCTTCTTAAGAGCGGTGTATTCTTTAATGTCTTCTTTTTTCGCAATCTCATGTAGTTCCGAGACGGTCAGCTTCTGTAAATCCGTCAAATAGAGGTCACCTTTTTTGATTCGTTCATATTTGGCATGTGTGGATTCTTCTTCGGCTTTTTTGTTTTTTCGCTTCCCATTTTTGGTCACGGCAACAGTGGTATTTTCGGTGGTAGTTGCAGCAGGGCTCATCTGTTGCTGGCTGGAACCCTCTGGTTCTGTTTGTTCGGCGGCAGCTTTTTTCTCTGCCTGAGTCTTGGAGGCCTTGCGTTTCCTGGGTGCTTTGCTGTTTTTTGCAGTGGTCCTGGCCATAATTACTCCTTTTTACTTAGCAAAATTGTTTGTGATTGACAAAACAAGCTTTCCACGATAACTCAATAGGAATTGAATTTTAACAGCGGAAATAAAACTTAAATATACCAAAAACTGAAAATTTATATTATGTAAGCGTTCTAAACCAAACCCCGCTTAACAATTATCCATCATATAAGAGAAAATATCTGCGACTTGCCTGGCTAAAGCCAGTAAGTCAGAATTGTTATCTACCACATTATCGGAAATAGAATCCTTGCTGTCCAGAGAAATCTGAAAATTTTCTCTGATTTTAAGCTGATTTTCGTCAAAACCTGCTTTTTTCTTCATTCTGGCCATTCTTAATTGGGCTTTACAGTCAACAAAAATGAGCATATCACAGCGTTTATCCCATCCGACTTCGGCCAAAAGGGGCATATCCAGCACGATTGCCTTGACGTGGGGCTGTTGCTTGTAATGGGCGATAAGCTGCTCGGTGCGGGCCAAAACGAGAGGATGCAGAATACTGTTAAGTGACGAGAGCTTATCGGGGTCGGCAAAGGCGATTTCGGCCATTTTTTTTCGGTCAATTTTATCTTCCGAATCTAAAATACTCTCTCCGAATAGACCGATTGTCTTTTCTCTCACGGCCGGCTCGTTAAGCAATTCGTGAGCGATTTTGTCGGCGTCGATAGTCCGGCAGCCTAATTTGTCAAATTCCGCCGCTACGGTACTTTTGCCTGAGCCAATACCGCCTAAAAGGCCTATTATTGGTTTTTTACGGAGATTGTTCACGGCCGAGCAGTCTAACCGCTCTTTTTGCGATAGTCAAGGGCAGGATTTGTTATTGATTAATTATAATAAGGTGTTGTGTAGATACATTTACCGGGTTGTGGGCGGAGGGCCTTTTGCAAACTGGGGTATAGATGGTTTTTCACCACCACATCCCAGCTCATTTTTCTGGCGATGCCGAAACCGGTCTGAAGCATATTTTTGATTTCAGTTTTGCTGTTTGGTAATCGTGAGCATATTTGCATCGCCACCTTGTCGCTGACGGTATTTTCTATTCTATTGCGCACCGACTTATCGATTTGCAACATATCTTCGGAGCTGTCGAGTCCAATGGTATCTAACCTGATATAGTCGGCGATAACAACATTTTTAACTCCTGCCGAGCCGGTTGTATTCATTACAAACCCTGTACATCCACAGACACTGCTGACTACGCATATTCCGCCAAAAGTCAGCGGCTCAAGCTGGGCGATGCCAAACGGCTCGTAAATGCTTAATCCGAACTCGACATCTCCTCCCCTGCGGATATCCATAAATTCCATATCTTCAGGTATTTTCTGTCCGCAGGTTTTTCGGCTGAATCCAAACTGGTTGATGAAAACAATTTTTATGTTGCGGCTTCGCGCGTTGAATTGCTGGATGGTGGAATAGAATTTTGCCTCACCGCCGGAAAGGTCGGGCCAGCCCTCGCGGTGAGCGACAGGCCAATTATATGTTGATTCCATTTCGTTGATATCGCGGGTGCGTCTCTGCGCAACTTCGGTGGAAAGCAAAAATAGAACCCCGGTTTTACCCTGGGTTTTAAATTCCCGTTCAATATGCTCGAGTATAAGCAAATCACGCCACAATCCTTTGCTTTGCACTAATCTTGTAACATGCGTAAAGATAAAGTCCGGTCTATAACCCAGCAGGCCCTCACAGTATTGCTGAAGTTTTGCCTTCGAGCGCAGTTTTTCGTCAAGACTGATTTGATATGCCGGTATGCCGTTATAGACCATATCGATACTGGCGTTATCGAACTGCGGTGCCAGAAATTTCAACTCTTTGGCGGTATAATCACCCACCGCGCATATAGTGGTACAATGTTTGGAGGCTTCGACAAGTGGGTGCTTGAAAAAGGAACTCTGGTCACCGAATACCTGTTCGACGCAGAGACCATTATTGTTGGCAAGTTTCATAGCATTATAAAACATTGTATCATGGCCGGGATGGCTTTCAACTATGCGGCGCATCGTTGCCACTTCGTGAGCGTAGAAGATGGTCTTGAAATCACAGGACGTATCGAGAATTGATGCCAAAGCTGTCGGCATCCCCATAAACTCATGGGCGATAATGATTGTTGAATCACCGGCGGCACCGATTGCTTTTAGTGCTGCGATGGCAACCGGCGCCAGCCTGACATACTGTTCATAATCCCATAAGTTTTCATACAGGTGACTGCGGATTCCGAATCGTTCGAACATGCCCTTTTTAAATTCGTTGACAGGGTCTTTATCCATAAGTTTTACATCAATAAGCAGCACCTCGGGCGAGCTTTTCACGCCTGTTTGTTCATCGACAAACGTTCGTCTGCCGTAAACGATACCGGCGTTGAAGGCACTTTCGATTTTGCGAAAGGAATGTGCATAACCGGTATTTACAAGTCCGTCGATGGACGAATATAGCACTTCGCCGTTCTCGCCCAGCCGTTGTTGTATGGAACCTTCGGTAGAAAACAATGGGCCGATTAGAATTGAACGGTCAACCGCTTCGAGGTATGAGTTGCAGGTGAAAAAACCCTGCAGGACAGCGCCTATTCCGCCGACTTTTCCCGCCGCCTCGTGAGTAACGTGAACCAAAGTTGTCTTGCTGGCCATAATAAATTTCCTTTCCTGGATGTAACAAAAAGCCCTGTCGGGGTTTTTTGCCTCCATTTAAAATATAGGAAATGGTTTTATTACGGCCAAATTTGGAAGTGTTGTTTGGAAAGTTGTTTTTTAAGGACCGAAAAAATCGCAGTAGAATTGGAGAAGGTGCGTTTTTTTTGGGACTATGTTTTTAATATTTTGAGATTTTTTCTACGTCATCTTATCTTGCTGCGCAGTGTTCTTACCAGACCGACCAATACCTGCGGAGGGACATTGGCCAGTTCGGGTTCAGGTATTTCGCTAAGAGCTATTTCATCGATGATTTTTCGGGCTTTTTTGCCGGATGGTACTATCGATTCGACAGTTGCTTCGGCCTGGTCCAGTTCTCCGTCGGCCATTTGTCTGAGATAAAGGATTATATTTTTGGTCAATTCCTTCTCGTCCATCTCGTAGGCAGGCGAGCCCGCATCCGCAGGCACTTCTCTCTCGAGTAGTATATTCCGTGCAAGCTCATACGTTTCATTCATTAGTCGTTTTTGTTTTTCTTCATCGGTTTCATCGATTGGTGCGAGTTTTAACTCTTCACCGGTATCGATGCCGGGGACATACAGCTTGTTATGACATTTTGGGCACTTGCCCCATTTACCGCCTGCATCGTCGGGGGCCTCTATCTTTTTGCTGCAATAATCACAATGAAATGTTATGGTCATTTTCTCACCTCATAGAAATATTCAGCTATTTATTTGCTTTATATTCTGCAACTATATCGGTAGTTATTCCACCTCGGGGCGTAAATCGCGAGGTAACCTTCATCCATCGAGGCCTGCAGGCACCGGACAAATCATCCAGTATATCATTTGTCAGCGCCTCATAAAAAATCCCTTTGTCTCGGTAGCTTTGTATGTAGAGTTTGAGACTCTTTAGCTCGATACATAGTTTATCCGGACAATATTCGATGATGATTTCGCCGAAATCGGGCTGACCTGTTCGTGGACAGAGACTTGTGAATTCCGGACATTTGATTGTTATTGCATAGTCTCGTTCTGACTGGGGGTTGTCGAACAACTCAAGTTCCGGCTTTTTGGACATTTTGTTGAACCTCGCAAAAATTTCGTTAAACTAATATAATAAATACAGATGACTTTGGCAAGGCCGGGGAAAAATGTTGAAAAAAAATATAAAGGCGGTTGTATTGCTGAGCGGCGGGCTTGATTCGGCCACCACCCTGGCTATTGCCCGGGGTGAAGGTTACCAGTGTTACGCTCTGACCTTTGGGTATAGCCAACGACACCAGCAGGAAATTGAGGCGGCAAAGAGGACAGCAGATTCTTTGGGGCTGGCTGAACATCGGGTAATCGATATTGATTTGGCTGCCTTTGGTGCCTCGGCCCTTACCGACCCAGGTATTGAAGTGCCAAAGGCCGGGGCCGATTTGGATAAGCCCAACTGCATACCGCCGACGTATGTCCCCGCCCGAAATACGATATTTTTAAGTTATGCACTTGCCTGGGCAGAAGTGCTGGGAGCGTTTGATATCTTCATCGGCGTCAACACAACCGATTATAGCGGCTATCCCGACTGCCGAGGTGAATTTATAACGGCTTTTGAGAAGACTGCTAACCTTGCCACAGCGGCGGCAGTGAAGGGACAGGGTCGATACAGTATTCATACTCCGATTATAAATATGAGCAAAGCTCAAATTATTCAAACAGGAACAAAGCTCGGCGTGGACTACTCGTTGACGCATAGCTGTTATGACCCGGACGAAAATGGCAGAAGCTGCGGCCGATGCGATTCCTGCAGATTAAGATTGAAGGGTTTTGCCGAAGCCGGCTTGAAAGACCCTCTTGAATACCGAACAACGAATAAAGAGTAAAAAAATACGAAGAAGGAGTTACGGGCAATGAGGATAAATGAAATTTTTTATTCTTTGCAGGGCGAGGGCTTTTTGGCCGGCGTCCCAAGTATATTCATACGCCTTGCAGGCTGTCCACTGCGCTGCAAGTGGTGTGACACGAAATACGGCTGGGACCAGACGGCGGGTATGCACTACAGTATCGAGAAAATCGTCCGGACCGTCCAAAAATACCAGAGTAAATTTGTGGTAATAACCGGCGGCGAGCCGATGATAAATCCGGATATGTCCGTAAAGGCGGAACTGCCGGAATTAGTGCGGAAGCTCAAGGACTGCGACAAACATATAACAATCGAAACTGCCGGAATTGGATTTGTGCCCGATTTGGCCTGTGATTTGATGAGTATCAGCCCGAAATTGAGTAACTCCACACCGGACAACCACCAGCTTGCAGCAAACCACGAAGATTCGAGATTGGATATAGCCGTGCTGGCCGAATTGATTGAGCATTACAAGTATCAGCTTAAGTTTGTCGTCGATTCACAGGACGATTTGCAGGAAATAGAGCAGACGGTAGAGGAAATTGGAAAGGTGGATTCTGAGAAGGTAATGCTGATGCCGCAGGCGGTGACAAGAGATGAGCTTCTGGCAAAGTCGCCGATGGTGGCTGATTTATGCGGAAAGAGCGGCTATACTTTTTGTCAGCGCCTGCAGGTTTTGCTCTGGGACAATGAAAAAGGCACGTAGTCAAAGCTTGCATAAGTGTTGTAAGATTTGGCAACAGCGGCAATCCAATATACCCCCGTTTTTACCCGGTATCTTAGTTTGTATTTGACAATTAATAATCAATAATCGATAATCAATCGAGAAGCCCGGGTGGCGGAATAGGCAGACGCGCTAGCTTGAGGGGCTAGTGAGCTTCGGCTCGTGCTGGTTCGACTCCAGTCCCGGGCAGTT
>CAZECQ010000149.1:0-6573 GCA_964510545.1 uncultured Pirellulales bacterium | reverse complement strand
CTGCTGATACGAAAACGTGCGGTTCTCCGCAAAACCTTCGCCTGCCGGCGGGTTACGTTTGCCTGCTTGCAAACATAGGTGTATTATAACACAGTTTTAAACAAAAGTCAAGCGTTTTGTGTGGTTCTTTAGGGCGTCTGCTGGGATGTTTTTGATTTGACGGGGTCTGGGAAGAGGATTATAATTTTGGGCGGAATTGACAGCGGTTGGGAAACTTCTTTGTATTTGGTTGAACGAAATATGTCCGAAAAGCAGACTTTTTTCATTAAGTTTTTAAGGCAATAATTATGGATAATGCAACATTGCGAAAGATTGTTGAGGCGCAACTTTTTAATCTGAGAGGAGGCTCATTCCAAGACCTCTGTGACCGTTTATGCATGAGGCTTTACCCTGATGACTACACACCGGTGAGGGCTGGTGGGCCAAAAGGGGATACTAAAAATGATGGTTATTGCCCGAAGGCGAAGATTTATTTTGCGGCTCACGCAACAAGGGGAGAAGCAACTCTTGCTACCAAGAAAAAAATCAGGAGTGACTTTGAAGGTTGCTTAGAAAAGCACAGAGACGTCCAAAAATGGGTTTACCTTACAAATGATACGCTACTGGGTGACGTTGAAAAGTTTGTAGAGGAGCTAAGAGACGAATACGCAGATGTCAATATTGAAACGTGGGGCCACAAGAAGATTACGGAGAAGATACTAGAATTTGACGAAAAAGATATCGGGAGTATCTTAGACCTAGACCTTGGAGTCACCGTACACTTACAAGCAGAAATAGAAAATGGTGTACAATTGCTGAAAAGACGTGAGGTATTAAAAGCGCTAGTTTTATTTGAGCGATTGTGGGAGCAACACGGCAGTGCCATGACTAATAATCAAAAATACCGGACTCGAGCGAATATAGGGCACGCATATCTCGCACTGGAAAAGCACGAAAAGGTGGCTCATTGCTTTCTAGAGGCGAAACAGTATGACTCTGAAAACGAGAAAGCGCGAGCAAGAGAGGCTCTGGCTTATCTGCTCTTAGGAAGTCAACGAAAAGCACACGAATTAGCAGAAGCTCTACTAAATGACTTTCCAGAGGAAAAGTTAGGCAGAGCTGTTTATGTTAGAAGTGCTCCTAAAGAACTTAAATTTGATGAAATTGAAGAGATGGTGCCAGAACATCAGCGAGAAGATTCTGAAGTAGAAATGGCGTTAGGTGAAGCCGCGATGTATCGAGGTCGTTTTGACATCGCAGAAATATACATTGGTAAAGCCCTTAAAAAAGAACCAAATCAGCCTCAGATAAAGGAGATCATGGGAGATCTTTTGCTACAAAGAGCTCGGATATCAGAACAGGCAGTTAATGATAGAGGCCCAACAAAAGAAGAAAAGGAATATCTTGAAAAAGCCAAAGAACTATTAACAGAAGCTCTCAATGAATACAAGAGTAAAAATCTCACTGCAAGAATCATACGAGTGCTCCTAAAAAGGGCAAATGTATATATGGGTTTAAACAATTTTGGGGCGATGGAGGAGGACATCGTATTTGCGTACCAACTTCAGCCAACAGATCCTGAAGTAGTATACCGATATACAGTCATAAAGACAAAGGCAGAAGATTGGGATGGGGCGATCAAACTGTTAGAGGGGTTGATTGGAAAGGGATTAAGGTGTTCTGCGGATTTAACCTTAAGCCAATGCCTTGATAAAAGGAATTTGGAAGGGGATAAAAAACGCGCCGTTGTATTATTGCAGAGCCGGTTAAATGACTTAAGCAAAGAAGAGCCGGATTTGCGTAGAGAATACTTAGCAACATTAGTTGATCTCGAACGACAAACAGCCGGTGTGGAAAAAGCAATAGAGACACTCGAAATGTTAACAGAGAAAATAGTAAGTGATGAATTTGTTATAGTCCTTCGGGGTGAAACATACAGAATTGATGGAAACAAGGATAAAGCTGAGAACGAAGCCAAAAAGGTAATTGAAAGGATAAGTCCTGAGACTTACATTCAAGATAAGAGAAGGATAGCGACTTTTTTACAAGCCATAGGTATGTACGAGGATGCGCTCGACATATGGAAGTCAGTCGTGAAGGCAGAGTACATTGGCAGAGATACCTATCGCCTAATGGAATGTGCACACCAGTGTGAAGATGTTACTTTCATAACAGAGTTTTGTGAAAAGTTGCGTGCTGGTGGGCTATGGGAAAGAAAGCTATTCGAATTAGAATTGGATTATCGTGAAAAATATCATGACGATAAAGGAGAAAGAAAAGTCCTTGAGGAATTTCTGGACAGTCCTCCTGATCAGTCATATGCCCCATACGCCCGTTTGAGATTATCTTTACTTGGTATCCGAAAAGGAAAACAAGAATTAATAGAAAAAGACTCAAAAAAACTACCTCAAATCACAGAAGTTAATGCGCAAATTGGTAGGAGTGTAGCACTTGTTCTTCGACATGGGCCAGAAGCAATCAAAGGAGTGGAGTATGCATATGAATTGGTAAGGTTAAACTGGAATCAAAAAGAAGCTCACATGGCAATGATAGAATCAGTTTTCGCTCCAGTTGGACCAACGGTAGATATAAAACATCCTGAAGAAATAATAGTGCCTGGTATAGCTATTCAATACCAAGAAGATGACACCCGTGAGTTACGCTGGCACATAATAGAAAACTCGGTTGTAAGAAAACCGGAATCAAGTCGAAATGAATTCCCCCTGGACCATCCCAATTCTCAAAAAATGCTCGGGAAGAAACAAGGTGAGCAGTTCGACTTGGTAAAAGACGGGATTCAAGAGCGAACCGCAAAAATAAAAAATGTGGTTAGCAAGTATATCTATCGGTTTAACGATTGCCTAAATGAACTCGAAAATCGGTTCCCTGGTACACAGGTAATAAAGAGAATGGTTATAAAAGAAAGTGACGGGAAACCAGACCTTTCACCGTTGGATCGGCTTATTGATATAGATGCAAAATATGTAGAGAAAATTGAAGAGACATATGACAAGCATCCTGTTCCTATATATACAGTGGCTAATTTGAAGGGTAGGCGGATTGTTGAAGCGATACAATATATAATATCCACTCAAAGTGTACGATTTAAGTGTTGCAAGGGAACTGATGAGGAGAAGGACATAGCAGAGCACGCGTTACGAGAATCACAAAACATGGTTATCGATGCGACAGCTTTAAGTACGATATTTCTAATGAAATCTTGCGAGATGCTCAACAAAGTTCCATGGAGATTGGTTGTCTCTCAAGGTACCATTGATGATTTTCGACAGTTGCTGCATACTTATGATAAACCTAAAAATATGACACTTACATATACTAAAGATGGGCCTATTTCTTGGCCTCTAGAAGATATAGAAGAGATGCGCAGAAGTTTACAAGAATTAATTGATTTGATAGAAAAATGCTGCATAGTTGAATCAGGTCTTATTATTGGGGGATTAGAAACATCACGTCGTAATCAATTAGTGCAAATATTTGGTCAATTGGGCGTGGAGTCAATGATGTTGGCAGCCAGAGCCGGAAATAGTCTTTGGACCGACGATCTTATAACAGCAGAGTTTGCTCGAATGGAGTTTGGATGTCAAAGAGTGTGGACACAGGAGATTTTTGGCTATCTCTGTAGTGAAGGCATACTTGAAGCAGACTTTGAGGCTGAAATGACTATGAACCTAACGCAAATGAGATACTATTACACAAGACCTAGTGTAAGATCCTTGCTGAAAGCGGTCGATAAAACGCATGGTGATGTTGACAAAGGGCCGCTATTACAAACTCTCGAATGGTTTGGTGATTCAAATGTCAATATTGAAGGAGTAAATTATATTGGCGCTATGTTTCTCAAAAGCCTTTGGCAAAGTGGTCACTTGGAAAGTGTTAGCCAAACAGTAACCATAAGGATACTAGAGCAGCTTACCACGAGACGGCAAGGAATAAACATCATACATTTTTGGTTAAGAAATATATATAATATCTTTGGGATAGATGTGGTAAACGCAAGAAAGGTGGAAGATGTAATCCGAAGTTGGCTAAGTGGTGGTGGAAAAGGACGAATTATCATACCTTAACGTTAAGCTTTCGGTGCCCTCTGCGGCTAAGAAAAGCTTTCAATAATCAAACATCATTAAGCTGTTGAATTTTCTGAGCGGTATGGGAGGCAAATGCGGCATTAGAAACCAGATGCCGAGTATGAAGACAATTACGAAGACAATTATAAATGATATACCTGCTGATAGCCATTTCATAAGATGTCTCCCAATATAGTCGCAACTGACAAGGCCAATAGAAATATCGTCTCGGTGGTGCGATTTACAATTATACTGATTCTGGGTAGCGGTGCAAGGACTTATTTTGATTGGTTTGCTGCTGGCGTAGGCCGGAATGAGGGCGCGGGGCATTCCATTGATGAATTTTGGAGTTAGACTTTTGTAGGGACGGGTTTTGACTTTGCCGGGACAGGTTTTGTTGCAGTTTTTTTTGGTGGTTTGTGCATGACCTGCATAGCGGCCTTTATTCTTTCTGCAGCGGCCTGTGTCTTTTTGCGAAGCTTGTCGGCGTCGGTAGAGCCAATAAAACGAAGTTTCCTGTACCTGTTCTCAAGTAAATTGTCGAGCTTTGTTCGCTTTAGGTCGCGCAGGGTCTTTACGATGTATTTTTCGACGTTGAAAACGGTATCGTGAATGTTGGTGTGCGCGCCGCCAAGTGGTTCGGGGATAATGGTATCAATCAGGCCGAGCTTTAGCAGGTCCCCGCTTGTTAGTTTAAGGGCTTCAGCGGCGTCCGGCGCCTGTGAGCCATCGCGCCATAAGATAGCGGCGCATCCTTCCGGTGAAATTACCGAATAGTACGCAAACTCGAGCATTGCCAGCCGGTCGCCCACACTTATACCGAGCGCACCGCCTGAGCCGCCTTCGCCGATACATATACAAATTATGGGCACGGGCAAGCGCGACATTTCGGCCAGATTAACTGCGATTGCCTGGGCCTGTCCCCGTTCCTCGGCGCCGATGCCGGGATATGCGCCCGGGGTATCGATAAAGGTAACGATTGGTAAGCCGTACTTGGCGGCGAACTTCATTTTTGCCAGTGCCTTTCGATAGCCCTCGGGATTCGGGCAGCCGAAATTACATGCGATTTTTTCGTCGTGGCTTCTGCCCTTGTTCTGGCCGACAACGAGTACCTTGTCTCTGCCGATTTCGCCAAGTCCTGTTATTACGGCGCTGTCGTCGCCGAAACATCTATCGCCGTGTAACTGGCGAAAGTCCTTTACCATAAGGTCGAGGTAGTCGGAAAAGAGCGGCCTTGCGGGATGTCGAGCGACCTGAACCGTCTGCCAGGCGGAGAGATTGGAATAGATTCGTCTCAACTCGATGACTCTTTGATGCTGTAAGGTGCGAATCTCGGCGGAATAGTCGATGCCCTTTACGGAGCTGAGTTTGCGCAGCTCGTGCATCTGTCGGTCGAGGTCGGCGACTTTTGCTTCGAAGTCGAGATAATCACCATTGTTCGAGTTATTATCTTCGTTATCCGGCATATCAGTCATTACCATAAAGCCCGGCTGTTTAATACAGCATCTCACAGGGCCGGGCGAGACGTTCACAAAAAAACCCTGCCGCTAAATACCGGCCGGGACACTATTTTGTTTAGCCATATTCCCTGGCTTTTTCTGTCAAAGTAGAAATAATAACATTTTAGTTGGATAAATCAAAGAAAAAAATTGACATTGGAAAAATGTTACGATATTTTTTATTCAGCACCTGTTTTTAGGCGAAATTTCATAAGGGTTTGGTTTTGAAAGACTTAAGGCAAATAACGATTATAGGAACAGGGCTTCTGGGCGGCTCAATAAGCCTGACAGTTTTACGCACTTTTCCGGGTGTAAAAGTAGTTGGTTACGCACATCGCCGGGCGACGCGTGAAAAAGCAAAGGAACTGGCGGTCGTAAGTGAGATTGTCGGTAATATAAAACTAAGCGTATCCGATGCAGACCTTGTTATCGTGGCGACGCCTATACATACATTTGAGAAAATTTTCGGCGCGATTGCTGAGGCACTGCCGAAAGGGTGCATCGTTACCGATGTCGGCTCGACAAAAGTTTTACCTCACCGGTGGGCAGCGAAGAATCTTCCTTCAACTGTTCGCTATGTCGGCTCGCATCCGATTGCAGGTTCGGAACAAAGGGGCGTTGAATTCGCACGAGATGATATGTTCGAAAATGCAATATGTATTCTGACAACGGCGAAAGGCGGTAACACTTCCGCAGCGTTAGTGCTCAAGAGATTCTGGAGCGCGCTTGGCTGCTCGGTATATTTGATGAAGCCGGCCAGGCACGACAAGATTTTTGCGAACATAAGTCACCTTCCACATATAACGGCGGCGGCACTGGTCAATTCCAGTAATGCGGAGGAACTTAAGCTGGCCGGCAAGGGATTTATAGATACATCGCGAATAGCATCGGGGCCGGCGAATATCTGGGCCGATGTGCTGTTTACAAATGTTAAAAACACCGCCGAAGGGATTGACAAAATTATTGCTGAACTGTTGAAAATTAAAAAGGCAATTAAAAGCGGTGATAAA
>CAZECQ010000148.1:0-6623 GCA_964510545.1 uncultured Pirellulales bacterium | reverse complement strand
CCCCCACTGCTATTATTTGTACCTTCATAATCATCACCTTCCAAAAATAACATTTCCCCAAAAAATCATTATACAGGATTAAGGCAGAAAAGTCCAGAAAATTCCGGGCGGTGACTTATGCAGCCCACTGTCGGGTTTTTTTGGCAGAGCAAACTTGACCGGCAAATGTCTAATCCAGCATCTCAAACGCCGCTAACGGTCTGTTCCCGTCTTCAAAACAGGACTCTCAGCACTCTCAGCGGCAACAGTGTTATGCAGTGCAATACCATAGGAACGGCCCAGCCGCAGGAAGTAAGATACACTGTGCTTTCTGTCGTTTTCCGGCGTAAAAGACCATTTGGCACCCAATCCCCATGGCACCGGCAGTCTCGCCCATATTCGCGATGAGCCGAGCGTGGCCTGCTCGGCCGTTCGGGCTCTGGGACCTACACCGACATCAAGCGCCTTAAAGGCCTGGATATAAGGACAATCTATCAGTTCCGGTACCGTATAAAAAAAGGTCGAGCCTGAACTGTGGAAATCAAAGTAATAATCGATACCGCCGGTGCCGCCGGCATCACTGTCTCTGAGCATTGCAGCGGTCAGAACATCGATAGTCGAAGCGCCACAAGGTTTAGGATGTGCGAGGTGCCACAATCGATTGTGGTCATTATAAGATGTCCCTTCAGGGAACAATCCCTGCTTATGCATTCTGCATATCTCCGGATTACCGCGTCCCTTCGCAGTGAAACGCCCATTGGGATTGACAAGCGGATATATCCAGAAATCGCACATCTGACGAAGACCGACCGCCTCCGGCTCATTACTTAAAATAAAATCCACCATCCCCTGAAAGGCCCAACTGCCGGACATTTCAGTATTGTGATTGCCGGTTATTATTACCACCTTTGTTTTAGGCCCGGGGGTATATGGGTCTGTAATCTTATACGCATAAATATTGTGTGCAGGGCTATAAGGGTAACAAGGGTCCGTATCTTCGGGGGTTGTACCGATGACAAAATCCTTAATCTTCGCCGGTGTGCCCGGCAAAGCCAGCTCGGCATTACCGCTGGCTGTTGGGGCTACATAAGGGCTGTTACTGACTAATTGAGTATGTGCCTCGGTCATTGCCGGTGTATAGACGTTGACGTTGCGGGCACGGTTGCTGGCACAACCACTCACCAACAGTAGTGAAATAGCCAGCAGTATTGTTGTTCGTATCTTCATTATTACTACTCCTAAAAAATGCTGTAAATACAGGGAATTAATCTTATACAACCAAAATGAAAAAGTCAAGGGGTTTTTGAAAAAATCAGACGAGATAAACCAGTATAAAATAAAATCACTTGAAAATTCACCCATTTTGTATAGACTGTCCGACTGTATTACGGGCAAACCACTTTTAGTGTAAATTGGCGGGATGATAAAATGTCGGATTTTAAGATTGAATCGGCCCAGAGAATTAAGCGTTTGCCACCCTATTTGTTTGGGCGGATAAATGCCTTAAAACTGGCCAAACGCCAGGCAGGCGTTGATATTATCGATTTGGGTATGGGCAATCCTTCTGACCCGGCGCCGAAAATGGTAATTGACAAACTGTCTGAAGCGGCACAGGACCCGCATAATCACCGGTACAGCGCATCAAAAGGCATTAAGAATCTGCGAGGCGAGATTGCCAAAAAATACGAGAGGCTATGGAACGTCCGGCTCGACCCCGAAACCGAGGTGCTGGCTTGCATAGGCTCAAAGGAGGGTTTCAGCCATATGTGCCTGGCGATGTTAGGCCCGGGTGATACTGCTATTGTCCCTGACCCGGCTTTTCCGATACATAATTACTCAGTTGCTTTGGCCGGGGCAAACGTGATTTCTGTTGCCCTCGGAAATGATGAAAAGTTCTTAAAGACTATCGCCGAAGTGTGTGAACATTTGTATCCAAAGCCGAAACTGCTGATTCTAAACTATCCCAACAACCCAACGGCAATGACCGTGGACGAAGGATTTTTTGAGCCGGTTGTGGATTTGGCAAAAAGATTCAAAATAGCGGTCATTCACGATTTTGCTTACGGCCAGACTTGTTTTGAAGGTTATAAGGCACCCAGTTTCCTTTCGGTTAAAGGTGCCAAAGACGTTGGCGTCGAATTTATTACGATGAGCAAGCCCTATAATATGGCTGGTTTCCGCATTGGCTTTGCAGCGGGAAATAAGGATATGCTCGATTATCTTGCCACCATAAAGGGATATTATGATTACGGCATATTCCAGGCGCTTCAAGTAGCTGCCATTATTGCACTTAGGCACTGTAACGAGTACATAATCGTCCAGAACGAAAGGTACCAGGCACGGCGGGATGTGGTCTGCCAGGGCCTTGAAAGAATCCGCTGGGAAGTGGAAAAACCACGCGCAGGAATGTTTGTCTGGACAAAAGTACCACAGGAACATTCCAGGGGTAAGGGTAGTATCGATTATGCAATGGAGCTGCTGGAATATGCCGAGGTTGCAATTGCGCCGGGAAGGGCTTTTGGCGAAAATGGTGAAAATTATATGCGAATCGCCCTTGTCGAAAACGAGCAGAGACTGAGACAGGCAATTCGAAATATCAGCCGATTTGTACGTGAAAAACCTGTAAAAAAATAACCGGCAAACTAAGAAATCATCAAACTGCGGTCTTCAAAAGAAAACCAAATCACTGGTTACTTGTCGTTTTTTAAAAAAATTTTCCCTATCCCCTTTTCCTTCAAATCGCCCCTTACAATACCATTATGCGGCATATATACACAAGCGACTCCGGAGCTTTTTTGGAATAACAAAAATTTTTTAAAAAAAGACTTGACCTCTGGAGACAAATATGGTTAAATATCATTATCAGCTTGGGGGCTGGAAAATACTCGCTTAGAAGTTAAAGTAAAATTGTTTAGTTTATGATTTTTTTGTTGTATTTAATCGGTTTTTTTTCGATTACGTTTCGACAAATTGGGGTGGAACAGAAACTCAATATTAACGTAGATGGTTGTACTTTTTTCAGCTTGAAATGAGCTTAAATTGTACAACAGGCAGCTTTGGTTTAAGCGAAGCTGTCAAATCGGGGCTGTGAAAAACTCCATACGGCGAGAAAACTTCGAACATAAGGGCGCGGAAGGTCTGCGCACTGGACGAACGTGTACATTTTTTGAATAGTTTTCCGGTTCTTGGAGGACGCCTGAAGATGAAAGCAACAAAAGGAGTTGGGCGGTTAGTTATTATGTGTTCACTGTTTGTTTGTACTGTTTCAGTTGAGGCAACACCTGTTGTTATCCCTTTGGATGATTCGGGCTGGGCGGCAGTAATCGATGACGTTGTGCTCTATGAAACCAGGGAAGTCGGCGTGCCTTACGTTTTCGGAATAACTGACGATGCGGTCGTAATTCAGCTCGACAAAACCTTTAGGGAGCCCCCCGAAGACGGGTTCTTCGACCCAATCGTTATCGAGTTTCAAAAGATTCGCCAGACCGATATTACAAATATTATCATCAGGGACGAACGCATCGCAAACTGCACAGGCAGTGAATGGTTCGACTTCCACCTGCACCTGACGAACGCCTTCGCAGGCTTCAATCCGGATTTCATTCCCGATGGCGACCAGCTTGAAAATGTCTCCTACAGTATGAACTTTGGTTATGACGGTCTGCCTGTTCGATTGAATTTTGAAGATAACAACGGAAGCGGCGTACCCGCAGCAGGTGATGTATTTGAGCCCGGACATATAGCGGGACAGATTATGATTGTCACCGACCCCGAAATGGGCGTCGGAGCTGACTTCCGCTTCGGCCTTAAAGAAGTACCCACTGTGCCCGAGCCGGCAACATTGGCTCTGCTTGGTATCGGTGGGTTAATGGTCCTTAATCGAAAAAGATGACGGCAAGCCTGAATGGCTTGAGTGAGGACAAGATAAATCGAAAAAGACGACGGCAAGCCTGAATGGCTTGGGGACAAGAGAAATTTAAGTTTGTAAAAGGGAAACAGAAAGACATCCAGTTAAGTTGATATTTGTTAAGGAAATAAATCAGGGGAAAAGTATGAGGATGATGAAAACAATCAGACTGTTGTTTTTTTTACTTGTTACAGCGCTATCTCTGCAGAAGGCATCTGCAACGCTTATTCTGCCGGAAAGTCACTATGAAAACGGCGACTGGCAGGGAACTTCCTATTACCAGGAAGATGGTTTCGACCTCCGCATAGATTTTGCTGTTTATGATATTGACCCCGTCGAAGGCTACCCCGGTGATTTTACCTGGGCCGGTGAACTGACTATGCCCGAGACCGACAGATACATTTACGCATATCAGATATTTAATCTTTCCGGTTCTATAGAGGATGTTACCTATTTCGGCCTGTTAAATTTCGACGGCACCAAGGTTGATGAAAGCCTGATGCACAGTACCTGTTCACAGGATGAAGGTTTTGGTGGACTCGCACCCGACCCGACCATTTCCGATGACCCGGGAGTTTGGGAGTTTGAGGATGGTGTTTTAGTTGCCGGCGAACATTCCTGGTTCCTGATATTCTGCAGCGATGCCGAGCCCATCAAGGGTGACTTCGAAATAGAAAAATCATCTGAGCCGCCGCCGGTTCCTACACCTGAACCATCTACACTGGCTTTACTCGGCATCAGCAGCGCCTGGCTTTTAAACAGAAAAAGAAAAACAAGAAAACCCGTTAATTAAGGCTGCCTTTGGCAGTGTGGTTATATTATGTAAGCCCAATATGAGTATATGGGTATGATGAAAATCAACAGTTCAATTTGTTTCGGATGGCAGCGGATAACATTAGCCGTTCTGGCTTTTGCGTTTGCCTTCTCTGTCCCCGCCTATTGCCGGGCTAACGGTGCCGTGCTTATGATTCAGCAGACACCGCCACTGGGTGGGACGATAACTCCGGATGTTGGCGTTCATCACTTTGGATTCAATACTGACGTTAGTTTGACAGCGGTTCCTGGACCAGGTTATCAGTTTGTCTGCTGGATGGGTGATGTAAGTGACCCAACGGCCCCAAGGACTACGGCTTATCTTAATGCGCCAAAAATTATTATTGCCGTTTTTGAGAGGATTCAATTTGATTACCTGGCTCCTGCAGAAAGGGCCTTGAGCACTCCCCATGGCGGCCTGAGCCGCTCTGCTGCGGATTACAGCCGGCAGGGATATTCAGGAGGCGGTGCTAAAAGACCCAAAGGATTGAGTTGGCCGACAGAGGAGCCGGAGGAACCCGAAGAACCTGAAGAGCCGGATTTTCCTGTCCCGGAGGATAGAAATGATTTTCCTGTCCCGGAGCCGGTCCCGGAACCGACGACGGTGATATTGTTGGGCTTCGGTGCTTGTATGGCATTTACCAGACGCCGAACGAGGAAAAAGCCCTAACCTAAAAATATTGACAAAAAGCCAAAAGTGAACACACAAACGAATTTCAAAAAATCACCTTTGGCCTGAATCAATATTTGCAGGAAATAGAAATTAATGGCCCCCTTGCCCCCCCCTTATATGCAATTGTCATCCCAGTACAGCAATACACAAGTACAACTGAATTTCACTGAAATACCTTTGATAGAACCACGCATTACTAAAATCGGTTTTTTAGCAAAACTGTTGTTACTCAAATCTAAAACCACATGTCTCAGCGGTGAGAAATTCCGATTTGCTCCTCGGATATTTTCTACAGTTTAACGGACGAATCGAATAAATAGTGCAGTAAGATTCCCCGTTTGGGCTGTATTTAAGGAATTTGCAAACATTAGGCAGCATACAGCACACCCCGCAGCTATTGCATTGGCCTTTACGCTTTTCGGAAACAGCCAATACTGAAGTAAAAGTCCTTCTTGCCTTGGCGGACCACGTATTTCTTTTTTCGGCTATCATTCCACTTTTTCCAAATAGCCAATGGCAATTTAATACCTGCACCGGCAAAACCTCTTATGATTTTCGAAATACCGCCACGACATTTTCAACTTCCACCACGAACAGGCGGTTATCACCCTCGAAATCAACCGGTATCGCACCTTTGGGATTGAATAATACTTTATCGTACTGACGCAGCGGTATATCAGGCGTGTTCTCGATTTCTGCGGATATCGTCACTATTCGGCCGGTTATCGTCGGAATTTCTATGTTATCGGGCAGCCGGATACCACCTTTGGTTTCCTTTTTATCTTCGTCTTTGCGAATCAGCACACGTTTGCCTATCGGCTCAACCGTTTCAAACGGATCCCTGCCGATGTCGTCATTTTTAGCCATTTTATATTGTTCTCAGCAAAGCAACTTTGTTCCCAATACGGCGGCTATTATACCTTTTGCAGGTCAATGTTGCAAATCCCTGTTCATTGCGGTTATGTTTTCCCCCAACGGAAAATAAAAATTTATGTTGATTCGTCTCTAAGATTCAAACTCTCTTAGCACCCTGCTGTCTTTGGAACTGTTATTGACTTGTTGCTTTTAATTTTTTTCCTTTTTTCCTTCTGCCGAGCATTTGGTCGGCTTCGTCGCGTGTTTCAGGCGGCCATGCCCCTTCCTGCTGCAATTGCTTCAGATTATCCAGCTGCTTGATACTGATTATAGTCCTGCATTTTGGAAACCTGTTACAGCCCAGGAAAGGCCCTTTTTTGCTCTGCCTGATTACCA
>CAZECQ010000147.1:0-6631 GCA_964510545.1 uncultured Pirellulales bacterium | reverse complement strand
TCTTATCGGATACTCTCTAATTCTCAATGGTACAGTTTTTGGGGGTCAGGCCAGCTGCAGGGAATTTCAACGTTATCCCGAAAGGCAGCAAGACCATTAAAAAAGTTAGCGACGAAATCAAGACATATACAGAAGAGGAATTATTGTCTGGTTGCAGCTCTAAAATAGAAGAGGCATATTCTTCCCTAAAAAAAGAAATCTATCTGCTTTATAGTGATGCTGACGAGAAGATAGGCAAAACAATGGTTAATTTTAGCATTGATGGAAGAGGCTTAGTATTTGTTCGTCCTCAAAAGAATAAGATTACAATCTGGTTAAGAAAGGGGAAATACTATGATAAAAATGAAAAGCTACTACCCGATGGGTGGGGTGGTTATCCTACCATTACTTTATCGGAAGATGAATTTGATATTGATTATTTAAAAGAGCTAATTAAAAAGGCTTATGAATATTAAGCCTTTTTAAGTTTTTCATCGTGGTATCCTAGAGGTCTTGCCGGCTTTTTATTTTTTAGGCGAAATTCGAGTAAAAGATGCAGGAAAATTTGTGGAGCAAACACAATGATTAATATTACCGAAGAGGTGATCGATTCAGCATTTATTTGTTTTGCCGAACGATACCGGAATTGGTTTGCTGACTCTGAGGCTATTCTTAACCTCTATAATTCAGCAAATGGGGCATTTGTTGGTGAAGGTAGTTTAGAAGACTTTCGAACTGTCTATGAAGAACTTCGTAGAAAATGGCAGGTTTTCAGAGGAAGCCAAGGACACTGGAGCTTAGAACGAACGTATAGTGTATTGAAAGATTTGTCGGAAGATTTAAGGAATTGCTGCCTTTCAGAACTGGACATACATAAATGGAGAAATGTCTGGAATGCTATTGAAAACCTGAAGGACATCAAGCAGCTAAAAGAAGGTCCTTCGCTTGTAGCGATTTCGAAGTTCCTGCATTTTTGGAATCCGCGTCTTTTTGTCATCTTTGATAGTGAAGTTGTAGAAAACTGGGTTTTCAGGCATAAATACTTAGCCGATCAATTAAATTCAGAGCCTGTTAAGAGTATGCTTGACCAATTGAATTTGAATAATAATTCACGATTGACCAAATATTTCAAAGCCTTGGTATTCGCAAGTGATCTGATTAGTAATTATCCACATATCCTGGAAACATTCGCATCTAAAGTTCACAATGATATTGGGACTTACGAGGCGGCAGCGGCTGAATGGTTCCTTTTGGGTCTTGTGGAGTTGCCACCAGCAGGGATTGAAGTGTTAGATTAAATCTTGACTATTCCACATCGACAGCCGCGGCGGCTGGCCAATAAAATAATTTTTAGTTCGAGGCCTGTTTAAGTAGGCCTCACTTTCCTTCGGCAGGCTCCCGACTTCGCTGTTAGCACTGCTACGCCGCGGCAGGCAGTGTTGTAAACTCACTTCGGAAAAGTTATCATCAAAGCGTGCTGGCGAGGCAGCCCAAAGTGACTTTGGGGTAGGTTATTGGGGTTGAGATTGCCGCGGCCTGCTTTGCAGGCCTCGCAATTGACAGAATAAAGCCAGCGAGCATCGCGAGTGGGCAAGTGAGAAGGAAAGCTCCGGCAAGGCCAGAGCTTGTTTTTTTATTGATTATTGTGATGATGGCGCAGGGCCCTTCACTTCGACTACGCTCAGGACGGACAGGCAAAACCCTGCCCCTCCAAAATCTACTTGCTGATGTCCGGTTTAGGCTATAGTATATAGGCAGATTTGTACTGTTTGCCGTCGTTGTCTTTTCGAACTGATGACCGGCCATGCATTATCCTTGAACTTAACTAAGGTTTAAAAATTTATAGCAATGAAAGCATTTTCCGGTGACGGTTTCCGCTGAGGATGACAAATTTGTCGGTATATTGAATTGTCGTGCTGTTCACAGAACTCTTAGTACTGAGGTTCTGGAAAGACAGCGTAAAGCTGATATGGCACACAGCGTACAAAATGTTTAAATAAGGTTATTTTTTTTACTTTAAAGGAGCAAAAAATGTCAAATTTCCAGAAACACAATGTCTTGAGATTTAGTATTGTTTTTGCGATTTTATTATGTTTTGCTGCTGGAGCTTTCGGTGGTCAGATTCGCACTGCCTGTGAGGAATCCGGCCTTGAAAAGTACTGCAATCATGCTGAGATGATGCAGTTTCTCCATAAAATTCAGTCAGGCTCTAATGAGATGCTGCTTTCGACTTATGGCAAATCCAACCAAGGCAGAGAGTTAGTATATGCGGTTTTTAGCAGGCCGATGGTAACCAATCCATGGGAGGCAATGACTTCAGGTAAGCCCATCGTGATATTAGATGCCGGCGTTCATGGCGGGGAACGAACGCTGAGAGAATCATGTCTGATCCTGATTCGTGAGCTGGCGACAAAAGGTACTGAAATGAATAAGCTTCTCGATAAGCTGGTAGTTATTATGGCCCCATGTCTTAATCCGGATGGAACTGAGAAGGCAAAAAGAACAAATGCAAACGGTATCGATATTAACCGCGACTATATCAAACTCGACGAACCCGAGACGATACATTATGTGCGAGATATGCTCCAAAGATGGCATCCGCATTTACAGGTCGGCGGCCACAACGGCGGGCCGTATCCATATAATCAATGCTATCTTGCCACAAGTAATGCCGCTGCCGATCCAGAGCTTACGCTCATATGCGACAAGGAGATTTTCCCGCTGGTCGATAAAAACATGGAAGCCGGCGGTTACAAATCGTTTTATTATGGAAGAGGCAGAGAAGAGGGCTTTACCGTGGGCAAATTCTCACCTCGCATTTTTAGAAATTATGGCGGCTTGAGTAATTACGTCTCTATTGTTTTCGAAACGGGAGGCGGCCAAGAAACAGAACCCGACATAAAGAGCGGTGTTATCGCTTATAAGTCAATTCTCGAATATTGTGCAACCAATCCAAAAAAACTGATGGGAGTTGTCGAAAAGGCCAGGCGAAAAACAATAGAAATGGGCCAAAAAGCACAAGGACAAATCGCTGTACAAATGAAATATGTCGCGGAGGATTATAAAGTTTCATATTTAGCTGCCGAGCGGATTAGAAACAACAGGTCAGCAAGAAGAGCCGACCCTAACTCGCTTAGAGCAAGATGGTCGGGGCTTTCGGAAGAAGAAAAGGCTTCGTATCGACAGGAGTGGCGTCAAAGAAGGTCAAGCCAAAGAGCCGATTCAAACTCAATTGAAAGATCGACGGCGACAAGAAGACGGACTCGGCGAGACCCAAATAATTCGAGGTCAAATCGACGAAGACGCTATGGTGCCATACGAGAAATAAACGATGCAAACATCATAAAAAAACCCATAGCAACAAAATCAAGGCCCAGGCCATACGCTTATGTCCTGGAGGCAAAGGCACAAAAAGTGGTCGACTTGTTAAAACGTCACAACATCACCGTGGAAGTATTGCAAAAAGATATATCGCTGGACATAGAAGCTTATGTGCTAAAGGGTATCGAGCACAAAAAACAACATAACCATCCTAAATCCACTGTGGTAGCGGTTGAAGAAAAAACTGTAAGAAAAACTAAAGATTTCCCTAAGGGAACCTATATAGTTAGAACCGGCCAGGTGATGGGACGCATAATTACCCATATGCTGGAGCCCGAGACCGATGACAATGTAATAGTCTGGAACACGATGGACGATTTGCTCCCTGAACCGGGACCAAATTCTCTTATTCCAATATACAGGATCACCAGTCCCATTAAACTGCCCACTATGCTTTCAGAGGAGTGCTCATAGCTTAAGTATTTGTTGTTGGTAAACCAGTGAGAACCGATAATATATATATATGGTTATTAACTACAATAAATCGACGAGACAATCGACGTCCACGGCGGCTGGCCAATAAAATATAGGAATGAGTATGAATTTACAGAACAATTAAGTTTTAGTAAAAGGGGTTTAGTATGTCTGTAAAAGTTAAATATGTATCGCTGTTTGTTCTTTTTCAATGTTTATTTATATGTGGCGGCTGCCAGACTTATGAGATTTCGGGGGGGCAGCCGCTTTCGCCTATTGAGGAATGTGGTTATGTCAAATTAACCGGCCATTCAGAGATGATGGCTTATCTTAAGAAGATAGATTCTCTCTCGGACAAGGTAAAAATAGAGGTGATAGGTAAGAGTGTCGAAGGTCGGGAAATCCCGGTTGCGATGCTTAGTGAGGACAAGGTTTTTGGTTCGAATCGGGGAGTAAAGCCGGTAGTTCTGATTTTTGCGGCGCAGCACGGCAATGAGCCGTCCGGCAAAGAAGCGGCACTAATGCTGATAAGGGAGCTGGCGATAGGTTCTCTGCAGGATGTATTAAAAGACCTGGATGTGCTTATAGTGCCGTTAGCGAACCCCGATGGCGCTGCAAAGGACAATCGCAGAAACGCTAATGATATGGATTTGAATCGAAATCATGTGGTTTTAAGTGAGCCGGAGTCATTGGCCCTTCACACTCTGTTCTTAAAATGGATGCCGGAAGTTACTGTGGACATTCATGAAGCGAGTTGTATGAGCAGAAGCTGGCTGCGTCTTGGGTACAGGAAAAATGCAGAAGAGATGTTTGATTGTGTATCGAATCTTAACATTTCGCCGGCAATCATTAAATATTGCCGGGAAGTTTTTGTGCCTGAAGTGGGGCGACTTATAAAGGAGGATGGTTTTAGATTTGGCCGTTATATTGTCGGCGGCCCCCCTGAAGTAAGGAGGATTCGCCATAGTACAACCAATATTAATGACGGTCGTCAGAGTATGGGGATATACAACACATTTTCATTTATATTTGAGGGTCAGAAGTACAGGGGGTCAGTTGAGAAAATCGAAAGGCGCACAGCCGGTCAGATTTCCGGCATTACGGCTTTTCTCAAGACAATAATCAGGCATCGAAAAAAGGTTTTAAGTATTGTCGGTTCGGCGAGGGACAAACTGCTGGAAGAGCCGCAACGGGGTGATGAAATTTATGTTCGGCAGGACTATACAAGGGACCCTGAGCGAAAGACGGTGACTTTTGCGGTGTATGATGTTAATTCCAAACAGCATACACAGAAGGAACTGTGGAATTATTCGCCGTTAGTCAGGGTCAAAAAGAGCGTCGAAAAGCCGGTTGCCTATATTTTTTCGAAAAATGAGCGCAGACTGACCGAATTGCTTTCCAGGCACCAGATAGAGATGCATTGTTTGAAAAAGGATACCAAACTCAAGGTCGAAGAATATACGATTTTATCCGTGAGTTCCATTACCGAGGAGGATAAGTCAGGCAGTGACGTTGAGGTAAAAGTGCAAACAAAGGACGTAACTATGGAAGAGGGCAGCGTGGTGATATTTCTGCGACAACGTGCTGGCAATCTTATTCCATTGCTGCTGGAGCCGGAGTCGAGCTGGGGTATTTGTACCGAGAGAGCCGGGCGTAAGCATCGTTTTGCCGAGTACCTGCAGCAAGGGCGGCAATACCCTATCTTAAGATTAATGCAGCCGGTTGAGTTAGAGCTTAAAAAGTGTGAAAAAAATTAGCAGTTCATATCAGGATACGGTCATAATTTTTTTGATGAGTTATGTGAATGAAAGGGCGTGAAAGATGCGGGAAGTGACTGAAAAAGAGATGCCGGCAAGAAGAAAACATGGGATTATAGTAGCCCTTATACCGATTGTTGCGATGATGTTTCTTCTAATAGTTGGCTATGGGGTGTATCACATCGAGCCGCAGGTTCTTCTCATTTCGGCTGCCTTTCTTACAGGATGTTTAGGTATTATTCTGCGTTTTAAGTGGGAGGATATGCAAAAGGGGATTGTGGATAGTATTCACAAGGCGCTGCCGGCTATGCTGATTATGATTTGTGTTGGTATTCTTATCGGCTCGTGGATTGCCGCCGGCACAATTCCTATGATTATTTATTACGGGTTAAAAATCGTCTCACCGAAATTTTTTTTGGTAACGGCCTGTTTTGTTTGCAGTCTAACTTCTATAGCGACAGGGACTTCGTGGGGGACCATCGGAACTCTTGGTGTGGCCTTTATGGGAATCGCTATAGCTCTTGGGATTCCGATGGGCCCTGCGGCGGGTGCGATAGTTGCGGGTGCTTATTTCGGCGACAAGATGTCCCCTTTTTCAGATGTAACGAATCTGGCTCCTGCGGTTTCCGGCTCGAACCTTTTTGACCATATTAAACATATGATGTGGTCGGCAACACCCGCGTGGCTTATCGGTCTTTTTATCTATTTTCTGGTCGGTCTCAAATATGGGGGTAACAAAGTCGAGTCTGAGACTATGACGCTTATTATGACGACGTTAAAGGAGAACTTTACTTTTAATATTTTTCTTCTGCTTCCTATGGTGATAGTTTTTTACTTTGCGATTTTCAAGAAGCCGGTTTTGCCGGGGATGCTTCTTTCCTCTATCACGGCGGGAATTTTGGCCATGATTTTTCAGGGCTCTTCGATAACAGAAATAGCTACGGCAGTAAACAGCGGCTACGAGTCGCAAACGGGAGTGGACGTAGTTGATAATCTTATCTCTCGGGGTGGGATGATGAGTATGATGAGGGTGCAACTTGTTGCATTTACGGCCTTTGCTTTCGGCGGTATTATGCAGAAGACAGGGCTGCTTGCAGTTA
>CAZECQ010000146.1:0-6659 GCA_964510545.1 uncultured Pirellulales bacterium | reverse complement strand
TAAGACAATAGCCGTCCCGAGTTGGATACAGCACTTCCATAATGCTAACTGTATCTGTCGGCCCTTCAGGCAGTAATTCAGAATGTTTCTGGTAGTACCAAAATGAGTTAACGGCCAAGTCCGTCTTTTTGGCTACGGGGATTTTTATAATTTGGTCTATCGGATATGGAAACAACCAGTGCAGCCCGGACTTCAGGATTCTCTTTTCACCTTTGCCGCGAATTTTACCAAATCGCAATACAAGCGCCTCCTCATCGTTGGCAACTGTTCTGAAACCGGAGACCAAAAAGAGAAGAACCAGCAGAATCATTATTAGCTTGAGGATAAAAAAGCTAATCCTAAATGCCCGTGAAAGCGCCTTGAAACCGGGGTCAAGCTCAGCGGCTGAGTCCTGTATAGCCGATTGAGGCTGCAAATCTTTATTGTCTTGTTGATTTTCTTCTGTCATATTATTAATAAATCCGGGTCATTTAGAGTTATTTTTTCGGTTCGAGAGTCGGTACTTCCTTTAACAATGTGAAAGGCTCTGTATCGGCACTGAAGACAATGGTTGACCTTTGGGCCAATATTTTCTTAAGTGCTTCAATGCGTCTCAAAAACATCGCAAATTCAGGGTCGGCCTCGAGCAATTTATAATACTGTGCGGCTTCGGCGTCACCCTGTCCTCGTATGGCTTTTGCTCTTGCCTGGGCGGTGGCGAGCAATTCGGCCTTCTTTGAATCAGCATCGTCTCTTATCTTAGCTGCCTCTGCTTGGCCCTCAGAAGTAGTAGTTACGGTTTTGCGGTTTCTTTCAGCCCTCATTCGTTCAAAAACATCCTTGCTGACTTCCTCGTTGATTTTGAGCTGTTTTATACCAAGTGCCTTGACTTCAATACCGTAATTGTCTCTGACAGCCAACTGAAGGTCGGAGAGCATTTTCTGCTCAATTTGGTCAATTTTTATTTGTGATTTGTCGCTGTTGACAAATTCGGAGAAAGAATACTGACCGATTATCCTGTTCTGCGTGTCTTTGAGTTGGCTGCGCAATTTGTTTTCAGCTTCTTTGGCAGTTTCAACCGAATTAAAGAATTTCAGAGGCTCGGCAATCTTCCAGACAACATAGGTTTTTACTATAATAGGGACAGCCCCTTTAGTTGTCGTTTCGACAAGAGCACTTTCAAAATCAATCATTCTCGAATCAAACTTATACACCCATTCGATTGGCGGCGGCCACTTAAAATACCAGCCGGGCTCGGTGATTTGACGGCTTGGCCTGCCAAATCTTGTCACAAGGGCCGATTCTATCTCCCTTACCTGAAACGAGAAAAAAAGCAGACCCAAAACTACAAGTATAAATAAGATGAAAATTGTAATGGTAATGTTTTTCATTTCGTACTATGCTCCTCAAGACCGGTAATATCATATAAATCAGGTGTTAATTTTTCCTCGAAATCGACTATAAAAACCTGCGTATCGTTCGTGTCGGCAACCACGACGAATTTCCGTATATCATCAAGCACATTTTCAAAGACAGCTAATCTAAGCTGACGCTTATAAAAATCTTTGGCGGCCCTGTAGGCCTTAAGCTGGTCGGCAAAACGTTCTCCCGCAGCACGTGCAAGCGTTGCCTTTTCGAATGCACCGCTCTGGGCCTGTCTTAAGGTTGTGAATATCTCACCGCGGGCCTGTGCAAAAGCAATATCCAGTTCATTGGCAAGCTTTTCAACTTCCTTCGGTTTGTTTTGTTCTTTGGCAAGCTGGTACCGGGCCGCAAGATTGTAAAGTTCGTTAGCATCCTCGATAGATCCTGCGAGTATACTTAGGGTTCTGTTCTTTTCGGCATAGGCATTAAGAATGGACGCCTGCTTTATCTGGACGGCGCCCACTACTTTTTGATAATCCGCTGCAACATCTACAGGCGGGTGAATACCCTGCAAACCCAAAAACACGATTTCGACGCCCAGCTCTTTAGCATCGGCGGCGGCCTGAATTCTGTCTGTTAAAATATTCTTGGCTTCGTCACGGCCGGTACCAAGCAGACTATGATTCAAATTGTCTGAGTCCTGCTGTTCGTCATCTACTTCTATTGTTGCTGAGGCAGCGAATCTGGTAAGCTCACTATAACAAATACACTCGAGTATTTTCTCGGAGTCTTTATGGTTATATATAAACGAATACAAATCCTTTATTCTGTACTGTATGGGCACTGCGGCCATAATGAGACTTACAGGTACGCTGCCGGATTCTGTGGTTTTTCCGGTCTGTTCACTGGCCACAAGAAGCTGCTCCTCGTGCTCATAATGTGCTTTGCCCCATAGTAAAAACGGCTCATGCTCAACTTCTTTGCTTTTTGGGTCGACCTTGGGTGTATAGCCAATGTAGATTTCCATAATTTTGCTGGTAGGGTATTTATATGCAATATCTATCGGCCAGGGCAGTTTGAAAGTCAATCCGGGCAGTGCCCTTCTGACCTGGGCGGTGTCGGTCAGCGGATTGCCGAAATGTTCTATTATCGCCTCCTCATTCGGAGCAACAACTACTATACAACTTAATAAATAGAGCGTAACAGCGGCAAACAAAATCAGAGGTGCAATCGCTTTTTCGAGCAGTTTATAAAACCAGGTTTGAGATACCTTGAATCCGAACTGATAATCAATAGTACTGGCAGCGGTTCGGAATACTCCGCCCGGTTCATTAATAGTCCCCAATAGTCTGCTGTCAAAGGCGGCTCGGCTGTATTGGCCCTTGAGTCTCGGACGATATATATCCAGGACGACATTAAGTGCGGTTTCGGTGCCGAGCACGACGAACAGTACCGGGATGAGCCAGCCAACTATGTTTACCGGCACAAAGGTTTGGAACTGTGCCCACGCCAGGCATCCGGCCAGTATAAAGCACAAAATTGCGACAGCAAGCAGGCAGCTGCCGCAGGCCCTGAGGGGCTTCCATATCAACTGGACTGACATGCCTGTGGCATAGCGGGAAATTAAGAAGCTAACAAATGCTATGGCCATCATACAAACAGCACAAATCAAAGGCTGTTTTGGCTCGATGTCCGTAGCGGCTGGATAGACCTTAAACAGGTACAATCCAATCCCTATCTGGTAAACAGCAATAAGTACCGAAAAAATCGGCAGAAACCATTTTTCAAGTAGCCGAAGACGCTGTTGAGCGATAGCAAACAAAGCGGCTTGCTCGCCCTTAGCTTGAAAAACCGTGGAAGATTTTTCATCGGCGCCCAACTGGCTCATATCAAGCTTTTCCTGTTCTGCCAGAGTCCTCTGGTGGAACTGGATAACAAGGCCAAGACAAATCAAAGCCGAAAGAAGGATGAGCCAACTGACAGCCCAGACAGCGAAAAAACCACTCCACAGGCCTAAAAGCAGAGCGATGACGAAAAAGATTACGCTCAAAATCAGGGACAGAAGAGCCACATGTTCTGCACGCTTGGGTGATATCTTCATATTCTTTTCCGATTTTATATTTTGAACAAAGCAATTACAAACATAGTATTTCTTTAATGTATATCTATATGGCCTTTACAAATCAAGGTCTATTTAATATAACAATAAATGCCGTTTTAGCATAGAGACAATCGTCAAAAAATTATGCCCTACAACTATGTTTCTACTTGGCAATACTATAAATGGTTCACAAACAATGTATAAATTGCTTACAATAGCAAAAAATACTTTTACAGAAGTTTTGCGACAGCCGGTTTACGCCATAATTATTGTTGCTGCTCTGCTTTTGTTTATCGTAAGTCCCTCGCTGTCAATGTATTCACTGGACGATGACACTAAGCTCTTACGCGAGTTAGGGTTATCTACGTTGTTTTTGACCAGCTTGTTCATTGCAATATTTTCCGCCTCCGGAGCTGTAGCTGAAGAGATAGAAAATAAGACCATAACAACCGTCCTGAGCAAGCCTGTCCAGCGTTCGGTATTCATTTTTGCCAAGTTCCTTGGTGTGGCTGGGGCGGTGGCCCTGGCACATTATATCTGCACAATAGCACTTCTGATGTCAATCAGACACGGCGTTCTTGAATCTGTCCGCGATGAGCACGATTGGACAGTCATATGTTCAGCAGCGGTTATCATTTCCCTGACATTATTACTAAGTGCTTTCTTTAACTATGTTTACGACTGGAAATTCTCGTCGACAGCTGTAGTTTTAACCGGTATATTCGCTACATTCGGAATAGCGTTTTTATGCTTTATCGACCAAAACTGGCAGTTTAATCCACAGAATAACGGGATAAACACCCTGGATATCTATGGTGCGATATTACTGCTGTTAGCCGCGATTATAATTGTGGCTTTGGCGGTGGCGATTTCATCCCGGTTTAATATAGTAGTTACACTTTCGACCTGTGTCGGAATTTTTTTGTTAGGGCTTGTAAGCGACTGGACATTCGGGAGATTTGCCGAAACGCAGCTTTGGGCCAAAATTTGCTATTTTTTAGTGCCAAACCTGCAGATTTTCTGGATAAGCGACGCAATTTATGAAGGCGGTGCCGTACCTTTAAAATATATTCTTATCGGTGCTTACTATGCCGTTTGCTATACTGCAGCCATCCTTTTGCTGGCAATTGCCCTGTTCCAGAGACGACAAGTAGGCTGATTTGTCGTTTATCTCGGTGCTCACGTTTCGGGTGAAAACTTTTTTAGGACCGCTGTTTCGTCGCAATTCTGCTGTTTGGGGCAACGGGCACAATCACTCCAGACCTTCATCGGCAGAGCATCTTTTTCGATTATCTCAAAGCCCATTTTCTCAAAGAAATCCGGTGTCAGTGTCAGCGCAAAGACCTTTTGCAAGCCGATTTTGTGGGCTTGCTCAACAGCCGCACTCACTATCGCCTTGCCGATACCGAGGCTTTTATTGGCCTGGTTAACTGCCAAAGACTTGATTTCCGCCAGGTCCGACCAGACTATTTGCAATGCGCAGCAGCCGACCACACTGCCATTAAGTTCGGCCACAATGAAGGCTTGTAGATTCTCATAAATATCTGCCTTTGAGCGAAACAGCATCTCGTCCCGCTCGGCATAATAGTTAATCAGAGAATAAATGGCCTCGGCATCGGTAATTTTTGCACTGCGTACTTCCATAGATGACAAATTATACTTAATCGTACGAAATTTTCAAATGTCAATCCTGCCGGACTCCGGTATTAAATTCAAAAAATACCAAAAACAAAAAAACGAAAAAAGGCTGGTAAAACAAAGCAGTATCGCTAAAATAGCCGCAATTATGAGATTTATTCTGATTGACAGGATTTTTTCGCTCGAACCGTCCAGCCGGATAAAGACCGTCAAGAGTCTTTCTTTAGCTGAAGAATATCTGGCAGACCATTTTCCGGCATTCCCGGTGCTGCCGGGCGTGCTGCTGCTGGAAGGACTAATTGAGTCGGCATCGTGGCTGGTGCGGGATGCGGAAAATTTTGCGCACAGTATGCTATTGCTTGAACAGGCAAGAAATGTAAAATATAAGAGTTTTCTGGCGCCGGGCTCACAAATAGAATATACGGTAGATGCAAAGACAATCGAGGAAAACGTCAGTAGTTTTACCGGCTTTGGAGCATCAGATGGTGAGCGAATCGTGGAAGCAAAATTCGGATTGAGACACTTTAATCTGGCTGATGAAGACTCGACAATGGCAGCGGTGGACGCTGAAATTATAGAAAACATGAAGAAACGGTGGAAACTGCTGAAGAACTAAGAATTCTAAATTGAAAAACAAAACCTAACACAGGAGAAGATTGTTACTGTAAGTTAAGAATACTGGAGGTAAAAAGTATGGCAATGAGTCGGAACGAAATTTTTCAGGAAGTTCAGGAGGTTATGGTTGATGCGCTTGGAGTCGATGACGATGAGGTTACGACTGGGGCAAAGCTGATGGGGGATTTGGGCGCAGAGAGCATTGACTTTTTGGACATAGTATTTCGATTGGAAAAGGCATTTGGAATTAAAATTCCAAGAGAAGAACTGTTCCCAGTTGAGAGCATGATGAGCAATCCTGATTTTGTCGACAACGGCAAGTTGACCGAAAAAGGACTGGCTGAGTTGAAAAAAGCAATGCCGCATACCGACTTTGCCGGATTTGAGAACGACCCTGATATCAACAAACTGGGTGACTTGTTCACAGTTAACTCGGTTGTAAATTACATTGAAACCAAACTGAATGCTGCATAATCATTATGCGTTGATTTTGCGTTGTATTGTTTGTGATATGTGCAATATGATATACGCACGAAGATATATCGTAATACAAAGATGCGTTGGATATGGATAGACAAATTTGTTGAGTTTGAAAGCGGCAGGCGTGCTGTTGCTGTAAAAAATGTTACGCTTGCCGAAGAACATCTTCACGACCACTTCCCGGGCTTCCCCGTTATGCCGGAGACCTTAATGATTGAAGCGATGGCACAAACGGCGGGGATACTTGTCGGTCAGGCAAGGAATTTTCAGGAGAAAGTTATCCTCGCAAAAATAAAAAAAGCGGTTTTCTCTGATTACATAAGGCCCGGCGATACAATAAAACTGACTGCTGAGATTGAAACCCTTACAGATGAGGCGGCAAGCACAAAAGGTGAAATTATGTGTTTGGACAAAGTAATCGCCAAAATAGATTTGATGTTCAGCCATATAGACCAGAACATATCAGGCAAAAAATTCCCGG
>CAZECQ010000145.1:0-6676 GCA_964510545.1 uncultured Pirellulales bacterium | reverse complement strand
GATTCGGCACGCCCACTTTCAGGTATCCGCCGGTAAGTGTCAGTTTGGTGGAATTTTTAAACCATATTCGATACTTTTGTGCGCCTATCTTTTCAGCAAGAACTTCACTAATAGCATTTACACCAGAGTCTGCGAACGCCTCCTGTTGCGTTTCAGGCCTCTCATCCGTGATTATATCCTGCATTGGATATCTCCCCTTCCAATTAAGATCCATCCGTTAGTCAAAAACAAACTCTTCCTTGTAATTATTGCGCAGTGACAAAATCTATCAACCCCATTTTTAAGAAAATCTTTTCCACCTGGCAAAGACTGTTGTCAGTATTGACTTTGCGCACGAAAAAAATTTATTTTTAACAAGTTTTGCACAGCATAAGTCCTTATTGTGGAAAAGCTGTGAATTACAGTTTCAAATATTTGTGCATATCGCATCGTGTACAGCGTTTTATCTTCCACCACACATATATACACCGGTTTATTTGTATCCGATTATTGCAGCATAGCCGCCGTCGTGGTCGAATCCTTCTGCCGATGGCAGTGTAAGCAATTGCGATTCGAGCCTGAAGGGGCCCTCTTTTAGAAACTCTTTTACGAGTTCGTCATTTTCCTCTTTTTGAATGCTACAGGTGCTGTAACAGATTTTACCATCGGGCTTTATCATTTTAACGGCCTGCTGAAGCAGTTTTCTTTGTATTTTTGTCAGCTTCGCTATCGCCGGCGGACTTATTCTGTAACGGGCTTCGGGCCTTTTGGCCAATACAGCAGTATTCGAACATGGTACATCCAGCAGTACCGCATCGAAGAGCCCAATTTCAGCGGCGACCTTTTCCAGATTTTCATAAGCAACAACGCTAACACTGTTTATGCCAAGACGAGTTAGGTTTTCTTGAACCTTCTCCAGACGAGTTTTGTCAATGTCGGTTGCAATAATTTTTGCCATATCGCCGGTTAGTTCAGCTAATTGCGTTGTTTTTACTCCCGGGGCGGCACAGAGGTCGAGGATTGTCCAGCCCTGCTGCGGTCCTAAAAGAGGCGCCGCTTTTGAGGCGGTCAAATCCTGAATGGTGAAAAGCCCCTCTGTAAAGCCGGGCAGTTTAGTAACCGCTCGCGGACTTTTGATTCTGAGCATCGCTTCATCGGGCAATATTTCAGAATCGATATTAGCTTGACGGAGTTTTTCGGCCAAATCCTTTGTTGTTGTTTTTAGGGTATTAGGCCTGAGGTAAATACCGGGTCGGCGATTGCTCGCAACGCAAATCTCTTTGGTCTTCTCAAATCCGAATTGTTCCAACCAGTCGGCTATCAGCCATTTTGGCAGTGAAAAGGCACTGCTGAAATAGTCGGCTGGAGAAACTTTTGGGTCCGGTAATATGTCGGTATCGAACTGACAACTGCTCAAAAGACTTTGTGGTAAGCTCTTTTGCACATCGGCGTGCGACAATTCTATCCGGCGATTGGTTATGTGCCTTGTGATTTGTCGAAGAACGGCGTTTACAAAGCCGGTCTGCTTTTTGCCGGCAATTTTCTTTGCGTTTTCGACCGCCTCGTTGACGACTGAATGTTCGCTGGTTTGAGGAGAGTAGATAAGTTCATAAGCTGCAATTCTTATGATACCAAGCAATTTGGCCGGTATTCTCTGCACAGGACAGTCGGCCAATTTTGTTATTACCATATCAATGGCTTTGGTGTTTCTTATCGTTGAGAAGACGAGGTCGGTGGCCCGCTGTTTCTGGTCGGTCTGCTCCAGCAGCTTATTTAAGATTGGGCCGGCGTAAGTTTTTTTTGGGTCGAAGCCGCTTAAGACAATCATTGCGATGGTGCGTGCGGTTTTTTGTCTTTGGCCGGCCATATTTACTTTTCTATCTTCATAAACATATCGCCCGGCGCGGTCGCCCGGCCATTGACGAAATCCTTAAAATCCATAAGAGCGGAGCCATCAGGCTTAATTCTTGTAATCTTTAAGGCCTCTTCGCCGCAAACGACATTTAAGTTCTCATCAAGCACACCGTTTGCAAGGCCGGCTTGCTTTGGGGTCTCGACCACTTCGGCGGCGGCTATTGTCACCCGCTGGTTTTTTTTCGTTTTATTCGAGAAATAAACGGCAGTCGTACCGGGCCAGGGATAAAAACCAAGTATTTTCCTTTGCAGGGACCGGGCCGGCTCGCTGAAGTCTAAAAGTGCGTCCAACTTTTTCAATTTAGGGGCCAAAGTTGCTTTCGAATGGTCCTGCTTAGTATAAACAACGGTGTCATCGGCGATTTTGTCTATGGTTTTCAACAGCAGCGGCGGGGCCATACGTGCCAGTCTGTCGTGCAATTGTCCGGCTGTTTCATCGGGGAATATTTCGGTTTTTTCCCGGGCCAATATATCACCGGCATCCATTTCTTCAGCCAGTTTGATTATGCTGATACCTGTTTCTGTTTCGCCGTTGATTATTGCCCAGTTTATCGGTGCGGCCCCCCGGTATTTCGGAAGCAGCGAGGCATGGACATTTATGGCTGATTTGGGCGGCAAATTGATTAGTTCACTGCCGATTTTCTGGCCGAAAGCAATTACAACAATCAAATCTGCAGCGAAGGCGGCAATTTTCTCGATTGATGCGGGCGCATTTACGTTGTCGGCCTCTAAAAATTCGAGCGAATGCTCCTTCGCCCAGCGAGCTACCGGTGTCGGCCTGGGCTTTCTGCCCCTGCCTGCCGGCAATGGCGGCTGAGTAACAACAAACATAAGATTGTGGTTCGAGCCGGCCAGAGCATTCAGGCATTCAACACCAAATTCACCACTGCCAAAATAAACTATTTTCATTTTTAGTATGTCGTATTTTTTATGAAGTATTGTGTGCGCTGTATGCCCCGTCACATTGAGCTACGTCTTTTTGTAATTTTCCTTAAGTTTTTTGAGTTGTCTTCGGTGTACAATCCTGGCGGCTGAGCCCATACGGTCGGCAATAGTCATTCCGCTGATATGGTCGTATTCGTGCTGCAGTGCCCTTGCGTAAAGCCCCTCGGCCTCTTCGGTAAACTCATTGCCATCAATGTCGGTGGCGATAACCTTACATCTTTTGTACCTGCGAATTTTCGTATAGACGCTCGGCACCGAAAGACAGCCTTCCTCAAACGAGTCAAGCTCATCGGTTGTTGGTGTAACGGTTGGGTTAATAAAGACCTTGACGCCTTGTCTTGTTGCATCGAGGGATATGATAAAAATCCGCAGCCCCACACCTGCCTGCGGACCGGCCAGACCGACACCCTTGTTTTCAAGCATAATATCCGTCATCTTCTCAACCAGTTGGCGAATATTATCGTTTATATCTTCAATTGATTCGGCAGGATTGGCCAGAACATCCGCCGGGTAATGTGTGATTCGGCATTTTTCAATATCAATATCCGACATCTATCTTTCCCTTTAAGAAGATACAGAAACAGATGGCAGCTTTCCTGCTTCTCTTTTGCTGTGTTTACAATACCAAAAACCTCCCAGTTCGTCAACGCCAAAGGCAAGCATCATCAAAAACCAATAATCGATAATCGCAACCTTTTCAACAGGGTAAATTGATTATTGATAATCGGCTGTTCAGATGGTACTCTATCATCGGTTAAACTTAAGGAAAGCGAGTTATGGAATTATCCTGGCTGATGAAGTTGAGAATTGTTGTTTCGGCGGCCGTCGGAGTTTTCCTGGTTGGTATTTGTGCCTGGCCATTAGCGGCATCGCCTGAGCCGTTTGCGCCGCTTTCGATGCATACCGGCGCAATAAGTTTCTGGGATGGATTGATTTTAGCAGCCCTGGCTTTTTTGTCCGGCCTTGTTGCATATTTCCCTTCCCGGCCATGGGGCAGGGAAATCGGTATTTTAGCGGTGCCGGCGGGACTAGCCGTATGGGCTGTGCGAGGCGCAAATATGACCGCCCTGTTACAGCTAAACCCAACTCTCGCCCAGCGCCAGGAGCTTTTTTCAGCACTTAAGTGGGAGTCTTTTTTCTGGTTGGCCATCGTAGCTGTCGGATTCGCCGGTGTGCTGGCAGGGGAGAGAATTTCGCCGAGCCCAGAGCCCGAGAAAACCAAAGAAAAACCTAAACCTAAGTCAGATAAATACTTAAATGCAGCAATTGCCCTGGTCGGCTCAGTCTTAATAGCTCAGTTTTGTATCAATGTATTTGCTCAGGGCATCGAGATACCGGACAGCAAGCTGGGTTCGGTTATGGCCCAGCCCAGTACAGGACAAATCGTTTTTGCCTTATTAGTCTCATTCGCAATAGCTGCCTTCGTAGTTAAAAAATTCCTCAACCTCGGCTATATCTGGCCGATAATTTCGAGCGCTCTCGTAACAGCTTTTGCTGTAAGCATTTACATCAGAGAACCTATATTGCAGCATCTTGGGCGAAATTGGCCGGTGGTTTTTTTCTCAAATTCAGTTACTGCTATTTTACCCGTGCAAATGGTAACTTTTGGCACTTTAGGTTCAATTTGGGGCTATTGGCTTGCCTTTCGCTATAATTACTGGCGAGAGCACGAAAATTAATACGTAAAAACCCAACTGCCCTGAAAGATTTAACGCATCTTTTTTCCAAATCTTTTCTTTGACATAAGTATTTGCATTACAAATGGTTATGTGAAGGAGGCGCAGCAATTTATCTTTTTCGGCAAAAAGCCCCAAAAAAATGGTTGTTTTAGGTCTTGGAATTAGCCGAAAATATAAAAAACATAAGTATATCTAAAGTTTTGCTGGTTAAATGTGATTTTCAGGCTAAACTGTTTTGCAACAATGGAATACAAAATCATCGGGTGAGTTGCCGGGCGAACAACCGGAGTGTTTTTTTCGTAAAAGTATGCAGTGAAACCAGCCGACAAAAGGAGTTGGAAATGTTGGTTCTAAGCAGACAAAAAGATGAATCGATTATTATCGGCGATGATGTCGAGATTACTATTGTTGACGTCCGCGGCGACAAAGTGCGTCTGGGCATAACGGCCCCGAAAGAGATACCGGTTCATCGCAGGGAAGTTTACGAAGCGATTCAACGCGAAAAGAGAGAGAAAGAGAATAAGTAAAGCCATCCGGGGCATTATAGAACATCTCGCATCGTCCTATTGAAACAGCTTCTTCAAATAGGACGTTTTTTATGCGCCGACCTTTTTAGCCATTTTTAACTCAACATTATACCGGCCTTAATTCAGACAGACTTCCAAAGCACCGCCCCAAAAGTTGGCCTTTACAGCCAAAAAGTTAAATTTATAACTTGCATTGAGTGGCGGAATAATGTTTAATTCCGGCTCAAAGTTTAAAAAAAGATATATTCTTATTCAAAGGGAAATAAATGGCGGATTTGAAAGCTTTGGCTGATGCTATTATTAAAGGCGACCAGAATACCGCGGTAGAAATTACCAAGGCCGCTATCGATGAGGGTATTGTGCCTAAAAGCATTCTCGATGAAGGACTAATCAGCGGTATGGATGTAGTCGGCAGCCGCTTCAAAAACAACGAAATATACATACCCGAAGTGCTTATTGCGGCACGGGCAATGAAATCATCGCTTCAACTGCTTGAGCCGGAACTTGCCAAGGCAGGTGTAGAGCCAATCGGCAAGTTTCTGATAGGGACTGTCCATGGCGACCTGCACGATATCGGCAAAAACCTTGTGGCGATGATGCTAAGAGGTGCCGGCTTTGAGGTTACCGACCTTGGCGTCGATGTTACGGCTGAACAATTTATTGAGCAGGCTAGGACTACAGATTCACAATTAATCGGGATGAGCACTCTTCTGACCACAACAATGCCCTCTATGGAAAAAACCATCAAGGCCCTGCAGCAGGCCGGTATCTCGGCCAAAGTTATGATAGGGGGTGCACCGGTAACGCAAAGCTATGCCGACAAAATCGGCGCCGACGGCTTTGCGGCTGATGCAGCAACCGCCGTCGATGTGGCCAAAAACCTCGTCGCTTAAGAACAATTTTTGAAAAATATCTATAAACAGCCCCGATTTTGCAAGGTAGGGGCTGTTTTTTTGCGCCTAATCTGGTAAAATGGACACTTGGTTATTGTGGGAAAGTTTGCGAGAAAATAATCATAAATTATGCGAAAGATAAAGAACACAAACTTAGCTCAACTGTTAATGCAGCTTCATTTTACACCTCAAAAGCAACGCCGAAAACAACTCGATTCCGTTGAAAAGCTGCTGGCGATTATCGAGCCGGACAAGGAATATCCTTTCGAGTTTGTCTGTTTTCGGATTACGGGTTTTCACCCCAAGAACCTGCTAGAACAACAATTGATAAAAGGCGATGAGCTTGCAGAGGACCTGCAGATTTTTATCTCCAAGCTCAGCGGCCAGCTTGCCCGGCCCGTTGCCGAGCAAAAGCAAAAAATTTATACCATTGAAGAACTTGCAACAGAGCTTGGTGTTTCGACCAAAACAATCTACCGCTGGCGAAAGCGCGGCCTGATTGGATTGAAATATGTTTTCGATGATGGCATAAAACGCTTCGGCTTTTCGCAGTCAAGGATAGACAAATTCCTCAAGGCAAATCCCGACATTACCGCCAAAGCGAAAGAATTCACCCGTATGACAAACAGGCAAAAACAATCGATTATAAAACAGGCCATCACGCTTGCCGCCAAAGGAAAAATGTCCCGCTATCAAATCATCGAGCACATAGCTGCTAAAGTCGGCAGAAGCCACGAGA
>CAZECQ010000144.1:0-6693 GCA_964510545.1 uncultured Pirellulales bacterium | reverse complement strand
AGTTGCTAAAACTAAACTATAAAGATGCAGCTCCTTCTGCGATGATAGGAGCTTCTAACCATTTCGAGGTTGCTATTGCCACTTCGACTATGCTCTTCGGCCTGTCTTCCGGTGCAGCCCTGGCTACCGTTGTCGGGGTTCTTATTGAAGTGCCGGTTATGCTGATGCTTGTGCGGATATGCCTTAAAACCCAAAATTGGTTTGGAGCACCTGCAAGCAAAAAATGAAAAAATGCAGATTCTTCGCTCTTACCACAATCCAGCGGTTGCCAATGTACTTCATATTCATTGTTGACATTACCGGCCAAAGAGATATATAGTGTTTGCTGAATCGTGGTTTGGCTGTAATAAAATCAACAGCAGAACCATTTTAAGGGGAAAACAAATCCCTAATTTGACGGTATGACAGACAGGTTAATCAAGGAGGCGTTATATGGACCCTGCAATTTTCAAGGCATACGATATAAGAGGCGTTTATCCCGACCAAATTGACGAAGAAGGTGCGTGGAAAATCGGCTACGCTTCAGCACGGTTTCTGCGTTCTATGCTTACCGGTTATGAGCGGGGCCTAGCCAACTCACATTCGCTGTGTATCGGACGGGATATGAGAACTCACAGCGAATCTTTAGCCGCCGCACTTATGGAGGGAATGAATGCCAGCGGCACAAACGTCATCGATATAGGAATGATTGATACACCGCAAATGTATTTTGCAATCAATCATCTTGGCACCTGCGGCGGGGTGCAGGTAACAGCTTCACACAATCCGGCAAAATATAACGGCTTCAAAATATCCGGCCGCCAGGCAAGACCTGTCGGTGTCGATACAGGCCTGAAAGACGTAGAGCATATCGCAATGGCCCTGCTGCACACAAAAGGCAAAGTCGATGGCGCAATAGAGAAATATGACTTGACCCCAGAGTATAAAAATCATGTGCTGAATTTCTTAAGACCGAAAATAAGAAAACTTAAAATCGCCGTTGATGCTTCGAATGGAATGGCAGGAAAAACAGTCCCGGCGATTTTCGGTGATTTACCGATAAAAATAATCGAGATTAACTTCAGGCATACCGGCAAATTCAAACACGAACCGAATCCACTGGTTGAAAAAAATCTGGCACAGGTTAAAGCCGCCGTGAAAAAGGAAAAATGTGACTTTGGGCTCTGCTTTGACGGCGACGCCGACAGATTGATGATGGTTGACGAAAAGGGAAAAACTGTCAGTTGTGACTTGATGACGGCTTTGATGGCACCCTATTTTCTGCAAATGAATCCGAATTCGACGATTGTATACGATTTGCGCAGCAGTTGGGCCGTTGTCGAAGAGATTATCAAGCACGGCGGCACCCCACGAAGGGAAAGGGTCGGGCACGCATATATGAAAAAAGCACTGAGGGATTCGCACGCTGTTTTCGGCGGTGAACTCTCAGGCCACTTTTACTATCGCGACAATTACTGCGCAGATTCCGGCGTGATTACACTGGTGCATTTACTCAACATCGTCAGCAGCGCCGATGCCCCCGTAAGCAAGCTAATCGAACCCCTGCGAAGATACCACAGCAGCGGTGAGGTAAACTTCGAAGTCGATGATAAACAAGCCCGAATGAACGAACTGGCAAAAAAATTCAGTAGTGGAGAAACCGACTATCTCGACGGTGTTACCGTCCGCTACAAAGACTGGTGGTTTAACTGCCGACCGAGCAATACCGAACCCCTGCTGCGATTAAATATCGAGGCCACCAGCAAAGAGGTGCTCGACAAAATGTTTGCAGAAATCACCGCATCGCTCGGAAAGCCCGTATGATACGGATTGTAGCCGGCAGCGGATAAATTTGCCGTCTCATATAAGAATGAAGTACCGAAAGGAAGGGAAACTATGAAAACCAAAAAGTATCTTCCTGTTTTAATCATTCTAACTGCAATTATATGCACTTGTGCCTGCGGCGATATTGAACCGCCCGAACTTCTTAACCATGGACTCATCGGCCGGCCTTACCCTGCTCTGGCTGGTATGGAGACATTCTATATTGAGCTCAAGCCCGATGTGAATATAAATATCAGCACACTGGGAGAAATCCACAAGAAAGTTGCTCACAAATTCGATGAGGCGGGCATCAAGATAATCCACAGGCCTTTTCTGGATGCGAACGTAAAGCCGTTACAGACGCCGGAGTTTAGAATTGATATAAATACGCTTAAGCTTAAGGATTCGCAACAATATGTGTTTCATATTCAAACATCTTTAACGCGTCTCGTAACCCTGCCGGCCCAGCGAAACCCGCATTTTCAGGTCGATGTCTGGAAGACCAAGCCGCTGATGCAGGTGGTATCGGCTGAAAATATGCCTGCCAAAGTTACCAATGCGGTTATCGAGCAGGTCGAAGTCTTTATCCAGGCATACCTCACAGCCAATCCGAAGGACAAACAACCAGCACCCGCCGATACTAATAATATTACTACAATCCCGAAAGAACGAGTCAAGCTGCCCGCCAGACCGGCAGCAACCGGGTATAAATATGTAGCATCAAAAAACAGAAAAGTCTTCCACAAACCCGATTGCAGTTCGGCAAAGAGAATCAAACCGGAAAACCTCACAGGTTATAACAACAGAAACGAAGCAATAAAAGCCGGCAAAAGACCCTGCAAACGATGCAAACCGCAGTAAAATACCGGATAACATAATGACCGAAGAAAATAACGTAATCTTTCGCGAAGTACAAAGATTCCAGCTTATAGTGTGCAGCCTAATGCAGCGATTTTTTAATCGTAAAACAGCCCAAAAAATCTCCGAAGACCTCACGAACAAAGGTATAATAAAGGCCGAGTAGAAATTGCATCCTTGTCGTCAGACCAAAAAACAATATAATACACGCAGTTTCGTTAAGCCGGTTATTTGTAATATGGCGGGTAATTTTTGTTAATCGTAAGTGATGACTTCCAATGAACTCGAAGGTGTATTTTATCGAAGCCTCTGTTAATGACGGCGAACAGGCAATTTCAAAAAAGTCGCAAAAGCTCTTCACCACCGGCGGCTTTGCACAATGCTTTAAAGAGAACGACTTTACAGCTGTGAAAGTGCACGTAGGCGAAGGGCCAAATAATACATATATAAAATCGCCGTGCATCAAGGACCTCGTCGATGAGCTGCTCAGCCTGAAAACAAAACCATTTCTGACCGACACCAGCACTTTATACACAGGCCGAAGACACAATGCCATCGACCATTATATTCTCGCCGCCGAGCACGGCTTCGATACAAAGGGCCTCGGAATACCATTCATTGCACCGGACGGCCTGTTTGGAACATCCGAGACAGCCGTGCAGATTGACGGCCAGCTCAATAAAGAAGTTTTTATCGCTTCCGATATCGTCCGATGCCAATCGATTCTTTCTCTGGCTCATCTTACAGGCCATCCCGCCACCTGTGCCGCCGCCACCCTCAAAACACTCGGTATGGGATGCGCCAGCAGAAAGGGCAAAATGAGACAGCATTCTGCTCTAAAACTCAGTGTTGGTGATAAATGCGAACGCTGCGGAGAATGCATTAAACACTGTCCGGCGGATGCTATCACCATCGACGATATCAAAGCACATATCAATCAAGATAAATGTATCGGATGTGCCGAATGCCTCGTCGTCTGCCGATTCGATGCTATGAAATACGACTGGGGAACAGAAACCCAACTGCTGCAAAAAAATATGGCCGAACACGCCCTCGGCGCTCTGAAGGGAAAGAAAAACAGGGCCGCATTTTTCAATTATGCCATCTCTGTAACCAAAAATTGTGATTGTTTTGACGATGCCGATATGCCTAAAATAGTTGATGATATCGGGATAGTCGCCTCAATTGACCCTGTGGCTGTTGATAAAGCAACCCTGGATTTGGTGGAGAAAAAAACCGGTAAAAAAATGGCCGAATTACTGAAAAACAATAAGCTTGAACCATACAGCCAAATTGAACACGCCGAGCGCATCGGCATGGGCAGCACCGATTACGAGCTTATAGAAATTGATTGATTTTCGAGGGTTTGGTATGGCCTTGGGGAAAATAATAAGACAAAAGCGTGAACAGTTGAACCTGACACTCGATGAGGTCAGCAGCCAAATTGGCTTTTCAAAACCGTATCTGTCCACCATTGAGACCGGCAAGGTGAAAAACCCGCCGAGTGACGAGCTGCTCAGAAAACTTGAGAAAATTCTTAAGTTCGAACCGGGCCTGCTGCTGCACATCGCTCATATGGAATCTCTGCCGTCTGATATTCGCCAGGGCTATGAATCCGCCGAAGCTGAAAACCAGAAATGGCGGCACATCATTAAAAAATTGATAAACACAAAAAGCAACTCAGGCCGCCTCGACAAACTCCTTGCAGAAAATCAGCTCGACCCCGAAAAAACCGCCTCACCTCTGGCAGCAGGACGGTTAGTGCCGGTGATAAACAAAGTCGCAGCCGGTTACCCGGCCGATTTTAACGATTTGGACTACCCAGTGGGCATCGCCGACGATTATGTCCGCTGCCCTGACGTCCACGACCCCAACGCATTTGCGGTTCGGGTTGTCGGTGATTCGATGGAACCGAAGTTCTGTGAAGGTGACATAGTTGTTTTCTCGCCTGCCGCCGAAATTCACAACGGCGACGATTGCTTCATTCGTTTCGCCCAGCCCCACGAAACGGCTTTCAAAAGGGTCTTTTTCGAGCCGGACAATAAGGTACGTCTTCAGCCGAGAAACGAAAATTATTCACCAATAATCATCGACGGCAAGCGAATCAACGGCCTCTACCGTGCTACCATAAAATACGAAACACTATAATTGTTTTTTCGTATCGCATCGCGGATTTAGCTGATATTTTGCCCTGCTACGGCCAACACCAAACCAAAGACTTTTGAAGCGCCGATTTGCTTCAATGTCCTCGCGCACTCATTCAAAGTAGCGCCCGTCGTCTTTATATCATCGACAAGGCAAATTTTAGCACCTGCAAAACCGTGCCCGCGGCGCACGGCAAAAGCGCCGGCAACGTTTCTGGCGCGGGCGGCCGGACTTGCCATTGCCGGCTGCGTCTTCGTATAGCGGATGCGAACAAGGTCTGTGTTTATCTTCGCCGCCGGGTGCTTTAATTTCTTCGCCAAAACCAGGGATTGATTATAACCGCGAACTACTCGCCTCCGCCAGTGCAGTGGGACCGGCACGAAAAAATCTATATCACCATTAAAGCCGACGCCCTGCAAAGCAGAATTGGCTAAAAGCCCAAGCATCCTGTCCAGTTCAGTCCGGCCGTTCTTAAAACCAAGTATCATTTTCTGCAAAACCTGTGCGTAAACGCCGCTTCGGGCCATCTGGTCGAAGTGTATTTCTTTGTCCCGGCAGTCAGGGCAGGCGCCATCAAATATGGCGTATTTACTTACGTCCCGCCCGCATCGCCGGCAGTAATCGCCGCTCGTACAGCCCAAAAGCTGCTCCCAGCAATCCCGACACAGTTCATTGTCGGATTCGGCAATACTTTCTCTACAGTTGATACAGACCGCCGGCCAAAGAAGCTCATTGAAACCGCCCCATACGAAATCGATACTTTGTTTTATTTTTCTCGCCTTCACCTCGGCAATTATACAAACTTTACCGGATAAGACCACTTTATTTTGAACCGCAAGCTCCTCATCCGGCCAGCCGATATTTACGAGTATCTAAAAACCAGAAACCCTCTCTGTTAATTTTTACCGCTTCAACTATTTCTATCCTCTTGTTAAAAATAGGCCCGTCTATTACGAGCGTATGATACTCCCCGTTTTCCCCGCAGGGACAAATATCTCTGTTCTTTAAGTATTCTGCAAAATCTGTATCTACCCTTCGCCCAATCCATTCCTGCTCAATAAACTTGGCCTGCCCGCCCACGATAACCGCTTCAAAGCCGGCCTCGATAAATTCTGCTAAAACCTCCCGGGCGCTTTTGCCCCAGAGCGGCTCAACCACTTCGATTCCCATCTCATCGCAGACCTTCTCGGCCCACTGCCTGCCGTCCTCCAGGTAAATATCGCCGAATACCATCCCTTTTACCCCATCACCAATTAAGCTTCGTACCGCTTCCTTGAATTGTTGTTCATAACCGTCATCCGTTGTCTCTTTTTGCAAAAGTCTTATTCCCATCGCCTCGGCCTGCAGTTCAATCATCCGGGCCTCCGTTCCGTGAAAACGCACCCGCTTATATTTTTCAGAGATAAAATTAACAAGGCAGGAAACGTCATACCCCTCAAGCACTGCTTTATAAAAGGCTAAGCAGCTGTCTTTACCACCGCTCCACGAAGCAATATAGCTCATAAAAATCACCTTTCATTCATTTCAGTCCGAGTTGTTTTCTCTTTTTACTATATGCTTCCGTCCATGCAGCCGCTCACCGTGCGTGGTTCGTCGCAACGCCTTATATACGCCTATCAAACACAGGTCAACAACTAAGACAACTGCGATAATTACTCCAACTTCCCACATTTTTTTTCCTCAACGAAACATTTTAACAATTGCCGATACTTGTTGTATCTTTAGACAACTTATCAATCTTCTGTAGATGCTTTTCCCTATAGACGCCAACAACACCCAGCGACGACAAGAATATGAGAAGTGTTATATATATCAATTTCAAAGAATCTTCATAAGGGTCAAAAGATTCGGCCTTAAAAATACTCCACACGGTAAGAAGGAAATAAA
>CAZECQ010000143.1:0-6702 GCA_964510545.1 uncultured Pirellulales bacterium | reverse complement strand
GGCATTACCACCTACTGAATGACTCCCTCCCAAACACTCTTGTCCGCAACCTCTCTCAATATCTTTGTTTATCCACGCTAGGTGTTATTGAAAGGTGCTGCCATCCTCCACAGTTCGTTTCGAATTTAGTGTTTTGGTGATTTGAATTTGTCTCGGATTTCGATATTCGTATTTCGTATTTGATGGCCTCTTAGGCCAGGTTAACGAATCAAATGCGCAGGTAGCCAATACCAAAAAACCAAATTTCTCAAATTTTTTTTACCTTTTTCTACACAACCACTTATAAACTTTGACTATCCCAAAATCACCCGATTTTTCGCACCAAACGCGCAGGTTCGTCTAATTATGGGGATACCTGTTTTTTAAAACCCCCCCTTAGGAGAACTTAATAATGACTACCATACCTCAAACCCACTTGTCGCGGCGTAGCCTCTGGCGAAGCCGGAACCTGTCGCGGCGTAGCCTCTGGCGAAGCCGGATCACTTATACAAGCGCACAAAAAGAATCAATTATGCAAAACAAACCCAATTTTCCGAATGCCCAAATACTCGTAAACTCTGTACTAACAAAGAATTGTGAAAATGTACCGCTTCCCAGCCGCCGGCAAAACAAACCCATTCAAACCCAATTTTTCGCGCTTTTTATCTTGCCTAATTTACCTATCCGCCCCAATCAAACCAAATTTAAAACGTGCACTTGTGCTCTTTTGCATTTCTTTCTTTTTAATATTTTATCTGTGGCTATGTTATTTTTTTCAATAGTCAATAATCATTTATCAATAATTAATTTCTTTGCAGCTTTAACAACATCTTCAACCGTAATGCCGAATTTCTCAAAGCACGTCTTCGCCGGCGCCGATGTCCCAAAAGATGTCATCCCGATAAAGACACCCTTATCGCCCACATACTTACTCCATCCTAATCCCATCGCCGCCTCGATACCTACCCTCGCCCTGACACTCGGAGGCAGAACCGAATCCTTATACTCACTGCTTTGCCTCTCGAATAATTCCCAGCAAGGCATACTCACCACTTGGGCGCTAATACCCTCAGCCGCAAGTCTCTCACCCGCTTCAATAGCAACACCAACTTCCGACCCGCTGCTCATAAGCAGCACATCCGGCTTATCAGCTTTCACCAAAACATACGCCCCTTTACTCAGGTTCTCCGCCGAACCGTATTTCCCCTGGTCAAGAGTCACCAACCCCTGCCGCGAAAGCAAAAATGCCACCGGCCCGTCCCTGTACTCCAGCGCAAACTTCCACGCCGCCGCCGTCTCATTGGCGTCAGCCGGCCTTATCACCAGCAATCCCGGCATCGCCCGCAGACTCGGCAGATGCTCTACCGGCTGGTGTGTAGGCCCGTCTTCGCCCACGCCTATACTATCATGCGTAAAGATGAATATACTCGGATACCCCGACAACGCCGCCATCCGAATCGCAGGCCGCATATAGTCGCTGAACACAAAAAACGTCCCGCCGTACGCCCGCACCAGACCGCTCACCGATATCCCGTTCATTATTGCCCCCATCGCATGTTCCCTCACCCCGTACCGGATATATCTACCGTCGCGGCTGTCCTTTTGAAAATCCCCTGCACCTGCAAATCTTGTCTTGTTCGATGGCGTCAAATCCGCCGAACCGCCTAAAATCATAGGCATCTTTGGCATCACCGCATCAAGCACCTTCCCCGATGCAGCACGCGTCGCTATAGAGCTGCCCGCCTCGAACTTCGGTATAATCTCATCAAGTTCCACCCTCAGCTTCCCTGCCGCCGCATCATTAAATTCACCGGCAAGCTCTGGATGCGCCCCTGCGTACTTCTCAAACATCTTCTTCCACACTGCCTCGGCAGCTTTCCCCTTCTCCGCCACCTTCGCCATATGCGCCGAAACCTCGTCCGGCACATAAAAACTCTTTTCACCGTCCCACCCGAATTTCTCCTTGGTCAGTTTGATTTCATCTTCACCCAAAGGTGCGCCGTGCGCCTTGGCCGTGTCCTGCATATTAGGACTGCCGAAGGCGATATGCGTGCGAAGTTTTATTATCGATGGCCGCCCCTTCCCCTTCTTTGCATTTTCCAGCGCCTTCTCGAACGCCGCCATATCGTTGCCGTCGCCGGCGACCTCCTGCACATGCCAGCCGTATGCCTCGTATCGCCTGACAACATCTTCGGTAAAGGAAAGCCCCGTCTCACCGTCGATGGTAATGTGATTATCGTCATATATTACAATCAGATTATCCAGCCCAAGATGTCCCGCTAGCGAGCTTGCCTCCGAAGTAATCCCTTCCTCCAGACACCCGTCGCCGGATACGCAATAAATTTTATAATCGATGATGGGATACCCTTCTTTATTAAAATAGCTCGCCAGATACTTCTCGGCAATCGCCATCCCCACCGAATTGGCAAATCCCTGCCCCAAAGGCCCGCTCGTAACTTCAATCCCAATCTGCCGGTCATATTCCGGATGGCCCGGCGTCTTACTGCCGGCCTGGCGAAAGTTCTTCAAATCTTCCAGACTCATATCATAACCACAAAGATGAAGCAGCGAATACAAAAGCATACTGCCGTGACCTGCCGAGAGAACAAAACGGTCACGATTGTGCCATTGCGGATTGAATGGATTATGTTTCAAATGCCTGGCCCACAGGACATACGCCGCCGGTGCCATCCCCATCGGCATCCCCGGATGGCCCGAATTGGCCTTCTGAACGCCATCCACTGATAAAAATCGTATCGTTTCAACACAAAGTTCATCAAGCTCACTCAATCCCGGATTTTTTACTACTGCACTCATTTATAACTCCAAAAACTAGCCATGCAGAAGGAATTGTACCAAATTACAGACAAGGTTAACAGTCGAAAAATTGCAGAATTTCTGAGCAAAGATGAGCAGCTATTGCTTCCATTCCTTGATTTAATCTGCAATACCGAACAGGCAGTTGATGTATTGATAGATGTCGTTGGCAAGGCAGCTATCGAATCGGTGCTCTTGCTCAGCGCCCGGCAGATAGCAGGCCCAAAGCAGCCAGGCAAAGTCAAAGGCCGGAGTTGTTTTCGAGGAAGTCTTCAACCCAAGACCAATCCTGGGCAAAGGCATCCGGATGGGTGGGCCAGTCGTGAATGGTTTGGCATTGGCTGGGCAGCACGCTTGATTTTAAGTACTTGCGGGCGGTTTTAGTGCTCATACCAGCCTTGTCAGCGAGTTGATAGAGGTATTTGACCTTGTTTTTCATAGCGAACAATCTCCTTACCTGGTTGTCGGTAACCATCTGAAATCTCCTAACTTAAGGAAATCCAGACAGTCTATTGTCTCCGACTAATATCCGGAACTTTTAACTGTCGCCGGAAGGCAAGAATAATTGTCGCTAATCAGGATGACAATAAGAGTATTTTCCTGCAAGAGCTGCCTGCAATAAGACTGCCAAATCCAAAAGCAGTGGTTGTAAAAACGTATTACAAGCTTTGGTGGTTTATCAAGGAAGCGGTACCTGTATTTATTTATGCAGCGGTCATTCTATTTGTGATAGATAAAGTAGGCATATTAGATGCAACAAAGAATGCAGTTAAGCCCGTTGTAAATGGTTTATTGGGGCTTCCGTTGGGGATGGTCGATGCTCTTATCTTATCTATGGCCAGGCACGAAGCAGCAGCAGGGCTGATTATAAAGCTTATGAAGACAGGGCAGCTTAATTACATTCAGTGTATAACTTCTGTGGTTATTACTACAATGTTTTTTCCATGCTTGGCTAATATTATGGCAATGGCTAAAGAAATTGGATCAAAACGTGCCATTGCTTCAGTAATTATGATCAATTGTACAGCGATTCTTGTTGCAGGGGTTGTAAATTGGGTATTATCAGTGTTGTGTAAACTTTAAATATGGTAGAGGACAATGAATCATAAAAGAGAAAAAGACGAGCATATTGAGCGGTTGTATTATACGAAGGAAGATGGCACAGATTTAATAGCGGCTCTAAAAAGCACCATGAATGAACACTATGATGCCGTCATAATCGACGAACTATCATCTGAAGACATGGTCCAACTAAGCCAAGACAGTAATGCAATCGTTCTTACAGAAAAAGGCTATGGTTATGCCCGGCAGCTAATCCGTGCCCACAGAGTTGCCGAAAGATTACTTTTCGATGTCCTTGGCGGTGATTTCGAATCAGGCGCCTGTGAATTTGAGCATACGGTTACGGGCGAACTGGTCGATAGTATCTGTATTTTACTTGGCCATCCAAAGACTTGTCCGCACGGTTCGCTGATACCACAGGGCCAATGCTGCAAAGAATCCTGCCGAACAGCTCAGAGCTCTGTTGTACCGAAAAAGTTCAATGACAATATGTCGTTGAAAGAACTGTGCGATTTGTATTTAAAGCATCAAGAGTAAAAAGTTCAAGCAAATGTGACCTTACCGCAAGACACCACAATGAACAAATCGACAGTTTGAACAAATTCATGTCATTCCTTGGACAAAGCCGAAAGATTAATGAGATTTCGACCCTGGATTTACAAAGCTACAGAAGACAACTCCAACGTAAATACAGTACAGCTCATCGAATGAATTTGCATATAAGTATCATGAAGGCAATGTTTCGCTGGGCCAAGAAAAATGATGTATTGGATTCTATCCCGAATATCGATGCGGTCAGCAGATGAAAAATTATACACAAGCAGCGACTTGTTTTCACTTCTGAAGATATTCGCCGATTACTTGATATTGCTGATGTTAAGATGAAAGCGATGATATGGCTGGGTTTGAATTGTGGTTTTGGATGTACTGATTGTGCCGAGCTTAAATGGAGCAACTTGGACCTTGTGAATGGCAGAGTAAGACTTGAGAGAAATAAGACTGGCATTTCAAGAGATCTGCCATTGTGGCCGGAAACTATTGAATCGCTTAAAAAAGGTACCAGAACCGGTAAATTTGTTTTTTATACTTCCAAAGGAAATCCATTTATACAGACGCTCTTAAAAACTGATGGCAATGTTAACTGCAAATGTGCAACTCAAAATCCGATCACTCCTAAGTTTTCAAGGCTGATCAAAAAGGCAGGACTTAAAGTACCAAAAGGAACAGGTTTCTACACGCTACGGAGAACTGCTGCTACTGTTGCCGCTCGGTCTGGTGATCCATTTGCTGTTCAAAGGCTTCTTGGCCATGCAGATTTACAAATGGCAACAAGATACGTAGAGGATACTTCCAAACAAACGGATAGAGTAATCGAAAATAGCAGAAAGTATGTAATTGGAGCGGCCGACAAGGCCGCAATAAAGCGGGGGAAAGTCCCGCTGTGGCAATTGCCCGATTCAGGCACATAGCGATACCACTGCTCATGTCGGGTAACCGCATGAGTTCTGCGCGGCGTAAACGGTGCGGCCGCCCTATTCAATTAGCCTGGTGGTGAGTGCAATCGGAGGGCTTAGCAAGTATGGGAGCCTGAACATAATAGAATGACTGCAGCCCTGAAATTTTCTCGCCGTAGAAATTGCATTGCGGTAGTGATTTGGTGTGCCGACCTCGTAATTACAGGGGGCAGGCCGTAGTCCTTTGGGAAGAAACGGGTATGAGCACCAAAGGGACACCGCGGGGTAAGGATCCAGGCGCCTATACAAAGATTGCGGAGATAACGTCTGGAAGGGCCATCACCCAGCAGGGATTAGCGATAACCTGCAAAGACCCAGCGTGCAAGGGAAAACCGACCGTCCGGGATCGTAGGAAGACCTCGGGAAACGTGGCTCATTGTGGAACTGTGAAGCCACCTCGCAACCGAAAGGGCAGGGCTGGAAACCCTTCACCTAAAAGTGCGCGCGCCCGAACTCTATCCCGACTAAGAAAAAACTTAAAACTGTTATAAGGTGGAATAGTCAAGATTTAATCTGACACTTCTGTTATAACTTATGTCAAAGGATTGGCACAACGGAACGAAGGCGTAGCCGGAGTGGAGTTGTGCCAATCGCAATCGAAACAGAAAGGAGTGTCAAAAGATGACGACAGAACAGAAAATCATCAAGTTTGAGTTTTTTTGGTCTTAACAAGTGAGAGTACCTTATTATTCAACTTTTAAAACTTCCTTTATTGCTTTTTTCAGTGTTTTTTTGCTTTTTTCAGTGTTTTTTGCGGTAAGGCACCTGTTGACATTTGCTGCAAAGACCAAATATCTTCATCGTATCCCTGGTAGAGGCAAAATTATGTTCTCTGGCCATTTTTTTCTGCAAGCTTTCAATCCGGTCGTTGGTCACCTCGATGACTCTGCCGCATTTGGTACAAACCAAATGGTGATGGTGTTGGCGATGGAAGTTATGCTCAAAACGCCTGACGCCATCTTCGAAATCAATCTCTCTTGCCAGGCCGCAATCACACATTACCTTCATCGTTCGATACACAGTGGCAAGACCAATCCTGGGATTTTTCTTTTTGACGCCATTGTAAAGATCATCAACTGTAGGATGGTTTTTTATCTTTACAAAAGCTGCCAGGATTTGCTCTCGCTGTTTGCTGAAAAGCAGTCCCTTTTCTTTCAAAAACTGCCTGAAAATAGTTTCAGCCGATTTCATATTTCAGCCTTGGCTGATGACTGGGATTCCTCAATGCAGTGCGTCGGTTCTGTAATCTGTTCGATTTCCTGATTGCGATATTTTTTTATAATGTCTTTTACTGAAAGTCCCTCATCAGTCTTATAAATATCAACGAAAT
>CAZECQ010000142.1:0-6741 GCA_964510545.1 uncultured Pirellulales bacterium | reverse complement strand
TTAATCCGGTCACTTTTTGTTCATGTTTGCAGGCGGCTTCAAAAACGGCTAAGGGGGTTTTCCATTCTACCGGCGGCTGCTCTATCGCTTCCAATATAACCCTGCCGCCTCGTTCATTGACAAAATCATAAATCTTAATCGCGTGCATTGACTCTTCCTGTGTTTGGGCCCTCATCCAGTTTGCAAAACCAGGCAAATTCACCGATTCAAAATAAGCGGCCATCGAAAGATACAAATAAGCCGAATACAACTCTGCATTAATCTGTTCGTTTAGTGCTTGTGTCATTTTTTCGTTAATCATCCTGACTGTCCTTTCCGCCATTACATCAATCCAATACAATGTTACTATTAAAGCAGCTCTTCGACAGTATTCAAAACCGGTTCGTAATAAGGCTCATCTGCCAGTTCCTCGACTATCTGCATATACCTTATTACACCATCTTTATCAACTACAAAGACCGCACGTGCAAGCAGGCGAAGCTCTTTTATAAGCACACCATAGGCCTTACCAAATGATGCATCGCGATGGTCTGACAGCGTTTGAAGATTATATATGCCCGCAGCGCCACACCATCGCTTCTGAGCAAATGGAAGGTCCATACTTATAGTCAGGACGACCACATCTTCGGCAAGTTTGGTGGCCTGCTCGTTAAATTTTCGCGTCATTGTGTCGCATACACTTGTGTCCAAAGATGGCACCGATGAAATTATACACACTTTGCCGCGAAATGATGAAAATCTGACCGTTGATAAATCGTTCGCAACTACTTCAAAATCCGGTGCCTCTTGGCCAACCTTAACGGTATCGCCCAGAAGTGTAAGCGGGCTGGCTTTCATCGTTATTAAACCAATATGTTCATTCATAATCTTACCTCGTAAATATCTGTGTCTTACTGTTTAAGGATTATTTTCCAAGGGCCTGTTTCAGGTCCATAGCGTGCTCTTGTTCGGTAGCCAGGATATTTCGCAGCTGTTGTGCCAGGGCAAATTCTTTGAGTTGCTCAGCCTGTTCTACCCTCATCTTGTATCGCCTTATAGCGTCTTCCTCACCATCCAGGTCCTGATTCAGCATTTCATCATTATCTTTAGAAGTGTGGATTTTACCTACGTTGACAGTTGGAGAGCCTCCGAGATAATCAATCTGGTCTGCCAGAATCATAGCGTGCTGGACTTCCTCGTTTGCATGAATCTTAAGCTCCTTTATGATATCTCCGTATGCAGCTCCGGTCATTACCGCTGCGTGGTTTATATACTGTATTGCCGCTGAGTATTCCAATTCCAAATCCATATTTAATAAAACTATGAGTTTTTCTATTGTTATATCCATTATTTTCCCCTATACCATAACAATCATACACAAAATTAATGACCTTATTTACTTTACATATTCCGGTTCGTTTCCCTCCTTCCATTTTATGTTGCAGCCCATGCTGGGTTTTTGCTCGGCATTAACGTCTCTGCCTGCAAGCACCGCATCCATTGCTTTGATTAAATCAAGGCCGGTTACAGGTATGTCGTTACCCGGCCGACTATCATCCATCTGACCTCGATAAACAAGCGTTCTTTCTTTATCGAACAAAAAAAAGTCCGGCGTGCAGGCGGCACGATATGCCTTCGCAACCGCCTGGCTTTCGTCATAGAGATAGGGAAAAGTAAACCCAGCCTTTTTCGCCACCTTTACCATCATTTCCGGGCTGTCCTCGGTGAAATTGGCAACATCATTTGAATTTATTCCAACGACTGCCATTCCTTTTTCCTGATACTCTTTAATGAGGCCAACCATTACACTTAAAATATGTTTCACAAACGGACAATGGTTGCACATAAAAATAACAAAGAGCTGGTGCTTCTTTGAAGTTGTCCAACGACACTATATTGCCCTGGGTATCAGGCAGGTTAAAATCTGGTGCTGACGTTCCTAAGGAAAGCATTTTTGAAGCCGTAACAACCATAATCAGTTCCTTTCCTATAAATTTTCCACTAATATGTTTATTGAGAGACTCTCAACACAATCTTTCCGAATTGTTCACCTGTTTCCATCTTATCCATTGCTTCTCTTGCATTTTCCAACGATATTACAGAGTCAATAATAGGCTTAAGTTTTGCCGTTGTAACTGCCTTGAGCATCTGTCTAAAATCTTCGTCCGAACTCATAGTCGACCCCAGAATCGTCAACTGGTTCCAGCAAAGCATCTGCAAATTTGTAATAACTTCAGAGCCGGATGTTACGCCGTACAAAACTATCTTACCTCCTCGGCGGACAGCTTTATTTCTTCATCGAAAAGTCCCGGCTAATTTTAAGCATAATCGTGAAGGACAAAACCAGCCGAGACCACATCTTGCAAAAAATTGCAAAATGGTGTCCCGGCGAAATAGTCAATTACCGATGCGGACAGGCCGGCTCAGAAATCTTCTCAAGGATTTCCCAGGCCAAACGCTCGTCATGACTTTTGACGGCAAAATCTGCCAGAGAAACAAAACCAACCGGTGTATTATCACTGTTGACTACCAGAAGTCTGTGTATCGACTTTTCCTCCATCATTTCGGCAGCTTCATGAATGTCGTCTTCCTCATAGCAGAAGTAAACCTCCGGAGTCATGACCTCTCTGACCTGTGCAGTTGTTGGGTCTTTGCCCTCGGCGACCGCACGTATGGCTATGTCACGGTCTGTAATCATACCGGCCAGTTCCCCGCCTTCCCATACCGGCAAAGCTCCAACATTAAGTTCCTGCATCTTCTGAGCGGCTTCTGTTAAACTTGTCTCTGAATCGATTGTTTCAACATTGCTCGTCATAATTTCCTTTACCTGCATAATACACCTCCTTTTTTAATTTTTTAGATGCTTTTGAACGTTAATTTCCAACAAACATAATCTTTCAGTAAAAAGACTCTTGCAACATTTTAGTTCCCCTGCAATCACCCTACCGAATTACCTTCGGCTGGCATACTGCTCCACTGTATGGAGTAATCCTGCCACAGTTTTTGCAAACGTATTTCATTTCCGCAACCATTGGCGCGCATACGTGGCTGGGGTCACCGGTTGAAACACGGCAGTATCTGCATACATATATCTTCTCGGCCTTGGTAGGTGAACATAGATGAGACTGGGTTTTCGTAACTTTCCCACAGGTTGAACATGTATATATGACAGACTTACTTGACTTTGCAGTTTTGGTTTTCTTTTTTTTCGCTTTCTTTGCCATAAGGCGTCTCCTTATCAATTACTGAATACTATCCGATATTTAACGTTCTTTCATCGGCACGGTTCCCTTAAAAAAAAACCACTTGCATTTGCTTTCCGGTGGTAAATTCTACGAAAGCTCTTTGACAGTCGAAGTTAAGTGTTCACTTTTTTACGTCAGGAATCGATTGTCATGTTGTTACGATTCCATTCCTCAAAGCCGCCTTCAAGTTCCATCACCGGATAGCCGTGTTCGGCAAAATCCCTGGCAGCAGCAGCGGCAAGATGGCAAACTTCTGAATAGCAGTACACAATATTGACCCTCTCTTTGCTCAGGCCGCTATGGCTGTCCCAATCTTCTTTAGGAAGGTTAATAGCACCGGGGATGTGCCCCTTAGAAAAATCTTCCGCAGCTCGCACATCAATTATATTGATATCTTCTTCCTGTTGAATCATACTGTTTAGTTCCACCGGGCCGGTGGTAAACTCCATCTTTGCCTCGAAAAACTTCCTGGCTTTTTTTGGGCTTGTGAGAATCATTTTTCCCCTTTCAAATTTTTTAAATTAATTAATCGATACTTTCGAACTAGGTAATTTTTCTATAGCCCTGTTTCTAAGCGGATAATCTTTGAAATAGAAAGTTGTTTGAATGTTGCTGTGAGAAAGGCCGTCGATTTCGACATACGGGTAGATAACATAATTGACCGGTTCGGCTGCCGAGCCGGGCAGTTTGATGTCCCTACCGAGGGTAAAAGCAATGCGGTGCTCATCGAGACCGCCAAAATATTGTTCCTTTTTCTCGGGATACTTACTTGCTTCTGATGCGTCGATTGGAATCCAGCCTTTATCCGACAGGTAAAACTCGGCCCAGCAGTGATAGCCGGCTATTGTACCCTCTCTCTTCTCTTCAGGCAGGGATAACCCCATAATAAAGCGAGCGGGGATACCTAGTGCACGAGACTGCGCAATAAAAAGTGAATGAAAATCGGTACAGTTTCCCTTGCGGATATTGCAGGCGTAAAGAGCATCCCCCCTGCCCCACCCCGTTCCGGACTTGTCATAACTTATGCTTGAGACGATATGGTCATATAGAAGCCGCGACTGCTGAAGGGGCTTCCACGTATTGCCGGCAGTACTGTGTGCCTCCTCGGCAATCTTACCGCCAATTGGAACCAAACGGTCTGCAGCAAGAAAACGAACCAGTTGCCTCTGGGCGGTTGAATTGGCTGATGAATTCTTAAGTAATGGGCGAATTGCACGGCGCGTAACAAGAAAGTTTACATCTAAACCAACCTGGCTGGTTTCGAATAAGGATATATCTGTTAAGTCAAAAACAAGAAATTGGTTACCATATTCCGGCTCGTTGAGCATTTGATAAGGCATATCGCCGGGGATGTCTAAGGACAACAGCTTCTGGTGCTTATTTGTTGGTGGTACTGGTACCCAAACCCGCACATCTTCAGCACGCTCGGGAATATCACGAATAATTAAGCTGTATGTTATTTCCACAGTTCTAATTGCTTCTTTGGGATTTGGATTCTCGTTGTTTCTCTGAAGTCGTATCGCCAGCAGTGCCAGAGCAGCAAGTAGAATAACTCCTGCTTTTAGGTTTTTTGCCAAAAACTTTGCCATCGTTTTGTCCTCTACAAGTCAGACTGAGCAGCCGCATTATTTAGGATGTTCTTTAGGGTGTTCTGCGGGGTGCTCAGCACCGGTCCCCAGAGATTTCTTTTTCCAGATGCCGCCCTCTTCATACCAGGTGTACCTCTCCTGGCCGGCTTCCTTGTGGATGGAAAATTCGAAAAAAACCAAATTCTCCTTGTCAGACCCTTTCATAAAAACATCTAAATCATAAATTTTACCTTGAGGCGTTTTGAAATCGGCACAAGCGAAATACAACTCTTCGCCGACCTGCGACAGCCTTGCCCTGTGGACCTTTTCGAGGGTCAATCTGAGTTCCTGGCCGCTCTTGTCATCAAAAGCAACAAAGTAGCCTCCCGTTGCAGCCGAAGCCTTGTTAATATATGCTTCGATGGCATCTGCCAACTTATCTTGTGTCAGGGCGGCTTTGCTGGAACTGCCGGGGTGCTCATCTTTTTTACACCCGAAAATAAACAGCCCAAAAAGACAAATTGTCAACAGAAGAACATCTCTGAAAAACTTTATCGCAAGCATTTTGCTTCTCCTTCCTGTTGTTTTTCTTGATTTTCTTTTTTACCATGTCGTAGATTTCCTTATAGATAGGACCTCCAAAAAAAATAACTATAATGCTTTTTGATATTGCATCTGTCGGCTATAAGCAAGACCTTCCCTATCGGATAAGTCTAAGCTCTCTCTTAACGGTATTCGCATTGAAGGCATATATCTCCTGAAAAGCTCAAAGTAAATCTGTCCTATCTTTGGCCAGGTTATCGAGCGTCCATATTGATATGCCCGCCTTTTCATCCCGGAAAACAGCGAGTTATTACCGAGAATTTCAACTATAGTGCGAGCTGTTTGTTCAAAATCACCGAATCGAACAAGCTTGCCCCGGCCGTGCGACAACAACTCCTGGGCAGCCCAATACGGAGTTGAAACAACCGCTTTACCTGTGCCTACTGCAAAAGCCAATGTCCCGCTGGTCAGTTGTTCTCTATGCAAATAAGGAGTAACGTAAATGTCAGCGGCACCGAGAAACTGAAAAAGCTTCTCGTTGCTCACAAAGCGATTATGGAAAACAACGTTTCTCTGCAATCCCAAATCCCGGACTATTCTTTCGAGCTTTAATTTATAAGATTGCCCTTCACAACGAAGAACCTCCGGATGTGTTGCACCCAGAATTACATAAAGAATTGACGGCTCTTCTTTGACTATCCTCGGCAAGGCCCTGAGCATAATTTCAATGCCCTTGTTTTTGCTAAGCAACCCAAAAGTAAGGATTGTTTTGCGACCGGCCATACCTAATTTGCGCTTGTAGCTAATACTTTCGACAAAAGGCAAATCCGGTATGCCGTGTGGAATCAAATTTATCTTGCTCTTGGGTACCCCGTAAACATGCTGCAGCATCCTGATGCCCCGTTTGTTCATAACTATTATTTTATCCGACGCATCACATACGTCACGTAACGAGTCAAAATACTCTTCGGATGGTTTCTCAAGGACCGTATGCAGAGTCGTTATTACCGGCTTATACACACTCTTGAGCAATGTATTTATATACGAACCGCCCCGGCCGCCAAATAACCCGAATTCATGCTGGACTGAAACAGCTTCGATATCACTAAAATTGATGTAGTCGGCGGCCAAAAGATAGTCACGTTTAACATCTTTGCGAATCTTAAACTTTACCGGCTCATCATATTCCAACTCAGCCTGTGGCTGCATAGCAAAGACCTGCGGTTCGAATTCTCCACTGCCGGCAAGCTTTATATTATTGATTAAATCTGACGTGAATGTGGCGATACCGCACTTCCGAGGTAAATATGAGCAAATAAAAGCAACTTTTGTCTTCTTGTTAAACGCAATCATTAGCAAAATCCGTCGTAAAAATCGTTCATAACATGACGAGATAGTTCTCTCTT
>CAZECQ010000141.1:0-6806 GCA_964510545.1 uncultured Pirellulales bacterium | reverse complement strand
CCGGCAAATCCAACTCCGGCAAATTCGCCTCCAGCCCATTTGGCTCCGCCCTGCCGCTTGTGGAAAGAAACGATGCACACAACAGTAAGCAAGGAAAAACAATCAGAACTAACCCAATATGACTCTTCATATACACCAATTTACCCATATATTGGCAGATTAGCAACAAAAAGCCGCAATATTTTAAAAAAGCTTTTCAGGTTTTTTCTGAGGCCGGCTGGCGTTGGTCGGGACTTCCCGGGTCAACCCCCTCCCACTGAAGACCGCCAATCACCGCCTGGGCGATATTGGTCAGGTGGTCGCCGATTTTTTCCGCATTGTCAACCATATCGATAAATACCAGACCTGTCTCAGCCGAACATACACCGTCACTCATCCGCTTTACGTGGCTTCGCCTAAAATCTATCTGCATTCTGTTTAGATTTAACTCGTTAATCAGGGCCGATTTTGCCGACTCAATATCATTATTCTCCAATGCTGTTATGATAAAATTGAACATCTGGTCAACTTCATCTTTAAGTTTATTCGCCTCAGCTAACGCAAAGTCACTAAAGGAAAGCTTCTGCCCTATTTTGCGCTCCGCAATTTCCACAATATTCACGGCGTGGTCGCCGATACGCTCTAAATCGTTAACAGTATGCAAAAGTACAGGCAAAGTAATCGATACTTCCTCAGAAAGCTGCCTGCGCGATAATGCCGAAAGATATGATGTAATCTTCAACTGGAATTCATCAACAACATCTTCTGTTACCCTCACCGATTCAAGTTTTACCCGGTCATTATTGACAATCCCATCGATAGAAAGCTCAATCGCTTTTTTCGCTTTTTGCGCCATACGAACGATTTCACGTTTTGCTTGTTCAAGGGCAATGACCGGCGTATTGAGCAGGTTTTGTTCAAGTACGACAGGTTTTTCTTCTAATTCATAGCTTTTAACCGGAACGATTTTTAAAATTACCTTTTCTAACCAGGAAAGAGCTGCTGTAAAAATTGCAGCATTACATACGTTGAACATACTGTGTGCAAATGCAAGTTCTACCATTATGGTGCTCTTAGTTAATGTCCAGGGTGTAATCAGGCTGACCGCCTTGCCAAACAGGCCGAACCATACTAAAGGCAACATATAGATAACACCTATGACATTAAACATTGTGTGTCCTCTTGCCACCCGTTTTGCATTACGAGATGTCTGAATAGACGCTAACTCTGCCGTGATTGTTGTACCTATATTATCACCCAGAATAAAAGGTATCGCTACTTTGGCGGCTACTTCCCAATCTGTTCCAAATAAGCCCTGGAATGCCATGACCTGTATTATCATGATAGATGCAGAGCTGCTCTGCAGCAGCATCGTCAGGATAGTACCGGCTAATACAGCCAATATGGGATTTTGCCCTATCCAAATAAGCACTTCTTGAACCTCTGAACTGCCCTTGATTGGGGCAAATGCGTCTTTCATAAATCCAATACCAACAAAAAGTAGTCCGAATCCGAGTATTATACTGCCAATGCCTTTGGCTTTCTGGCTTTTCGCTAAAGTTTGTAATAAAAAACCAATTCCAATGGCTGGAAGTGCATACATCGTTATCTTGAGTTCGCCGAGACCGAATGTAGAGACTAACCACGCCGTAAAGGTTGTTCCAACATTTGCACCAAGGACAACGCTCAATGCCTGTTTTAATGTCAGAAGACCGGCATTAACAAGCCCGACTATCATTACAGTTGTAGCCGAGCTCGACTGAATCAGCGCCGTTGTAGCTGCTCCTACCAAAACCGCGATGATGCGGCGTTTTGTCAGAGTTTCGAGGAGTTTTTTTAGTTTTTGGCCAGCAACATCCTTGAGGCCATTCGACATTATTCTCATGCCGAAAAGAAACATTCCCAACCCCCCTACTGTACTGAAAATCATTCCTTTGACCATAGCAACTCCAAAAAAACCAATTACCGATGATAGATAATTGATAAATGAAAAATAATCAACAAAAAATAATCAATACCCATCCTGAGCTTGTTTATATTGAGCACGGTCGAAGGAACCATTCTGCAAACTGCTTCTGGTTATTGTGGGTTTTCCTGCGAGGCAGGCCGGACATCGTAAGGATTCTCCGGGTCAACCCCCTCCCACTGAAGACCGCCAATCACCGCCTGGGCGATATTGGTCAGGTGGTCACCGATTTTTTCCACGTTGTCAACCATATCGATAAATACCAGACCTGTCTCAGCCGAGCAAACACCATCGCTCATCCTCTGTACGTGGCTTCGCCTAAAATCTATCTGCATTCTGTTTAGATTTATCTCGTTGGCCAGGGCCGATTTAGCCGACTCAATATCATTATTCTCCAACGCCGTTATGATACAATCGAACATCTGGTCAACCTCATCTTTAAGTTTATCCGCCTCAGACAGTGCAAAGTCACTAAAGGTAAGCTTCTGCCCTATTTTCCGCTCCGCAACCTCAACGATATTCACAGCGTGGTCACCGATACGCTCCAGGTCATTAACAGTATGCAAAAGTACAGGCAGGGTGATGGATACTTCCTCAGAAAGCTGCCTGCGTGATAATGCCGAAAGGTAAGATGTAATCTCTAACTGGAATTCGTCGATAACATCTTCTGTCTCTCTTGCCGATTCAAGCATTCTATGGTCATTCTTGACAATCCCCTCGATAGAACACTCAATCGCTTTTTTCGCTTTTTGCGCCATACGAATAATCTCTCGTCGCGTCTGCTCCAATGCTATTACGGGTGTATCGAGAAGATGCTCCTCAAGAACTACCGGCCTGGCCGCTATGTCTCCGGGTTTTTCACGCACTAATTTAGTTGCCGCTTTCTCAAGTAGACCTGATATCGGCAGGAATATACACGAATTAACAACATTGAAGATACTATGGGCAAGAGCAATATTGGCCGCAATAGTAGCAGGCCCCAATTCCCACGGAGAGACCATATAAACCAAATCTCCAAAAAGACCGAAATGAACGAAAGGATACGCAATAAGGGCACCAAAAACATTAAATATCGTGTGTGCCCACGCCGTGCGCCTTGCGTTTAGGTTTGTTTGTAATGCCGCAAGTTGCGCCGTAATTGTTGTGCCGATATTGCTGCCTAAAACAAACGGTATCGAAACATTAAGGGCTGCTTCCCAATCCCCTCCAAAAGCGCCTTGTAAGGCCAATAACTGAACCACTGCTATCGCAGCAGAACTGCTTTGAAGAAGCATTGTCACCGCCGTACCTGCTAAAATGGCCAATATGGGCTCTTTAGCAAGAATGCGGAAGAGGTTATGAACTTTTGGGCTTTCTTCTAATGGGCCAAAGCCTGTTTTCATAATACTTATGCCCAAAAATAATATCCCGAAGCCCAGCAGTATTTGTCCGATATTTTTTGTCCTGTTCCTTTTGCCCAGCGCCTGAAGGAGAAATCCCACACCAATCGCAGGAAGTGCATAGCTGGTAATCTTCAAAGCACCGACACCTGATATCGACACCAGCCACGCCGTAGCTGTCGTTCCTACGTTTGTGCCGATAATTACCGATATCGCCTGTTTAAGTGTTAGCAGACCGGCATTAACAAAACCCACCACCATTACTGTTGCCGCCGAGCTGGACTGGATTAAAGCGGTAACACCCGCCCCAACAAAAAAGGCGACCAGGCGCTTGCTTGTCATTGATTTAAGGATGTTTTTAAGCCTTCGGCCAGCGACCTTTTTCAGGCCGTCAGACATCAGCCCCATGCCGAAAAGAAACAATCCCAACCCCCCTACCGTGCCGAAAATCATTCCTTTGACCATAGCAATTCCCGAAAAAACCAATTATCGATGATAGATAATTGATAACTGCAAAATAATCAACAAAAATTAATAATCATTCTGCCAACTGTCGCAGTATCTCTATCCCCCTCTTCAGTTTTTCGTCGCCGGCCGCATAACTTATCCGAAAATGCGTATCTTTCTCGCTAAATACATTTCCCGGAATAATCAGAACATTATTGGCGATTGCCTTTTCTACAAACTCAGACCCCCTGCCCTTCCCCGGTGATTTGACAAACAGATAAAACGCTCCACCCGGCTTGACCACTTCAAATTTATCTTTCAGCCCTTCGTAAACAAGGTCTCTTTTCTTCCTGTAGGCATTGACCAGCTCACCGACGTCATAATCCAATGCTGCAACAGCCGCCTGTTGAAATGGCGTCGGCGCACAAACAAAGGTATATTGCTGAATTTTAGTCATCTCTTCAACCACGTCTTTAAGGGATTCGCCCACCGCCACATATCCAAGCCGCCAGCCGGTCATAGCGTAGGCCTTGCCGAAACCACGCAACAAAATCGTCTTTTCATAGTAATTAGCTATACTCGGACAATTACCGTCATAGCTGAACTTCTCGTATATTTCATCGCTCATCACGACCACATCTTTTTCCGCTGCAATTTCAGCAAGGGCTTTTACACTTTCTTGTGAATACACCACGCCGGTCGGATTGCAGGGTGAATTAACTATAACCAGTTTTGTTTTTTCGCTGATGGCCTCGGCAATTTTCTCGACAGGCAGCGCGAATTCGGGATAGCTGTCCACAAAAACACACTTGCCGCCCAACATATTGATTATATGTTTGTAGATTACAAAATACGGGTCTGCAATAATCACCTCATCGCCGGGATTGATAAGCGCCAAAAAAGCTAACATCAGCCCGCCGCTGACGCCGTTGCTCACGAGTATGGCGGGCTTTTCCCAGCTGAACTCACTTATAATTCGCTCAGCTATTTTTTCTTTCAGCAGACTATTCCCTGCCGTTTGAGAATACTTATTCTGCCCCTCTTGAATTGCCTTTATTGCTTCGTCTTTCAACTGTTGCGGCACATCGAAATCCGGCTGACCTATAGATAAATTTATCGGCTCTTTCATCGATGCCGCCAGCGCAAAGACCTTTCTTATCCCGCTTGAGTCGATTTTGTCGGTTCTGTCTGCCAAAATTTTCTTCATTTGCAGGTATGATAACCAATTCTTCGCAATAATCAATAAGTTAAAATTGCGGAATAACTGCGCGGGGGTGGTTTTAAATTGGGTTTGATTGGGTTTGTTTTGGGCATATTTGGGTTGAAAATGGGTTTGAATGGGTTTGAATTGGGTTTGTTTTTCTTCCAAATAGCTGTTTTTGGCGCAAAAACGGGGGAAATTGGGTTTGTTTTGCATAATTGATTCTTTTTGTGCGCTTGTATAAATGATCCGGCTTCGCCAGAGGCATAGCTGGGACAAGGGGGGTTGGTGGATCGTGATTTGTGATTTGGTGGTCATTTTAACTTATCCTTAATTTAGTATTTACTTTTGGGGGGTAAAAAAAAACGGCTCCCCATAATTAGACGAACCTGCGCGTTTGGTGCGAAAATTCGGGCAATTTTGGACGGTCAAAATTTGTAAGTTGTTGTGGGGTAAGAGATAAAAAAATATTGGAAAAATTTCAAATAGGAAAACAATACCTGCGCAAATGATTCTACTGAGCTCAAGCGCCGCGGGGCGAAGTGATTTTGGGGGTTAAAAAAGAACGAGGCTGGATGCGGAGGGAGGAGGGAGGAAACCAGCCCCGTTCATAATGAGCTAAACAAACATTAAAACCGCACGTCTCCTATCGTTTGTATATATGAAAAGCTGTTCATAGTCAAGAGAAAATTTTTATGGCCGGAGGCAGGTGGGCAGCGGAAAAAGAGTAAGAAAATGGCAAAAAACGTCAAAAAGCGTCAAAAAGTGCGCTTTTTGCGCACTTTTAGTTCAAAATTGGTAGTTCGTTGTTTATCTGGCTTCGCCAGATGCTACGCCGCGACAAGCGGGCTGGGTCCTTCAATAAACTCAGGAAAAGTCAGAAAATGGTTTTCTTTGTCCTATTTTACAGTTACAATGGTGGGGTGAGAACTTTTTGAAAGGAGATAGCGTGAGTGAATTTGAAACACAAGGGCAAAAACCAAAAACTTCAAAGTTGGCATTAGCATCTGTGCTACTTGCTGTTTTAGGTTTCCTTGTCCTACCCTTCGCTTTATCCTTTGCGTTACCTGCTTCGAAACCGGTTATTTTTTATAGAAATATGTCGTTTCTGCCTGCTTTGTTTGGTTTTACTTTCGGTACAATTGCACTTTTTAAGATAAGGAAATACAGCGGAATGCTAAGGGGTGGTGGATTTGCGATTGTCGGAACAGCTTTGAGCATTATCTGTTTGGGCATCTGGCTCGAAAACCAACTTCTGCTCGACGTTGGCAGGGGGCGATTTTCCTGTACTAGGAATTTAAGCCACATTGGAAAGGCATTAATAATATACAACACCGATTATGGACAGTATCCACCAGCGAACAAGTGGTGTGATTTGCTTTTGGACAACGGCTATGTGAAGAAAGAACAGCTTATTTGTCCGAAGGTAGTTTTATATTGGCCTTTTGTTGGTCATAAGACTGAGCCGATGCTTGTATTGCCCTTTGCAAAAAAGGGTCGATGCAGTTATGCGATGAATCCAAATTGTAAACCGAACTCATCGCCCGATACGGTTTTATTATTCGAAAGTCAATATGGTTGGAATCTATATGGAGGCGTTGAGAAACTAAGTTTAGAAAATCACAATTACGATGGCTGTAATATCTTATACAATGATTACCACGTGAAGTTTGAGAGAATACCGTCTGAAATGGACTGGGGAGATAAGCAAGGCAATCGTTAAAATGGTGCGGTGAATAGTATTAAGAACGAGGCATTGGCTATGATTAAAAAGGGTGAATTTATGTTGAAGTTAAGACTTCTTATAGAAAGAATAGTAATTCTTACGGGCGTA
>CAZECQ010000140.1:0-6835 GCA_964510545.1 uncultured Pirellulales bacterium | reverse complement strand
GGAGTCTGATACGTTTTATTCTTCTGGCCTCGGCTGATGTAATAGTAAATTTAAGGTTTTCGTAATCAAATCTGACGCCGGCTTTTGGGATATAGCCCAGGTACGAGAAGACAAAACCGCCAATGGTGTCATAGTCCTCGTCTTCGGGCAGATTCAGTTCGAAGTGGTCGTTGAGGTCGTCGATATATGTTCTGGCGTCAACCTCCACAGTACTGTCATCTATTTGCTTTATAGGTGCCGGCGGGGTTTCTTCGTATTCGTCGGCTATTTCACCGACAAGCTCTTCAAGGATGTCCTCGAGGGTAACGATTCCCGCTGTCCCGCCGTATTCGTCGAGCACGACAGCTATGTGCAGTTTTTGATTCTGAAACTCGTGCAGCAGTACCCTGAGAGGCTTGGTTTCGGGTACAAAGTAGGCATCTCTCATTTTGCTGCGGAGTTTGAAATCGGCCGGGTCTTTTCCGATTTCACCCAGCAGGTCCTTGGCATAGACCAGGCCGATTATGTTGTCTATATTTTCTTCGTAGACTGGAACACGGGTATGGCCGGCGTCATTGATGGTATCCAGAACCGTCTGTAAATCGGAATTGGCTTCAACAGCGATGATGTCCGTGCGAGGAGTCATAATTTCATCAGCGGTGGTGTCGCTTAATTCCAGTACGTTTTCAATCATCTCCTGCTCTTCTTCATCGAAGACCCCTTCTATTTTCTGCTGCTCGAGGTCGGTCAGGAATTCTTCCTGCTTTTCTTCTCTGTCCTCTTCGAGCGTTGTTTTTGCTACGCCAGCAAGCCGTCGGACAAAACTATCGGTAAAGGTTAGAACATAAAGTGCAGGCCGGGCGGGAACTGCAAAGAGCATCAGCAGTTTATATGTTCGGCTGAGGATTTTTTCGCCTGCGTATTTGGCCCAGGCGTGAGGGATTGCCAGAGAAAATACCGAGAAAATTGACATTGAGATAATTAAGCTCAGCACATAATCGATAACTGCCAAATTCGTCTGCCGATAGGCGGCAAAAATATTCAACAACAACAGCAATATACAGATATTTAAGATTAGCCGGTATAACGAGCAGGCCAAAACAAGCTTTTCAGCGTTCTCGGCCAGTTCCTCTGCATGCTCTTCGGTGTTGATCGCTTTGAATAAGTCCAGCAATTTGGCCCGTGAAAATATTCGCAGAGCAACAGCATTGACGGAAAAGAACAACGTGCCGCCTGTGAAAAGACAAATCAGCAACACCGCCCATCCAATATTACTCACTTAATATCCTTTCAGTCTCTTTGCCTCTCGTAATATCAACCGGTAGCTCGTAACTATGATGAACTACTATTATATATCAAACCGAAGCCGAATTGTTGTAAAATTTCATCTTCGGTATCGTGCATTTTTTTTGCCTTTGCCCTCGTTGAATCGTCAAAACCAAGGTTGTGTAGCAGTGCGTGGGTTATGTAAAGCGCAAGTTCGGCCTGGGCTGAATGGCCTCGCAGTTTTGCTTCTTTGACGGCTTTTTCAGCGTTTACCACCAACTCGAACAACTTCGGCGAGTTTACCTCACTATCGGAGAGGTCAAAACTCAAACAATCGGTGGAACGGCTTTGTTTGCCAAATTGCTTGTTCAATCCACGGATTTGGGCGTTGTCAACTATCGCTATACTAATCTCGTATTTTGCGTCATTTGTTCTGTCGGCGGCGAAACGCTTGCAGACCGCTCCGGCCAGTTTTTTAAGTTTAGCTGCATCAATATTTATATCGTCAAAGTTTTGCTTTATTTGAATAGCTATATCCGGCATTTGATATTTCGTACACTAGTGATATGCGCTGTTTTCGTCCGCTGTTTCCTCAGTTGCATCCGGAGGAGTCGGGTATGCGACCCGGCCGTGGTAGTGTGCCGCAAGGGTCTTGGATATACTAACCTCTATCTGACTTAATTCCCGCAGTGACAGGTCGCACTCGTCAAACTGGCCGTCCTGCAGACGCTTCATTGCCATATTGTGTACAACCGTTTCTATCTTTGTAGGTGTTGGCTCGGGCAGAGACCTCAGAGAGCTTTCGGATGCATCGGCCAGCATTACAATGGCTGCTTCCTTCGTCCGCGGCTTCGGGCCGGTATACCTGAATTCACTTTCAGAAAGTTCGGATTGTTTTTCACCCTGCTGTTTTTTGGCCTCATTGTAAAAAAATTCTATCAGCATCGTGCCGTGATGTGTCTCGATAAACTGCCGAAGCACGGCAGGCAGTCCGTATTCCTTGGCCATTTCTATTCCATCTTTTACATGACCTACGATTATCAACTGACTCATTGCCGGCGTTAATTCTTTGTGCCTGCTTGCCGGGCCGATTTCATTTTCAGTGAAATATGTTGGCTTATTGATTTTTCCGATATCGTGATAATAAGCGCCGACCCTGCAGAGCAGACCGTTGCGGCCGATTGATTCGGCGGCGGTCTCGGCGATGGAACCTACCAGCAAACTGTGGCTGAATGTGCCGGGAGCTTCCATTGCAAGTTTTTTCAGCAGCGGCTGATTGGCATCGCTAAAGTCAAGAAGCGTCATACTTGTGGCTATCCGAAAGAGTTTTTCGATAAGCGGCAGCAAACTTTGTATGAGCAGCCCGACAATAAAGGCAGCCAGGGCGTGCCAGCCGGCACTTCTGAAAACCTCCACAGGCGTTTTTTCAGCCAAAAAGCCCAGAGAAATCGCTGTTATAAATACTATTGCTGCAGAAAGCGCGCTGACTTCGAGCAATTTCATTCGCGTGCGAATTTCCCTTAGTGAAAAGCAGCAGGCGATAACGCCCGCGACCGCTATTAAAAAGAGGTTGATGTCTGCTATCGGCACTATAGCAAAGCAGACAAGCAGACAATAAAATATACTCATTCCTATTGCGAATCGCTGGTCATAAGCGATTGTCAAAACTATGGCGATTGTTACAGCGGTTCCTGTGGCCCAGAAATTGCGTTCAGTCAACAAAACGCCGAGTTTGGCTGCGGCCAATAAAAGAATAAATAAACCTGCCAGAACCAGGGCCCTGATGTGGTTTTTCACTATTCGCTGCTGATAGCGATAAATGTAGAAAGCTGCGGCAAAAGAAACCAGCACCACTATAACCGTTGTGGGAATTACCTGGCGATAACTGGCCTGCTGGATTAGTTCGAAAGATAGAACAAATACACTCAAAACTGCAAAAAGCAGCCATATCAGCAGCGATATGATAATTGATTTGTCAATATGCTGGATTATTTGCGAAAAGCGCTCAGCACTTTTATCTTTACGAAGCCTGCTTCGCCGCGGACTTGTTTTCTTAAAAAGATGCATCTAATCACTCTGTTATGAAAAATAAAAAACCTTTCTTTATGTTTTACTTTTCTTTTTATAGGCCCGCACGATATTCTGAACCAGTCGGTGCCTTACAATGTCTTTCTGGGTCAGTTCTACCGAACCGATACCTTTGATTCGTTTTAGCAGTTCAATTGCCTCGACCATCCCGCTTTTTTGGCCGGCCTCGAGGTCGATTTGCGTTATGTCACCTGTTATTATCATTTTGGAGCCGTGCCCCAGTCTGGTCAGGACCATTAACATCTGTAGAGGCGATGTGTTTTGGGCTTCATCGCAAATAATGACCGCTTCGTTCAGCGTCCTGCCCCGCATAAAAGCAAGCGGAATGATTTCGATTATATCCAGCTCCATAAACTTTTTCATCTGCGCAAAATCCATCATATCTTCGAGAGCATCAAAGAGCGGGCGAAGATATGGATTCACCTTTGCCTGTATATCGCCAGGCAGAAAGCCGAGTTTTTCGCCGGCTTCGACGGCAGGCCGTGCAAGAACAATTCTCCTGATTTGTTTTTTCTTGAGCATTGATACCGCAACTGCGACGGCAAGGTAGGTTTTTCCGGTTCCCGCCGGGCCTATGCAAAAAGTAAGGTCATTGGCAAGCATTATTTCGATGTACTTTAACTGCCCTTTGGTGGTTGGCTCGATAACTTTTTTGTGGGGATAGACAGTGACGGCCTTGCCGCCGGCCGCTGTCGGAATCGAATCCTTTTGAGCAAGAAAAGTTTTGACCTTTGCGGTGCTGAGCGAGCCGTGTCTGATTAATTGCTTTTGCATCTTGTCGATAATTTCAACTGTTCTGTTTACGTTGCTTTCTTTGCCGGAAATTATCAGGTCGGATTGTCTGGCGGTAATTTTGACGCCAAGAGACTGACGCAAAAGGCGAAGATGGCTGTCGGCAGGCCCAAAGAGCTCAAGCTGTTTTTGAACAGAATCTAACTGTATGGTAACTTCCAAAATCTTCCTTTATCCACAACAGATAAAAAACAAATACGCAAACGGTGCGGCCATCAAAGGTGAATCAATAACGTCCAGTATTCCACCGAAGCCCGGCACAGTGTTTGCCGAATCTTTTTGCTCTGCATCCCGTTTGAGCATAGATTCGGCCAGGTCGCCGAATTGGCCTATAAAAGCAAAGCAGCAGCCGAAAAGTACCGCCGCCGGCCAACTCATTATATCACAACTTACCGCAAAAGAAACAGCAACTATCACCGCAGTTGCAACGGCGCCCGCCATACCTTCCCAGGTTTTGCCGGGACTGATTCTGGGCGAAAATTTATGCCTGCCGAATGGCTTGCCAATGGTATAAGCTCCTATATCGGCAGACTTTACTACAAATACATACATAAGCAAGGCCCATGGCCCAAAGTCAATCCTCACGGCCGATACAAAGACGCTGAAGAGTCCCAGATAGATAACGGAAAAATAATTCGCCCCGCAGTTGGCTAACACCCCTGATGTTCCATAGCAAATATACTGGTATAATAACAACACCAGCAGGGTAAAAGCTGAAAGAAAAAGCAGATACACGGCCGGCTGGATGTTGATAAGCTGCGGCCAGTACCAGGTAGTTGCGAATAAAATTGAGGCGGCGATGGAAACAGGCGCGAAAATCTTCAGGCCATTCGCAGCGGCGAGTTTTGCCAATTCAAACTGAACTGGAAAGATTAAGACCACAATAAGGATACAGAGGAATGTTGCCTGTACTGGTTTATCATCGGCGGCCGAAGCGGTCAGAGAACCGTCGAACCAGCCGCCGAAAATGACAACGGCGATAAAAAAAACCGTCATCAATGTACCCAAAATCAATCTGTGCTTGAGCATAATATCTCGTATTTAACAGCTTATTCAGGATGCGCTTTCTATATCACCGAACCGCCGTTTACGTTTTGCGTATGCCAGTATTGCCTGTTCCAAATCCGCCTCTTCAAAATCGGGCCAGAGAGTCTTTGTAATATAGAATTCGCTGTATGAAATCTGCCAGAGCAAAAAGTTGCTTACTCTTTTTTCGTTTGCAGTGCGTATCAAGAGGTCAGGCTCTGCAAGTTCGGGAACGTACAAATGACCACCGATACACTCTTCGTCAATGTCCTTAAGACTGAGTTTGTCGTCTTTGTATTGTTTGGCTATTTTTTTGACGGCATCTGTGATTTCGGCCCTGCCGCTGTAGTTCAGCGCCAAAGCAAGACGCATTCCCGTATTTTTGTCGGTAAGCTCAATGGTCTCTGCAAGCTCTTTTTTTACCGAATCGGGCAATTTGGTCAGTCGGCCCAGGTGAATCAGCTTCACGTTGTTTTTCATAAGGGTTGGACGAATGGCTTTGAGATATCGGGCATAAAGATACATAAGTGCATCGGTTTCGGCTTTGGGTCTCTTCCAGTTTTCTATGCTGAAGGCATATAGTGTCAGCGATTCGATACCCACCTCGACGCAGCATTGGGCTATTTTCTCGACGGTTTTTCCGCCCTGGTGATGACCTTTAACTCGGGGCAGCCCTTTCTTTTGTGCCCATCGGCCGTTGCCGTCCATAATAATAGCAATGTGCCGGGGCATCTGTTCAAGTGTCAGCCCGAGACGTTTGGCGGTCTTTTTCAATTTTTCTTCACTGCTGTTTTGCAATTTCTATAAATCGAAACTCATCTGAATATTGTCTGACTTCTTTTTGGCCCGACGCCGATTATGGTTACGGGTTTTTTGACCATCTCTTCGATAAGCACAATATAGTCCCTGGCGTTGTCGGGCAAATCGTAAAAATCCCTTACCTGGCTTATGTCCTCGTCCCAGCCGGGAACCGTTTCATAAATGCACTTCAGATTTGAGAGTTTTGCTTCGTTTGCAGGGAAAAAGGATACTTCTTTGCTGTTGATTTCGTATGCCCTGCAGATTTGTATCTCTTTCAGGCCGGCCATTGTGTCGAGATGCATCAATGCAACAGCGTCAATTGAGCCGATGGCTGCGCTGTACGAAACAGCCACGGCATCAAACCAGCCGCATCTGCGGGGCCTGCCGGTCGTAGTGCCGTACTCGTGGCCTTTGTCACGGATACGTTGGCCGATTTCGTTGTCCTGCTCGGTGGGGAAAGGCCCGGCACCTACCCTTGTCGTATATGCCTTGACTACGCCTATGAATTTATCAACCATTTTGGCGGGCACACCGCTGCCGGCCGGCATGCCGAGTGAACTTGCGTTCGAGCTGGTTACAAACGGAAAAGTGCCGTGGTCCAAATCCAGAAGCGCCCCCTGGGCGCCTTCGAAAAGGATTGATTTGCCCTCGGCGATTGACCTATGAAGAAATTCGGTCGTGTCGGTTATGAAGCAAAGCAGCTTATTGGCATGGGACTTACACTTTTCAAAAACCTCGTCGGCACTGAAGGGTTCGGCTTTGTAAACCGCTGCAAAAACTTTGTTTTTGTATTCGGCAATGTTCTGCAGTTTGGCTCTGAGACGGTCAAGGTCTCTTAAGTCGCCCATACGGACGGCAAAACTTCTGCCGATTTTATCTGCGT
>CAZECQ010000139.1:0-6876 GCA_964510545.1 uncultured Pirellulales bacterium | reverse complement strand
GGTTGTCAAGCTGTTTCATACTGATTATAGTCCTGCACTTTGGAAACCTGTTACATCCGAGGAACGGCCCTTTTCTGCTCTGCCTGATTACCAGCTCACCCTCTGTGCACTTGTAACATTTTATCCCCGTCGGCTCAGGCGGCGGCTTCGGCGGCAGGACGTTGCCGTCCTTATCCAGTTTAACAGTTGTTTTGCAGTTTGGATAATCGCTGCAGCCAAGGAACGGCCCGAATCGCCCCTGCTTGTGCACCATTGCCTTGCCGCATTTCGGGCATTTATGTTCGCTTTGTTTTTCTTCAATCATTTTGCCTTGACTATCGCAGGGACAGGCAAATTTACACTTGGGATAAGCCGAACAGCTAAGAAACTTTCCGTTTTTGCCGAACCTGTAAACCAGCGGCCTGTCGCACCTGGGACAGTTATACTCGCTGTCGCTCACCTCGGCCTTGGCGTGCTTCATCTGCTTCTGCGCCGTATCGAGATTTTGCTTGAATGGTCCGTAAAATTCTCTCAAAACACCAAGCCAGTCCAGATGCTGTTCTTCGATTTTGTCTAACTGTTCTTCCATATAGCGCGTGAAGGCAACGTCCATTATCTTTGGAAAGTACTCGTTAAGTTTGTCGGTTACCACTTCGCCGAGGTCGGTCGCAAGGAATTTCTTCTCTTTCTGCTCAACGTAGCGCCGCTCCTGAATGGTGCTTATGATTGCAGCGTAGGTGCTTGGACGCCCGATACCTTCTTTTTCCAGCGCCTTTACAAGAGATGCCTCGTTATATCGCCCCGGCGGCTTCGTAAAATGCTCCTCCGCTTTTATATCGACTACCGACAGCTTCTCACCCCTTTTTGTCGCCGGTAGTTCCTGCTGATTATTGGATGAAGTGCTCCAGATTTTGCTGAAACCGTCAAAAACCAGCACCCGTCCGGTTGCCCTGTAATAACAAGGCCCAAGGGATGTTTCAGCAACTATATCAAAATTGGTAACGTCCCACTGGGCGGGTAACATCTGGCAGGCGACAAATCGACGCCATATCAAATCGTAGAGCTTAAGCTGTTCATCAGTAAGAAATGGCTTTATGTCCCGCGGCGCAAGGTCAACGTCCGTCGGTCGGATGGCTTCATGTGCCTGCTGAGCGGTTTTTTTCGAAGCGTAAACCCTGGTCTTCTCTGGAAGATAATCGCCGCCGATATGGGTGCCGATGTACCTGCGAACCTCTTTTATTGCCTCGCCCGACAGATGCCTACTGTCTGTTCTCATATAGGTAATAAGCCCAAGAAATCCCATCGAGCCTAAGTCGATGCCTTCATACAATTGCTGTGCTACCCGCATAGTTCTTTTTGCGGTAAAGCCTAATCGATTCGCACCGGCCTGCTGCAGTGTGGAAGTGATAAAAGGCCCCGGCGGCTGGGAAACCGTTCGCTTGGTCTCTATCTTGTCAACCTTAAATGCCGCCTGCTGAAGTGCAGAAAATACCTTCTCGGCTTGCTGCCTGCTGTGCGCCTCAAATTTCTTATCGCCTACCTTCTGCAGATGGGCCTTAAAAGCGTTGTGTTCAGCCAGCCACTTGTTTTGTTCGGCGTTCGTTGGTGGTTTATCATCCTCTTTTTGGGGCGTGACAAACCTGACCCATTCCTCGGTATAATTGCTCCGCAAATCAGTGGTGAATACCGCCGGGATAAGCCAGTATTCTTCAGCTTTGAAATCTCTGATTTCTCTTTCTCTTTCAACGATTAGTTTGACGGCAACAGACTGAACTCTGCCCGCCGAAAGGCCGCGGGACACTTTTTTCCAAAGCAGGGGGGAAATCTGATAACCGACAATCCTGTCGAGGATTCGCCTCGCCTGCTGGGCCATAACCTTGTCCATATCGAGTTTGCCAGGCTCGGCAAAGGCGTTTTGTATAGCTGATTTGGTTATAGCGTTGAAAATTACGCGGTAGGTCTTCTCTTCCGGCACACCAAGTATTTGTGCCAGATGCCAGGCGATTGCCTCGCCTTCACGGTCCAAGTCGGTGGCCAGAAACAGTCTGTCGCATTTCTTTGCCGCCGCCCTCAGTGATGTTACAGTACGCCTTTTGCCCTCAAGTATATCGTAAATCGGCTCAAAATCGTTTTCTATATCAACGTTAAGTCCCTTCGCAGGCAGGTCACGCACGTGACCCATTGACGCCTTGACTTCATATTCCAGGCCGAGATATTTGTTTATCGTTTTCGCCTTCGCAGGCGATTCGACTATTACTAAAGATTTCTTTGTATTCGATTTCGGCATTTTTTACCGCAGATTCCGCGGAGACCGCAGATATAATAAAATTTCAAAATCGATTTTTCGCCGATTATTGAGCATCGAGTATCAAGTATCGAGCATCAAGAAGCACATATCGGCGTTTTTTACGCTCCAATTTAGAATAAGGACAAATACAGGCAACTTAAAAAGATGTCAAGAAAAAATGATTTTTCGTTTGAGATGGCCAATGGCTATGCCATGCCATAGGCAAAGCCGGTATTTTTTGATATTGACGGGATTCAGGAGAGAAATCAAAAAGCAAAATGTAAAATGAAAAACTGTGGAAGCCTTTCAGGCAGGATTTTCTTTGTTGACGGACTGAGGGCACTTAGGGTATTTTGTAGCGGGAACGAAGTAGGGATTTTAGGAAAATAATATGCCAGCGGATATTTACTTCTATCTCCTTTTTTATTTTATGGGCCAGCCGCCGTAATCATCTACCGTAATACCTTCTATCAAAATCACTGCTCATTGGCGGGTTAAATTTTATAATTTTATAGTAGAAATAAGTTCGTTAAGGCTTTCGAATCTATGTTTTTGAAAATCATCTTGGTTAACCCTTATGAATGACCACTTACGCTCTGTTAAAGAAGAAGCATCTTTGCACCATACCCTAGTCCTCTCATCTTTATGAGAGACTTCCAAATCAACCAAGCCTTTTGTTTCTATTAAACAACATTCTTCGTTCTTCATTTTTATTAAAAAATCAGGATAGTAAAACCTTAAAAGCCCTTCCTCTGACCTGTATTCAATATGAAACGGGATTTTAACTACCATTTTTGTAAAAGACACAACGTCCTCTGCCTGCTCTAAAAACTTTGCAAAATCAACCTCAAGATTATCATCACACGGGACATAATTAAATATACAATTATTGGCCGGATAAACCAATTTCGACCATACAAATGGGCTGGTATCTGAAAGTTTTATAAAATCTTTCAATCCGGGTTCTCTTTCGTTGAAAGTCTTATTTTTGAACGAATTTACAAACAAATTTATCAGTTTTTCTTGAACGGGTGGAGAACTCAACTGGTAAAGAACCCTCGGGTCTTCAAGGTCAATCTTCTCGGCGAACAACTTTTCGACAACATATTTTTTTACCATAGGGTGGAAACTCGCAAAAGCACCGCCGATTTTTAATTGCTTAAGTATTCGATCTGTATAATATGCAATTACACTTTTAGAATCCTGAGGCACAGGCAAATCCCATTTCCTTTTTATAACCTCCATTCCTTTGAGCATATCTACAGCAACATATTCCATTTCCAAGATTTTATTTTCTAAAGGAATTTTCAAGGATGGTAAATTATCAATCTCTATTTCATCCAAATGAAATTCTCTTATTAAAATTCTTGGACTTAAAATAGGTATCTCAATATCTTTGTCCAATTTACTTTCGTCAACAAATATGGTCGTCAAATCGAGCGACCCGTCGGTATCGAATTCAGCAATCTTTATCCCCTCCTGAGTTTCTAAGTCCTCAAGAATATCTATTAACCCAGGTGGCCCAATGACCTCAAGAACATTTATAGATTTGTCTATATTTGCATCTTCATCTGGAAACATTTTTCTTAGGCCTCTTCCAATAACCTGTTCTGGAAGCACTTTTCTTTTTGAAGTATAAGACCGTAGCCCAACAATCACATTTACGTTTCTTACATCCCAGCCTTCGTTCAACATCAGTGTACTTACTATTGCTTCATAGGGATTTTTCTCTGGGTCCGGGTCATCGATAGTCTTTGCGAACTCTCTTGCTTTAGGCAGGTCGGCTTTCTTCACCTCTCCGGTGCTATCGGTGTGGATTAACAATACTTTATCTTTCAGGTCTGCAATAGAATTGGCGTACTCAAATATTTCATCCGCTTCCTTGTTCTCAGGACATTGAAAGAAAAGGACAGGTTTTTTCGATAATTGTGTTAGTGCGTTTTTATATTCACGCCACCTCCTTATTCCAGCATCAAGCCAGGCCCTATATCTCTCTACCGCTTTGGTCGAGGCAATCTCTTCTGCTTTTTTAACTATACCCTTTAAGGGTAATTTTACGATACTCATTTCAATGGCTTCTTTAAGTGAGAAGTCCACGATAATCCAAGGAAACAAAGCCCCGCTTTCAGTTTTAGGTGTGGCGGAAAAGTCCAGTTCCATATTGATGCCTTTTCCATATTGTGAAACAAGACTTTTATGCAGAGCAGCAAGTATTTTCTTCCAGGCCTTTTCAAAACTGTATATGTGATGTGCTTCATCTTTCAAAATCATTATGTTAGGACATGAGGTTAAAACCTCCTTTATCCTGTTCTCTTGGTAAATATCCTGCCTTTTTACATCTTCAAGCACCAGAACATCATCTACAAGCTCTTCGACCTCTTCTTTTTTACTTCTTCTCTCCTGTAATTGCTGGATATTGGTTAAGAATAACACATCATCAGGAATAACGTGAATTGGGTCTTCTTTTAGGATTACTTTTAAGTTAAACTCATCCTGCCATTCTGGTGGTATAAATGGCCATTTTCTAAATATCTCCGCATTTTTGAAGTCTCTGTAAAGGCGGTCATAAATCACGTTTTTCTCGCCGGCGATGAGCAAAAACTTTGAGGTGTAATCGGTTTTGTTTTCTATCTTCCAGTTGAAATATTGCCAGACAATGCTTAACGCCATTACAAAGGTTTTACCGGAGCCGGTTGCCATTTTGAAGGCATATAAAGGATACTGGTCATAGGAAGGGTCATAACCCTGTATTGGTCCTGCTCCAAAGTCCCTTGCCATATCTATGAAGTTGCGTTTTTTCATTACTTCATAAACATAAATCATTGTCTCAATGGCCTCTCTCTGGCAAAACCAGAATTCAAACAATTCCTCATCTGCGATATGGTCTTCGCTAAACCAAAACTGCAACAAACGGCGGGAGGTATTTGTTGTATTCGGATAGCCCTTTTCTCGCCAGCTAAAGACCGCCTTGCGAAGCTCATTAGCTAAATACGCCTTGCTTGGCCGTCTCTGGTCAGGATGCAAAATTTCTATTGGCTTCATTTTATCTGCGCCTTCAAAACCTTATTCGTATCGTTCCCGAATACATCCACAACCTTTACCATTATTTGATATTCTCCGGATTCGTTATATTTTTGCTTGGCTTCATAATCCACTTTTGGATTCTTCTTTACGCGGAAACTCTGCCATTGATTGTGGAAGGTATCGCCCTTGTAGTCCCAGTCAATCGCCCAGTAATCTATTAGTTCTCTTGAATCTTTAACTTTGCCGGCAATTTCTGCAAGTTCTGCGGTTGGTGATATTTGAAAATCAGTTATTTTTAGGGCGACTTCGACACTATTAACTTTTGTTTCAATCTCCAGATAAGCAACTTCAGAGAATCTTATATGTGGCAGCAGGGCTTTTTCTACTGTTTCGTCAGGTATCTTGAATAACTGTAAATCAAAGCCCACCAGGGCGGATTTAATTTCATTTACCGATGGTATCTGGACAAGCCGTAAGTCAACACCATTTTTCTTTGCCATTTCCTTGGCAAGTTCATTTACTTCATAGCTCCACTCCCAGCCAAGAACATCAGCCTTATTGAAATTATTTGCCCTGCACTCAATTACCACTTTCTCAACCTCTTCCATCGTAACAGGAGCATTCAAAGGACCAATATGAACCGCCCTATCTGCTTTTCTGCCGTGTAGGTATCTAAAGCCGGTTAACGGCTGAGATTGATAGAGTTTGAGCATAAAGGCAAGATATTCGTCTTGCCTCTCTTGCCAATAGACCGTTTCGTAGTTGCCGATATTCCACAGTTCAAAAGGTCTTGCTGGGTTCTCGTATTTCTTACCTTCATTTTGTAAATCCTTTGAATGGTGAATATCTAAAAGCCGTTTTCTTGTAACCTGAACAGCAAACTTGGATAAATCACAGCCGAGCCATCGCCTGCCAAGTTTTTCTGCTGCTGCTAAGGTTGTGCCTGAGCCACAGAAGAAGTCAGCAACGATGTCGCTATGGTTGGATGAGGCAAGGATGATGCGCTTTAATAGGGCTTCGGGTTTTTGGGTTGGGAAGTCCACTCGTTCTAAAGCCATTGAGTTAATGTAATCAACATCCCACCAATCACCCATTTTTACACCTTCCTTCTTATACAATTTATATTTCTTTCCTCTGAGATATTGCCATCTAAATTCGCCTTTTTCATCTTTTTCTGTATAATGGGCTTCTTCGTCGTCGTATGGAACTAACAACTGGTTAAATGTATATTGGGGGGTTTTTGAATAAAGAAGGAGTGTATCATGGAGTTTCTGAAACTTGTCTGCAGTAGCTGTCCACCTTTTATAAATCCAAACTATCTCATTGATATGATTCTCATATCCAAAAATCTCATCCATCATCACCTTAACATAATGCGCGAGATGGGAATCTAGATGCACATAAATAGAGCCATTCTCCGCCAGCAATTCCCTCATCAAAACAAGCCGTTCATACATATATTTGAGATAAGAGGCAATGCCACCGCTCCAGGTATCTTTGTATGCCCGCTCTTCAATAATAGACGGCTCTTTTTCTATTTGCTCATCTCCAAGTTTTGTTCTTACTGTAAAATCAGCGCCTGTAAA
>CAZECQ010000138.1:0-6952 GCA_964510545.1 uncultured Pirellulales bacterium | reverse complement strand
GACTGAAATTTGTCAACAAATAAATACTTGTATAAAAAGCAGCCCTATGCTATACACGGTCTGAATAAAGACAGATTGTTTAAGGAGACATTTGTATGTTAACAGCTCTTGAGCAATATGACCCACAAATTTATGAACTCATAAGACAGGAAGAGGTCCGCCAAAGCGGCTCAATACGCCTTATCCCCTCGGAGAACTACATTTCAAAGGCTGTAATGTTGGCCAGTGGAAGCTGCCTTACAAACAAATACGCCGAGGGATATCCCGGCAGGAGATACTATGAAGGGCAACAGGTAACCGACCTTATAGAAAAGGTGGCCTGTCAGCGAGCCAAAAAGCTCTTTGGTGCCGACCATGCAAACGTCCAGCCATATTCCGGCTCAGTGGCCAACCTCGCAGCATACCTGGCACTGGCAAATCCGGGCGATACGATAACGGGTATGGCACTTACACACGGAGGACACCTCACGCACGGCTCGGTCGCCAGTTGCTCAAGCAGAATATTTAATTCTGTACCATATACCATCAACCCCAATACCGGAAGATTGGACTATAATCAGATTGAAGAGCTGGCAAAAAAACACAAGCCAAAAATCATCATTTCAGGAGCCACCGCATATCCAAGGGAAATTGACTTTGAAATATTCGGCCAGATTGCCAAAAACGTCGGAGCATATCACATCAGCGATATTGCCCACATCGCAGGACTCGTTGTGGCAAATCTTCACAAAAGCCCTGTACCATACGCCGACATAGTATCAACCACGACACACAAGACCCTCCGGGGGCCTCGTGGTGGTATGTTACTCTGCAGAGCAGAACACGCTGAAAAAGTGGACAAGGCCGTTTTCCCAGGATTCCAGGGCGGCCCGCATCTGCACACTCTAACCGCTGTAGCAGTGGCAATGGCTGAAGCCGACACTCCGGAATTTGTTGCCTACGCAAAGCAGATAACCAAAAACGCAAAGGCAATGGCTGAAAAACTGCTTGAATACGGCTTCGAACTTGTTTCCGGCGGAACTGACAACCATTTAATCTTAATTGACCTGAGGAACAAAAATATACAAGGTAAAAAACTCGCAAAGGCACTGGACAGAGCAAGAATTGTTACAAACTACAACACCGTACCAAATGACCCCGCTCCGCCGTTCAACCCCAACGGCCTGCGGATTGGAACACCGGCAATCACCACGAGAGGAATGAAAGAAGAACAGGCCGAAGAAATCGCCGCTTTGATAAATAAAGTCGCTGAAAACATCGAAAATGAATCCGTAATTGAGACCGTTGCAAGAGAAGCTTTGCTCTTATGCTCACAATTCCCCGTGCCAGACCATTTTATCATACCAAATAAAAAAAATTCATTAGTCTATATTGAGGAAGTTCGAAATGCTCAAAGAGTTGTTTGAAAAACAGGCACAATTGAATAAGCGGACCGGTTTTGACCCCGATGCTCTTAGAGCAGACTTCGACCCGCAAACAGCCGGAATCTGGCTGAACAACTATATCGCTGCTATGAGCAACGAACTCGAGGAACTGCGAAACTGCACTTTCTGGAAGCACTGGTGCAAAGAGGCAAAAGAAGGAAAAAGGTTTTTACTGAACGATTTGCAAAATGCAAAAGTGGAAGTAACCGATATGCTGTTCTTCTGGATTTCTCTGGCACAATGCCTCGGCCTGAACGCCGACGATTGTTTCCGGCTGTATGAACAAAAGTGGCAGGTAAACTGGAATCGTCAGGACAACAACTATTCGATGGCTGACAAAACCGAAGACGACAACAAGAACATAGCCTGAAACCTAAAGCAAAAAGCATATCTCAAACAAATTGCGGATTGCAGGATGCAGGAGAATAAATTAAAAACCGCGGTGCTTGGGCTTGATGATGATGATGCCAAGCTCTTACTAAAAGCAGCGAGCCAAATCAAACTTTTCGACATTCAGGCCATCGCCGACAAAAACACCAGGCTCGCCGAAGAACTCGCCAAAGAATACAACTGTGCTTGCTACGATGACTATCGACAACTGATAATACAAAACCAATTCGATTGTCTGTTGGTCGCCGCCGGCCTGTACAGTTGCGATGAGTATATCCGCTCGGCAATGAAAAAAAAGTTCAACATAATAAAGCTCGCACCGCCGGCCAGAGACTTTGAGGAAGCGTCGGCTTTTGTCCGTCTTGCAGAGGAGCAGAACATAAAATTTGCAATCGCCAATCCCGGCAGATTTGCCGACAGCTCCCTTACTCTGCAACAATTCCTCCAGGAAAAGCTCATTGAAGATGTCTTTCTGATAACCGCCGTATGCAATTGCGGCCCCCAGCAACATACCCCCTGGCAAACCGACCTGAAACTTTCCGGCGGTGGGGTGCTGCTGAGAAACTGTTACGAAATAATCGACCAGATAGCCTGCTATTTCAACCCACCACAGCAAGTTTACTCGCTAAATATCAACACAGCATCCGACAGGCAGCAAAGACTTTATCTGACGGAAGATACCGCGGTTCTAACAATGAAATTTACCGACACTTTTATCGGCAATATCATAGCAGGCAGAACATTCGGACCCCAACAGAAGTTTTTGAAGGTCTATGGCAAAGATAAAATCATAACGGCCGGCGACAAACAACTTACTGTAAGCGATACTCTCGGCAAAGTCATTGAGGAATTTAAATACGACGATGACAAGCTTACTTGTATGACCAGGACCCTCCAAAATTTTGCTCTAAGCATCTTATCCCCCGACGAGCACAAGCTTTGCAGCAGCGCACGGGAAAACTTAAATAGTATGGCCGTCATCGAATCTGCATATCTTTCGGCCCGCACCGGCTTCCCCGAGGAACCCGCAAGAATCCTCCAACTGGCGCAAATCGAGCCGACAAACATTTAGCTCAGCACACAAAAAACGACATCCTCCACAATTATTATGCCAAACACGTCCCATAATCCCTCCAAAACCGCCTCAGCAGCTTATTTTCCACCACTCCTCTGCCCACCACCTTCACTTACAGGAAATTCCCAAAGGATAAAACGCCGATACTACTTATTGTAATTGTTGATAATACTTTGCCCGGATGCTATAATAACTGCGATTGTAAGGTAAAAAACTGGAATTATATTTCTTTCATATTTTTTATGGAGGTTCATAACTATGTTACTTAATATTTTCAGAGCCATCTTCGTTATCATCGTATTAGCGGTTCTAATCGTAGGTCTAAGCGACAGCGATATTTCAGGCCAGCCGGGAAAGTCAAATTTTAATGCCATTCTCTGGAGCGGAATAGTACTGGTTGCATTAGCGCTGGTACTGGATATGTTCACACCCAGAAAATCCCTGGCAGGACTGGCAGGCGTCTTTTTTGGCCTTTTGGTTGGTATTTTTATCAGTTGGGCATTGGCGCCGGTCGTGGATATGGTCAACGAAATCTACCCGTTTCTCAACTTAAGTGAAACTGCTCTTCAGGCAATCAAACTGATGATGGGAATTTGTATTTGTTTCCTTGTAATCAGCATTGTGGTTCGAACAAAGGACGATGTTCGTTTTGTTGTTCCTTACGTCGAATTCGCCAAGCAGACAAAAGGCGCTCGCCCACTAATCCTCGACACCTCCGCTATTATTGACGGCCGCATCGCTGACCTCTATCGAAGCAAACTCTTCGACGCCCCCTTGGTTGTTCCGAGATTTGTACTCAACGAGCTGCAGCTTATTTCCGATTCGCCCGACAGGCTAAAACGCAATAGAGGCAGAAGAGGACTCGATATACTAAAGGACATCCAGACTAATCCCTCTATCGACATAGAAATTGATGACTCCATCATTCCCGAAACAGCCGATGTAACCGGCGTTGACCAGAAGCTCGTAATGTTCGCCAAAGAACGCGATGGCAGGATTGCAACAACTGACTATAACCTCAGCAAAGTCGCACAGGTCCGCGAAGTGGATGTATTGAACATAAACGATTTGGCCAATTCGCTAAAAGCAATCGCTCTGCCCGGTGAGACTATGGAAATCAAAATTGTAAAGCCCGGTGAAGAGGCTCAGCAGGGTGTCGGTTATCTCGCCGATGGCACTATGGTTGTTGTAGAAGATGCCCGTGACAAAATGGGAAAAGACCTCGTTATCAGCATAACCAGTTCGCTGCAGACCGCAGCCGGAAAAATGATCTTTGGAAAATTCGAGGGCTACGTACCCAAAAGAAATAATAAAGAGCGGCAGCCCTACAAAAAAGCAGGCCAAACCACCGCTTCAGCACAGGCCAACAACAGAAAAAACAACATTTAGCCGTTCTGTCGTCATATTTAGGTTCTGCCTCCCAAAAATCCATTCTCCCAAGGCAACGCAACATTTAAAATGAAAATTTTTTAAACAAAGAATAGCTTGAAGTGGATTATTCCTCCGCTAAGCTTAGCTCACATTCCCTCCGAACAGAGCATTTCTGGTGAACACTTATGATCTCCTCAATCTGCTTGTCGGTCAATTGTCTCGCCCACGCCGTTCGCTCTTTTAGTGGCTTTTTCCTAATTTCATACAAAGCACAGGTCGCTGGATTCGCTTCATAAGGACAGGCGACGAGCAGACCCAGTACATATACTCTTTTTGAAGGCATATCCATTTTTTGTCTTTTTCTAAAAAGTTATACTCCTTTGAGTATATAGCGAACCTAAATACCAATTGATAGATACGTTTTTCCCAAAAATTTGTAAATTTTTCGGAAAATTGCTGTTTTTTTACCATAAAGCTGTAAAAACTCTAACATCGCCGGGCAATTTCAACAAAATAATCAATACAATGTCTCCACTGTGTCCCTCAAACCCAAAGGCCGATGTCACTACTACGGCTGTAATTACCCCCGTCCGCCGCTCCGCAGGGGCCTGCGTGACAAATACTTTCCCCCCTTGCCTAATTCCCGCTTGTCGCGGCCAAATCTCTGGCGAAGCCGGGTCTTTTTCGCGGACAATTACATTTAAAACAATAAGTTTCCATTAAATTTTATCGTACCGCCCCGCAAAATCTTTGCTGCCTCGCCAGCACGCTTTGATGATAACTTTTCCGAAGTGAGTTTACCCTGAGTGAAATCGAAGGGAGAGAGTTGCCGTGCCTCGCCAGAATGCTTTAAAGAAAACTTTGCCGAAGTGAGTTTACCTTGAGCGAAGTCGAAGGGGACTGCGCCCTCATTCCGGCCTCCGGCAGCGACAAACCAATCAATGAAAATGAAAAAACCCAATTTTACTTTTGTTTATTGACATTACAGGATTGATTTGATAGCATTCTTCAGGTCTGCGTATTCCTTTTTTGAATATATGGCGAAGGGAACAGATGGGTAGCGTACCTTCAAAAGTTTTAGAGCTTATTGAAACATTCGACCGAAATATCGAAGCTTACAAAAACCAGCAATACAACGAAACTCAGCTTCGTCGTGAATTCATAGACCCGTTTTTTACAGCTCTCGGATGGGACGTGGCCAATGTAAAAGGCTACGCTCAGGCCTATAAAGACGTTATTCACGAAGATGCAATAAAAATTGGTGGTTATACCAAAGCACCGGATTATTGCTTCCGAATCGGCGGCACAAGAAAGTTCTTTCTCGAGGCCAAAAAGCCCTCCATTGACATAAAAGGCGACCCCCACCCAGCTTATCAACTCCGCCGTTATGCCTGGAGTGCAAAACTTCCTCTGTCAATCCTCACCGATTTTGAAGAATTTGCCGTTTACGATTGCCTTACCCGCCCCAAACAGATTGACAAAGCCTCAACCGCACGCATCAAGTATTACAAATACAATCAATACGCCGAAAAATGGGGCGAGATTGAGAGTATCTTTAGCAAAGAAGCCATTCAAAAAGGCTCATTTGATAAATTTGCTGCCACAACGAAGGGCAAACGCGGCACAAGTACAGTAGATAAAGAATTCCTCGCCGAAATCGAAAAATGGCGAGAAATCTTCGCAAGAACTATCGCACTAAAAAACAGGACCCTCTCAATACAAGAAGTGAACTTCACTGTTCAGCGGACCATCGATAGAATTTTATTTTTGCGATTGTGCGAGGACAGAGGTATCGAGAATTATGGCCAGCTTCTGGCAATAAGTAGCGGCGACCAAACCTATCCTCGACTTTGTGGGATATTCGAAAAAGCCGACCATAAATACAACTCAGGACTGTTCTACTTTCAAAAAGAGCAAGGCCGACCCGAAAACCCGGACGAGCTTACATTAAATCTCGTCATCGACGACAAAGACCTTAAATGGATTCTGCACAACCTTTATTATCCGCAGTGCCCTTATGAATTTTCTGTCCTACCTGCCGAAATTCTCGGCAACGTCTATGAACAGTTCCTCGGAAAAGTAATAACTCTTACAGGAGCGCACCGCGCAAAAGTCGAAGACAAACCGGAAGTTAAAAAAGCCGGCGGCGTCTATTACACACCATCATACATCGTTGACTACATCGTCAAAAATACAGTAGGCAAACTCTGTGAAAATAAAACACCAAAAGATATCTCAAAATTAAAAATCCTCGACCCTGCCTGTGGTTCCGGCTCATTCCTCCTGGGCGCATACACATATCTCTTAAATTACATACGCGACTGGTATGTTGAAAATAGCCCCGAAAAGCACACAAAAGAAATCTATCAGGGCAAAGGCGGCCAGTGGTTTCTTACTATCGCTGAAAAAAAGAAAATCATCCTAAATAACATCTTCGGCGTCGATATCGACTCCCAGGCCGTCGAAGTTACAAAACTATCGCTGCTCTTAAAAGTCCTTGAAGGCGAAAACCGCGATACCGTTGAAAATCAGATGAAGCTGTTCCACGAAAGAGCACTGCCCGATTTAGGTAATAACATCAAATGCGGCAACTCTCTCATCGGCCCCGACTTCTTCGACAACAAAGACAACAATGTCATTGCGAGCGAAGCGAAGCAATCTCAAAACCTCGATGACCTCTACAAAAAAATTA
>CAZECQ010000137.1:0-7045 GCA_964510545.1 uncultured Pirellulales bacterium | reverse complement strand
GTGTTAGACAAAGCCATAAAAGCCGTACACCCGGGTGTTACTACCGATTATCTCGATGATGTCGTTCATGAGGCGTGCATTGCTGAAGGCGGATATCCGAGTCCACTAAATTACAACGGTTTTCCCAAAAGTGTATGCACATCCGTTAACGAGGTTATCTGTCATGGAATCCCCGATGATAGACCATTGGAAAACGGCGACATCGTTAATATAGATGTTACCATTTTTCTAAACGGCCTGCACGGTGACTGCTCTGAAACTGTTCCCGTAGGCAGTATCGATAAGGAATCTCAAAATCTCTTGACTGTTGTTTATGAATCTATGATGCGGGGAATTGCTGCTATTAGACCAAATGGTCTGATTAGAGATATCGGCCGTGCTATTGAAACGTATGTAAAAGAACATGGTTACAGTGTAGTACGCGCCTATTGTGGACATGGTATTGGCAAACACTTTCATTCCAGTCCAACCGTGCCGCATTACTATGATCCAAAGGAACATACGAAGATAAAACCCGGTATGATTTTTACTGTTGAGCCTATGATTAACATGGGTGTTTGGAAATCTAAAATTTGGAAAGACAACTGGACAGCAGTTACTTCCGACCTGCAGCGAAGCGCCCAGTTTGAGCACACTGTGTTGGTTACCCAAAACAGTGTGGACATTTTGACATTACCTGAACAGTAATCGCAGCCATTCGTGGCCCAAAACAACAAGAACCGCTCATTAGGAAAAAGTGGTGCCAGTTCAAAAAGTATGGTTTAAAAATGATAAAAGGGAAAAAATCAGTTGCTTTAGTGGATTACAAAATATGCAACCCAAATGAATGTAATCCTGATGGAGGTATTTGTGTTGCAGCAAAAGCATGCTCCAAGGGTATTATGGAACAAATAGATGGTACTTTTGAGGCGCCAATAGTAGACCAGGATATGTGTTTAGGATGTGGGGATTGTGTTGGAGCCTGCCCTTTAGATGCTATTCAGATAAAATATGATATTTAGGTGACAACAATGGCCGAAACAGCAAGCACCATGTATGAGAAGAAAGTTATGCGAGCAATTGGTGAGAAAAAAAGGTCAGACGTTGTTAAAATAATCTCTCATCCTATCAAATGCCTTATCAATCGTTTCTTCTGAAACGCAAAATGATATTCGTAAATGTGACTCTTCTCGAAAAGCTATACCAGGCGTAGTAGAAACGTGGGCTTGTTTTGCCGAACAGGAGGCGGCCGTCAATTTTGAGGAGGTTTGTGCTGTGTCCCAGGTGTCATATTGTGTTGTCGTGGATTTTGCCGTCGGGACCTTTTTCAGGACCGGGATATGGCGAGAGAAGTCTGATTTCATAGCGAAGAAGGTATGGGAACGGGCCTGACGGATCTTTCATGGAGACTCCCCATGTGGTTCCTCGTCCGAAGGATTCTGGTTTTGCGAGGTCTGTTCGGAAACAGCCTGGTGCTATCGGTTTTGGCAGGGCAGTGATGTGAATGGGATTGGTTGTGAAGTCAATTCCGTCGGGAGCATATTCAAGAGTTTGGCTTTTCGATGCGTATGCAGCGACGCCTGTGCGATGGGGCCAGATGATTACTTCGTGGCTGTTGGAGAGGATGGGATTACCTTTGTTGATTCGCTTATATGGGCCTGTGGGTGTGTCTGCAAGCGTATGAGCCGATAGGAGGCAGGCGATAAGTAAGAGGATTGCTGTATGGATAGTTTTCATTTCTCGCGGCCTGCGAGTATTACGCTCACGGCCCTTGAGTTTACAAATCAGATTGCAATAGTCAGCTATTTACCCGCCAGCCAATAGTCGGTAAATATCTTAATGTCCTTTTCATCAATTATATCATCGGCAGGGATACTAATATCACAATTAGGGTCGTATCCGGCCTGCCCTTGAGCTTTCTGCCAGGTCAACGCCAAAACAGAAAAATCTACAGAGTCCACGTCATTACCCCCGTTAAAGTCGCCCAGCATATGCCACTCGGCTGTAATTGTATAAGCAACCCCGTTAAGCAGGCCAAGATTGCCTGTATAATCCTGGCCCCAGCTCATAAGCGTAGTTGAAACGGTATTAACACCCTTAACCCCTATGTACCAGGTGCCGGCACAAGGGTCGTTTATGGTGAGCGTCTCATCGGGACTTGAGGTATTACCTGTCTCGTAAAGGCCGCTCTCGCCCCTGAGGGCAAAATCATCTTTGCGGGCAAAAAGGTCAAGGTCGTTAACATCATCAAGACCATCTAAAGTAATCGTCAACTTCATTCCCGAAGGTATTTGAATTGTGAAGTGATGATACTGTTTGTCGCCGATTTTTTCATAGCCGGTAGTGCTGTTATCATTCATCACACGAATAACACCATTTTGTAGGGCTGCCTTTACGGCCGGGTCTCCAAGGCCATCCATTGCGTACTGCCAGACGGCTGCGGTATAATCCCTTTGCTCACCGTAGCTTACACTTTCTGCCGTATCTGTCGGCATCCCGTCGGTTACAATTTCAGGGTGAGAGGCAATTACAGCGAGTCGACCGGAGTTGGCGTCTTTCTTGTACGCCCAGGTGTTCACTTTATTGTGGTAATCGTGCGGAGGATAATCAAATATTGAAAGAATCTCAGTGCCTTCAGCCCAGTAAATACTGTTGTTTTCGTCAGCGCAGGGGCCGCCGTGATGTCTGACTTCAGAAATATAGAGGTCGCCGCCAAAATCGTAATAGTCCAGCAGTGCTGAATTCGAGGGAATATCCATCCCAACATAAGCCGTTAAGCTCTTGCTCATGCATCGTGCCGGCCAAATATGCAGGTATTCTTCTTTAACAGGCACGGAGGTCGTGCCCGTCGAGCACAGAAAGGCGCCGGCGCATGAACCGGAATAGCTGCCTCCATTGTAATAAAAATCCCTCATTCTTTGGCGACCATTTTCACTGAGGGAGCCGCCGTGGCTTGTAGAGGAACCGCCGTTTACGTAAAGAAGACGAAATCTTGGTTCTCCATCGGGATAAAGAAGCCGGCCGTTGTTATCATTGGCATCTCCAATAAACACTTTATTCTGAATAGCGTAGTCTTCTTCCGTTGGGTCATTTCTTGCCAGAAGGAGATATTCATTTGCAACTCCCAGATAATCAACTGCAGGTAACAAGTAACTTGGTCTGTCAGCTATGTAAATTCCGGCGTCAACAAGAATGTCTTTGTAATAACCCTCGGTTCCGGTGGTAAAGCTCCATATATCACCCGGCCATGTGTTGGGACCGTTGATTTCATCGACGGCCCAGTAGTACGTGGTTTTGGCCTTGAGGCAATCAGGACTGCAGGAGTTAACATCGAAATTGCCTAAAAACTCATCCGAGTTATGGTTGGCATCGGCCACGGCGGCGTAATCGGTGCCGAAGTACACATCGTGACCATTGTAATCTGCTGCTGAGCATCCCGGCGACCAACTAAGCACCGGTTCAAGGGGTAGGTATATGGCACCATCAACAGGGTGGGGGCTTGTGGCTTTTGTTGATTCAGTCTCGAACTGCCAGATATCGCCTGCGTATGTACCGTTGCTGTCGGTCTCATCTACGCACCAGTAATAAAGTGTGTCGGCAAGAAGGTCTCCCGGCCTCCAGTTTGGGTCTGTAAGGCCCGTAGCCTCACGGGCGCTTAACTGGCGCTCATTCACATCGTTCCAATTGCTGCTTAAATACACGCTGTGCGTAACCCACGGATTGCCCGCAGTCCATTGAATATCCACATTCACATCAATACCTTCGGCGCCGTTTTCCGGTTCGGGCTGCCAGGCCTTGTATAGATGGGCAAGCAGCCGTATCTCACCCGGCGACAATATACGGTCATGCAGGCGGACATCGTCAACTCGGCCGTCCCATCCACGGTGGTCGTAGGAACTATTAAGTCGTCCGCCGATTACAAATGATTCGATATGGACATTAAGCAAACCCGATGGTGTATCACTGCCGGAATCCTCACCGTCAATATATATTATTCTTTCCGATGAATCCGAATCATATGTTACGGCAATATGATGCCAACTGCCGTCATCTACAATTGTACTCGAAGAAAGAGCGGTAACATCCAATTGCATATAAGTTCGCATTGCATTGGTTGTATCGCTTCTGGTCAACTGATATGTGTTGCCCTTGGCCAGCAAATACTGATTGTCCACGTGGAATGTATCGACCTTGAGCCAGGCTGCAATTGATATCCGGGTTCTTATGTCTGCCCAGTCGCCGGCGCCGCCGCAGTCAACGACACTGTTGATGGTATGGCCGGCCGGATTGTTTAATTCCAGCACATTGCTGTCCCTGTCGGCATCGTAAACGATACTGACACTGGTAGTTGCGTCGCCGGCGGTCAGTGTGCCGTGATGGTTGTTACCGCTGCTGTCGTTGGCATCGCCGTCATCAAATGTATAGTGTGCTATCAGGTTTGGGTCGGCAAATACCTGCCCTGTCACAAGGCCCAGTAAAAATATTGAGACTACCAGCCAAGTCCTTAGATTCGACATATCACCCATTTTTCTCCTCCTGAGAATTCAGCGATTTTACGATTTGTTCACTCTGATGCTCCCTTGGCCTTATGGCAGTTCAGGAGGGAACCACTAAAAGAAACGTATTCTTCAGCATTTCTCTCCAACAGCCGAAAACACAATAAAAACAGTATAACAGATTCTTGTCATATTTCAAGAAAAAAAAATGATTGTGTCCCAACGGATGGCAGAATAGCAAAAACGGAAGGAAGAATATGCCTATTAGCAGCACCCTCAGAAGATTCCACAATCAAAACAAACTGTTTTTGTAAATTGTATCGAAATTTTGCTGTAAGGTCTTATTGCCGATGAGCCTATCCGGAAAGGGGCAAAATCCTCCGAAATATTCGAGTTATGGGCTGCGATTGACTGTCAGGATGTAATAGGTTAGAAGTTGTTTAAGAATTTGTGGTAGAATGGTTTTGGTGAATAAAGGTGGGGCAAGTTCCACCCTACCAAAACTACAACAGAAGATTGGAGTATTTTGATGTGTAATTTTAACCGAAGGGAATTTTTAAAGGTCGCAGGGGCGGGGACAATGTTATGGGCTTTGCCGGATGTGCTTTTTGCGGGTAATAACAAAACGGACAGGCCGAATATTCTCTGGATTGTCAGTGAGGACAACGGTCCTTTTCTTGGCTGTTACGGTGATACCTTTGCGACGACACCAAACCTCGACAGGCTCGCTTCGCAAGGGCTGCTCTATGAGAATGCCTTTGCCAATGCGCCGGTCTGTGCGCCGGCACGATCAACGCTGATTTCAGGGATGTATCCGCCGGGGATGGGCACGCACCATATGCGCAGTAAAAATAGAATTCCGCAGTTTATTAAGCTCCTGCCACAATATTTGAGAGAAGCAGGGTATTACTGCAGCAATAACGCCAAGCAGGATTACAATATACCCAGGCCGGTAGGTGTCTGGGATGAATCGAGCAAAAAGGCCCACTATAAAAAACGCAGGGCCGGCCAGCCCTTTTTCAGTGTTTTCAATATCGCTGTATCGCACGAGAGCAGAATCCACAAGTCAAGAAATAAACCGAATCATAAGCCCGAGCAGGTGAAACTGCCGCCTTATCATCCGGATACGCCTGAAATGCGGCAAGACTGTGCACAGTATTACGACCAGGTGCAGTTGATGGATAAACAGGTTGGTGAATTTCTGGATGAACTGGAAAAGTTGGACTTGGCCGATGAGACGATTGTCTTTTACTACTCTGACCACGGCGGAGTCCTGCCGCGAAGCAAGCGCTATCTCTATGATTCCGGAACGCATGTGCCGTTGATAATTCGCTTTGGCAGGAAATATCAGCATCTTGCTCTGGCAAAGCCGTCGGCAAGAAAGGAAAGGCCGGTCAGTTTTGTGGATTTTGCGCCGACAGTTCTGTCACTGGCCGGGGTAAAGGTCCCCGAATATATGCAGGGCGAGCCCTTTCTTGGGAGGCAGCAAAAGCAGGAGCGAAAATACGTGCACCTTTACCGTGACCGTATGGATGAACGATACGATATGATGCGCGGCCTGCGTGACAAAAGGTTTAAATATATTCGCAATTATATGCCGCACCGTATTTATGGTCAATATCTTCAATACTTATGGAGAGCGCCGGCGATGAGGTCGTGGGAGAAGGCGTTTAAAGAGGGTAAATGCAATAAGACCCAAAGCATTTTCTGGGGCGCCAAACCAACAGAAGAACTTTACGATACCAGGGAAGACCCTTATGAAGTAAATAATCTGGCAGCAGAGCCAAAGTATAAAAAGGTTCTTGAGCGGATGCGTTCGGCCAATATGAAGTGGATTCGAGAAGTGCGCGATGCCGGGTTTATCCCCGAAGGCGAAATGCTTGATAGAATTGATGGCCGAACGGCTTTTGAACTTGTGCATGATGAAAAATTTCCTTTCGAGCGAATCGTCGAGACAGCCGAAACAGCCGGCGAGCGAAATGCTGCGAAACTGCCGATGTTGCTCGAAAGGTTAAGTGATGAGGAAATTTGCGTGCGATACTGGGCGGCGACCGGCTGCGCGATACTTGGGGAAAAGGTAAAGCAGGCCGGTGCGGAGCTGGAGAAGTGTCTTAACGATTCATCTGCCGATGTGCGGATTGCGGCGGCGGAAGCACTTTGCGTTTTTGGAAAGACAAAAAAGGCCATCACAGTTCTTAAGCAGGAATTAAAGAGTACAAATTCAAAAGTTGTTTTGCACGCGCTTAATGTGCTGGAAGTGGTCGGCGAAAAGGCAAGACCCGCTTTGGAAGAGATGACAAAACTATCCAAAGAGACTAAGGACAGGTACATCAGAGACGCAGCCGGCCATATCATCTCCACACTCAAGGAATAGTTGGCGGCCGGACGGTTTATAAAAAATAGGTACACGGGTGGTTGAAATAGGTTCGACACTTCGATGATACTCCCTTCGATAAGCTCAGGGCAGGCAGTGCAGGCAAGCTCACTACAGGTTGGGTTTGATTGGGGTGGATAGGCAGAATGGGTAAGAAAAAAGACGCGAAAAATTGGGTTTGATTGGGTTTGAATTG
>CAZECQ010000136.1:0-7174 GCA_964510545.1 uncultured Pirellulales bacterium | reverse complement strand
TTCGGCCGAAACTTGCACCGATACTTGCTGATAAAAAAATAAAGAAAATTGGCCAGAACATAAAGTACGATTTAATTATTCTGCAGAACGCCGAAATGCCCCTAAAAGGCGTTTATTTTGACACAATGGTTGCTTCTTATTGCCTTGCCCCGCAGCGCAGCAGCCATTCGATGGATAATATAGCGCTGGATTTTTTAAACTATCGGTGCATACCAATTTCAGTGCTCATCGGCAAAGGCAAAAATCAGCTTACGTTCGATATGGTCGATACCGCCGCCGCCTGTGAATACGCCGCTGAGGATGCCGATATAACTTTTCAGCTTTACGAATATCTAAAGGGCCGTCTCGATAAAGAGCCGTCTCTGAAGCAACTGTTTGAAAATGTCGAAATGCCTCTGGTCTCTGTTCTGGCGGCTATGGAATACAACGGTGTTTCGATTGACACCCGCCTGCTAAAGAAGATGTCCGGCGAACTGGCTGAGGCACTAACAGAAATTACCGAACGGATTTATTCTTATGCCGGCTCGGCTTTCAATATTGATTCGCCAAAGCAGCTTGCCGAAATTCTCTTTGACCGGCTAAATCTTCAATCGATTAGGGTTGGAAAGGCCGGGCGAAGCACTGACGCGGCAGTACTCGAACAGCTTTCCGAGCAGCACCCAATTGTCAAATTCATTCTTGAGTACCGCACGCTGAGCAAATTGAAAAACACTTACACCGACAAGCTCGGCTCATTAATTAATCCTCGCAGCGGCCGGGTGCACGCATCGTTTAACCAGACGATAACTGCTACCGGCCGGCTCAGTTCCAGCAACCCGAATCTGCAAAACATACCCATACGTACCGAATTGGGCAGGAAAATCCGCTTAGCTTTTATTCCCAAAAGCAAAACCGACTGCATCCTCAGCGCCGATTATTCACAAATCGAACTGCGGCTGCTGGCACATTTCTCAAAGGACAAGGCGCTGTTGGATGCCTTTACCGCCAATCAGGACATACACAGCTTTGTTGCTTCGCAGATATACGATGTTCCAATTGAAGAGGTGACCGGACAGATGCGTTCGAGCTGTAAGGCGGTTAATTTCGGTATTATTTACGGGCAGGGTGCATTCGGGCTGGCGCGCTCTATCGGTATAAGCCATGCAGAGGCGAAAAAGTTTATAGAAGATTATTTTGCGAGGTACAGCTCTATCCGTGAATTTATGGATAAAGTGATAGCCGAGGCTAAAAAAAGCGGCTATGCAGAAACTATTATGCATCGGCGGCGAAAAATCACAAATCTCGGCAGCAAAAACTTCAATAAACGCTCTCAGGCCCAGCGGCTGGCCATTAATACTGTTATTCAGGGCTCGGCAGCGGATTTGATAAAGGTGGCAATGATAAATATTCAGCAGAAAATAGAAGCTGAAGAACTGCCGGTAAAAATGATTCTTCAAATACACGATGAACTGGTTTTTGAATTGCCGAGAGCACAGGCCAAGACGCACGAAAAGTGGATTGTTGAGGAAATGACCAGCGCAATAGAACTTGATGTGCCGTTAAAGGTTGATGTTGCTGTTGGGCCAAGCTGGCTGAGCGATAAATAAAACCACGGGGGCGAAATCGTTTTGCGATGCGGGTTTCAATTGGGAGCCGCGAAAGGAAAATCAAAAAGCAAAGATGAATTCGTATCTCGTGAAGCGTATCTTGGAGCATAAGAGAAAAAGAAGGTAGAAAATGTTGTCAAATATGAAATTTTTGCGATTTTGTGAGATATTTGGGTTTTTGGTTGTAGTCAGGTTTTAGACGTCAAAAAAGCCGTTTCGAGTCCTTTGAGTTCTATCCTGCTTATCATAAACTAATCTGATATGCTTTTTCTTGTTTGCGAGTTTGTCTGCCACGACTGCAGGATGTGTTTACTTGAACTTTTGCATGTTTATTTTCAGGCCTTTCGACAACAATGCTTAAGGCCGCTCTTCTAATATTCATACCAGAAATATTTAATTCTTTTGTTTCGTTAAAATTTTCTATATTTCCATTTTCGATATTGAGTTTGGCCCAGGCCAAGCCACTTTCTATCAAATTGTTTTCACAAGCCTCAAGATGAGCCGCTTGTGATTGAATTAGGATTAGATTAGAGATGTGGGTAAGTATGGACACCTCTATGACTATCAAAGTCAGTGCCCCTATAACGATAAGCAATACGAAACCATTTTGTTTTGCTTTTTTCATTATTACTTTATCGCCTCTTGATAAGCGCCTCTGAAATACAGGTGCGAATTTGCCATTCTCTTTCCAACATATTTTCCGCTTTTGTGTTCTAAACAGGTCTTAACCTCTACAGCATAACCTTTATTGTTCTTTCGATAGATTCGCCACTCTATTTTAGCATAAGGCACCAGCCAGCTTGCAATTTCTTCGTCGTTGGCTGTTTTGGTATTTGCTAATATTAGTTTTATTATTTTTTCATCTTTTAACTGATAACAAATCGTGCTTTCTTCAAGTTCGATTAAAAGAGTTTGGTTGTCTGTAGTATAACTTTCAAATGATTTCGGAAATCCTTTCGCCATATTCACGTCTTTTTGTATTTGCTTCAGAGCGTTGAGGACACTGCCGTTAGACTCTATCATTCGGTAAGACTTTGGGATGTCCCGAAGAGTTATCGTGGTCAACCTGGCAAGCGGGAGCGACACAACGAAAATGACGGCTATTACCACTATCATCTCCACTAAAAAGAAACCTTTACGCATTTCTACCGCCTTTTTTGGTCTAAAATATACCTGCATAATTGGACCTCAACGTCCTTGTTGAAACTTTTAGCGTTTGTTTTAACTTTGAGAAGTTTCAATCCTTCCCATTGGCCGGTTCCATCTGACTTTTCAATCGAAACATTCTGCTTGGGCCAGAGCCGCTTGAAATCTTCATCATTGATTGGGTCACCCGTTACAACGATGCTGTCGAGCTGCGCCTGCGCCGCCGCCGTACATTGCTGCCTGACTAACAGATACCGGTTTAACCTTCGGAATCCGTTTAGTGACAATGCCAGTAAGAGAAGGAGGATACCCAGAACACTTAGTGACACCATTAATTCCGTCATAAGAAACCCGTTATATTGTTTATTTTTACTCATCAGAATATCAATTCCATTTACGGCAATGCGGTATCGGCCAAATGATTAATGATTGCAACCATAGGAGAAAATATCGCATAAGCCACAAACCCTACCATTGCTCCCATAGCAATTGTAACACAAGGCCACAGTATGAATCGGGCAAGATTTACCCTGTAGCTGTAATTTGAACGATGGAAGGACTCCAGTGTCTCTAAGATAGTTAGAGTATTGCCCTGGTTTATTTTGCCGTCAAACGCCCAAGCCAGAGAGCGGCCTAATTTGCTTTTCTTGGCCGAATCGGCAATGTCGTTTCCTGCTTCTACTTTGAGAAGCCATTTGCGCAGCCGTTTCTTAAAACAGTTATTAACATCAAGACCGAGCGTATTGGCGATTGCTTCATTGACCGTGCAGCCGGCACTAAGCGATAATCTTAAAAGTTCTACCACCTGCAGCATCGAGTAATTTCTCTCAAACCAGCGAAGAATAGGCAAATGCCATTTAGCAAAATCACCAATTTGTGAAATCAGATAAGGCTTATCCGGCCGACGAGGCCGAAACCTGATGCGAATGGAAAGGCGAATAACCACTAAAACTATAAATGCTATTGCCAACCAGATAAACGGGCCTATTCTGTAAGCAACGTAATCCGCAATACCGAGGATGTATCGAGTGCTAACAGGGAGTTGGCCCTCAACCATTTCTTCCAATACTGTCACAAATTTCGGAACAACAAACTTCATCAATCCCATCAACATAGTAAAAGTAAAACCTATTACTATCACCGGATAAAGCGGGTGGATTGGCCTAATTCTGCTGTTCTCATTAGCTTTGGCAACGATATTGTCTTCTATGGCTTTAATAGCGAGCGGCAGCTGATTTATCTTCTCAGCGGCTGCTATCATAGCAATCGCACGGCTGGGACATTTGGGGTAACCCCGCTTGATTGATTCACTTAGTGAATACCCCTGAACCAGCCATTTTTTGATTCTTCGCAAAATCCTTGCCCTGTCGTCTGTTTGACCACTTGCTGCAGAATCCAAGGCCATCACCAAGGGCAGGTTCTGCCGCATACTCGAACCTATTGTTGAGAGAATATAAGCCGCTACAGCATACCGTGACGTAAAAGCATAGCTCGTAATGAAGCCTGCTAATAATATAACGAACAGTAATCCAAGAGAGCCCAAAAACTCAAACAAAATAAAACTAATTGCACAGAGAAAAAGAAAAAAAAGAGTTATAAGTATCCATTTGGCAATTCTTTGGGGTATTTGCTCTGAATCAGGAGCATGCCTTGACATTAATATAGCAATAAGTGCTACCACGCAAATAAAGAGTGCTGCTACTATACCTTCGGTCTGTTCGTTGATTACCGAAGTAAAAATTAATGCAATAGCTGCGATTGGTGATGTAATCAAGGCCAGAGTCGGCTTTTTGTAGCCGAGAATCCCTAAAAAAATCATTGTTACTATTGATATTATTAGAATCATACTTTAACCTGTTATGCTGAACCCAAAGCGCTAATAATCTGTATCATTGGTAAAAATATTGCCAGTATAGTAAGAAATATAAAAGCCCCTACCAGAATCAGCATAACCGGCAGCAATATAGTTTGAAGCCTCGTTTGATAGCAGCGCGCCTGCCCGGAATACATTTGGCCAAGGCTGTAAAGATTGTCCTGCAGTTCATTTCGTTGTGTGCCTAACTGGATGGAGTACAGAAACAGTTTCGGTATCACTTTACAGAATTGCCCAGCCTCTAAAATGTTTGCTCCCTGCTCGATTTGGCCAGCAACGACATCGCTTTCAAGAATCATTTTTTCGCTTCCTGTTGCATCCGAACCTAATCTTAGAACCGTCGGCAAACGTGAGCCGGCCGCAACCAGAATTGACATAGCTTCTGCCATCTTGCCCAGAATACTGCTGTGATAAAGCCCTCCGAATACCGGTATTTGTAGAATGAGCGATTCTTTGAACCTGCGTCCCGCCGGAAATGATGAAAGCATTACAAATAAACCAACTATTGCCCCAATAAAGACCGCAACACCCGCCCAAAAGGAAAACACGTTTCCCGAAATACTGAAAACCAACTTAGTTAGAGCATTCATCTCCATACCTTCCAGCATCTCCGAAAGTACAGGTTTAAATTGCGGGATGATGGCCACAAGCACACCCGTGACAATCATGGCGGCAAGAGTTAAAACAACCGCTGGATAGGCCATTGCTTCAAAAACGATTCTTCTGGTTTGGTTGGAGGTTTCAAGATGTCTGTTTAAGCTCGTCAGCATCTCGCTCAGCCTGCCTGTTTCAACACCTGCTTTGAGTATTCGCCCATAGAGAGGCGGAAAGTGCTTCTGTCTCTTTTCAAAGGCCTCTTCAATACTTACACCGGCTTCAAGGTCGTTGGCAATGGCATCGATAAGCTTGCGCATTGATTTTGAAGCGATATCATTTGAAAGCTCCCGCAGGCCTCTTTCGAGGGGTATGCCGGCCTTTGTTATTGAAGCTAATTGCTGATTGAAGAGAAGAAATTCGTTTCTGCTGATGGCGGTTTTAGGCTTTTGCGGCTTTGCCTTTTCGATTGAATTTACAGCAAGTGGCATCTGTTTAAGCAGTACGCTCGCCTCTTCTCTTGAACCTGCTTCAATCGTTCCCTTCATCAGCCTGCCCGCTGATGTTAGTGCGTTATATTCGAATGTTGCCATTTTTTATTCCTCGACTATATTTTTGCAGTTCAATCTTCTTCAAAAATTCCACAAACTTTATTTAATTCATCCTGCGTTGTGATGCCTTTGTTTACCAGACGTTTGCCGTCAGTGAGCATATTCGTATGTCCTTTGCTTTGAAGAATATCTTCAATCTCCTCCAGGTCACATTTTGCTAAAATTGCTTTTCGCAACCGGCCGTCTAATTCGACTATTTCTGCTATCAGCGCCCGGCCTTTATAGCCCGTACTGAAACAGTCATCGCATCCGACAGATTCGAACAAGCCCGTCTGCCTGCTTTTCTTCCTGCATTTATTGCAAAGCTTTCTGACAAGACGTTGGTTCAAAATTGCTGAGACGCTCGATGTTACCTGATAAGGTTCGATTCCCATCTCAAGCAGTCTTAGAAAACCTGCTGCCGGAGTACCGCTGTGCATAGTGCTCATTAAAAAATGACCGGTCAGTCCTGCTTCAATAGCAATCTTGGCAGTCTCAGCGTCTCTAATCTCGCCAATCATCAAAACCTGCGGGTCTTGGCGAAGCAGTGACCGCAGGGCCATCGGAAATGTCATCTCACCGTGAGGGGTTATCTGGACCTGAGTAACACCTTCTACTCTTATTTCCACAGGGTCCTCAAGAGTTACAATACTCTTGCCTGCGAAATTCTTTAGAATATATCTCAGCAGGGCGGCCAAAGTTGTACTTTTACCGCTACCGGCCGGGCCGGTAAGCAGCAAAACCCCCTGATTTTTCGCAGTGATTCTTTTCAACGCTGTGTATATGTCCTTTGAAAATCCCAGTTGCTCCAGCTCGGCAAGCTCTTTATTCTGGTAAAATAGTCGTACAACGGCCCTCTGGCCGTTTATTGTGGGAAAAATCGCAAGACGCTGGTCTAAAACGCCATCCTTGGCCTGGTTAATTTCAATCCGGCCTTCCTGAGGTATATCGTTACGGTAGGTTAAAAGTCCCCCTAATACTTTTAATCTTGAGATTACGTTGTCAGATACGGATTTAGGCAGCTTTTCAACCGCCCCTAAAACCCCGTCAAGGCGGAACTTAACCACAAGTTCTGAGCCTGTTGGCTCAAAATGAACATCACTTGCACCGGAGTCTATTGCTTTTTTAAGCAGCTCATCAACCAATGATACTACGTCCTGAGCGCTTTTTTCGTGGCCTTTAGAATCATTGTTTAGAACGCTGAAATTCATTTTTTCGCAGCTTTCCGGCAATAAAGGCACAATTTGGAGTACCTGTTTATAAATAAGACGCATATATAGCTGCCTGCGTTATCTAAAAAAGTCAAAATATTTTGGATTTATTTGAAAATATTTATTCTTCCGATTTTAATACCACCAGTAAGGCTGGTGGATGGAAATAGCCGC
>CAZECQ010000135.1:0-7305 GCA_964510545.1 uncultured Pirellulales bacterium | reverse complement strand
CGTCTGGATTCGCTCCGAGCATCTCCGACACTTTGTCAGTTCAACATTTTTAATATACTATTTACGCTTAAAATTCCTATAAAAATTTTGTTTTTGGGCTAAATTCTGAGGTGGGTTTTTTAAGAAAAGTAAAAAATTGCTGTTCGTGGTGTCATTTTGGTATCATGTAATTTACTGTGCTTTTTTTATTTTTAATCGGCCGCAACAATTATGCTTTAATCTACTTCAATAGCATTTAGAGCAGAAGATTTGCTAAAAAGCCAAGAAAAATTACTTGGGGAACCGTCACAAGAGGCAGCCATATGGCGGTTTTCTTTCCTAAGTTATGCCAAAGCAGGCCAATTTCAGTGTAGTCTGTTACTACACCGGCCATAAGAAAAACAAAGCTATTGCCTAATGCTCCGGTCTGCTTGAATATCTCAAAGGCCATAGGTGCCGAGCCTTCGGAGCATACCTCTATAACAGTTGCAAAGATCAGCGTGACAAATAGCCCCAGCATACTCGGGCCCATATAATTAGTAAAGAAATCGGATGGTATATAAGCACCGGCAGCACTTGCCAGGCCTACACCTATCAGGATCCACCAAAGTATCATATTGCTTAAAGACATAACACCCTCCCAAATGCCTTTGATGTCTGATTTAATTGATTCAGAGGTAAACCTATATTGACGAATCCGGTTTTTCAAATCACCAGTAACTGAAAAATTTTTGTCAACCCTAATTGCATTCTTATTTTCCTCGATGAGATTTTTTCTTTCCAAAAATTGGAAGGTAAAGCCTGTAACGATAGCTATAAGGATTGCGGAAAGCAGTATAAAAAACGCTTTCAAGCCAAAAAAGCCCAAGAGCATTATTGTCACGGTCATATTAGCCCAGGGACTTGCGAGAAGAAAAGAAACCACTGATGAATTGGATGCGCCCTTCTTGTGAAGTTGTATTGATAAAGCCAGAATTCCATGCGAACAGAAACTCATAAAGAAACCGAGTATCACCGAGTAAAAAATTGTGCATTTTTTAGGCCTTGCCAGTATGATGGATATATACTCTCTGGGCACGTAATTATCTATTATCCCTCCCAAAAACAGACCTAACAATACCGCCCACCATATCTTTTTTGCATACATTACCAGTGATTCTCTAAATGGCAGAAGAATCGGAAATATGTAAGACAACAAAATAATTATAATCAAAACCGAAAAAACAATGATTGTTTTGTTTTTGTAGAAAGAAGTTTTTGGGGGAATCTGACACGAAACGATTTCTTCAGCGGGGATATTGTTTTCTGATGCAAATTTTTCCAAACATCGCAAGCTGCAAAAATAGTGTGTCTGCCCATTAAAGACAAGGCTGGTAGCAGTCTTTTCATTAACTTTCATTCCACAAACAGGGTCTTTTTGCATTCAGCTAAGCTACCTTTCTTTTTAGTCCTGACTCTTTAATCAGGCTGTATAAAACAGGAACAACCAGTATAGTCAATATCTGTATAGTCATACCGCCAAAAGAGGGAATTGCCATCGGCACCATAATATCTGAGCCTCGACCTGTTGAAGTGAGAACAGGAATCAGGGCAAGTATTGTTGTGGCAGTTGTCATAAGGGCAGGACGAATTCTCCTTTGAGATGCCTGTATTATTCTTTCGCGGATTTGCTCTCTGTCTGTGATTTGACCGGCTTTAAATCTTTGCTCTATATATGTACAAATCAGCACTCCGTTATCCGAAGCAATTCCGAATAGTGCCAGAAATCCAACCCATATTGCAACGCTCATATTGATAGGATGAATCTGGAAAAGTTCTCTCATCGAAATTCCAAAAAGACTGAAATTCAGAAACCAGTCCTGGCCATAACACCATATCATTAGAAAGCCGCCTGCCCATGCCACAACAATTCCAGAGAAAACAAGGAGGCTTGTGATAGTAGATTTAAATTGGAAGTATAGAATCATAAAAATGATAAACAATGCCAGTGGAACCACTATCATAAGCGTTTTTTGTGCACGAATCTGGTTTTCATAACTGCCTGCAAAGTTATAGCTGATGCCCGCTGGTATAGTAAGCTGGCCCGCATCGATTTTTTCTTTCAGAAATTTTTGACATTGCTGAACGACATCAACTTCGGCAAAACCTTCCTTTTTATCGAAGAGTACGTAACCAACAAGAAAAGTATCTTCGCTTTTTATTGCCTGAGGACCTCGAACATAACGTATATCTGCTAACTGGATAAGTGGTATTTGTGCTTCGTTTGATGCGGGTACAAGGATTTTTTCCATAGACTCTATGGTGTCACGAAGTTCCCGCATATAGCGTACACGTACGGGATAACGCTCTCTGCCTTCAACGGTAGTAGTAATTCTTCTTCCGCCGAGGGCTACTTCTATGACATCCTGTATTTTGCGAATACTGATGCCATATCTTGCAATAGCCTGTCTGTCAATTTCAATCTCTAAATATGGTTTGCCCACAATCCTATCTGCTATTACTGCAGAAGGTTCGACACTTGGGACTTCTTTCAAAAGTCTTTCGAATTCAAGCCCCATTTTTTCTATTGTTTCCAGGTCAGGGCCTTTGATTTTTATGCCCATAGGTGCACGCATGCCGCTTTGCAGCATAACAATACGAGCAGCTATAGGCTGTAACTTCGGGGCACTCGTGGTTCCTGGAATTTGGCCTGCTTTTACAATTTCGCCCCAGATATCATCAGGTGTCTTTATATGTTCCCTCCACTGGCGGTACAATTTTCCATTTTTATCAGGCACGAGCTTGCCGTTTTCATCACGGGCAAATTCACCTTTCTTTTTGTCATATTTAAAGCGAACCCTTTGCCCATCCTTGTCCAAAATATATTCTGATTTGTAATTGATAATTGTCTCTACCATTGATACAGGAGCTGGATCCAAAGGTGTTTCTGCCCGGCCGATTTTACCTACTACAGATTCTATCTCAGGAATTGACTGAAAAGCTATATCTTGTTTTTGAAGCACATTCAAAGCCTCACCGATGGAAGCATGCGGCATTGTTGTAGGCATATATAGAAAAGAGCCCTCATCTAAAGGCGGCATAAATTCCTTACCAAGCCCCGACCATATAATTATGCCTAAGATAATAATTACCGTTGGTATCGACAAGAAAGCTAACTTATGCCTCAAACACCAGCCAAGTATCCTGGGATAAAAATACTGAAAGATTTTGAAGAATATAAGCAGGCCACCAATCAGCACCGTTACAAAAATCAAGTTAAGGATAGTTCCATTCGCTGGTCCAAGCGGCAGCCAGTGAAGTGTTAAAATTAATCCAATAATGAGAATCGCAGTAATATTTGCCAATACAGGCAGATAAGAATTTATTTTTTGTGGCAGCCTGTGTTTTAATAAATGGTACAGCCCAATACCAATAATCAGAGCACCTATCCACCATTTGAGCCAGACACCCAAAGCTATTCCACACACTGCTAAAGCAACTCCAAGGATATAGCGTGACACTTTTTTGAAATTGAATCTTCGTGTGAACAGGATATGTGCTGCAGGGGGAATAATTGTTAAAGCAATTATCACCGAAGCAATTAAGGCAAAGGTTTTTGTAAATGCCAACGGTTTGAACAACTTTCCTTCGGCACCTGTCATTGTAAAGACCGGCAAAAAACCAACCACAGTTGTTGAAACAGCTGTCAAAACGGCGCTGCCAACTTCACTTGCTGCCCTGTAGATAACTTCGAGTTTATTCTCGTCAGGATTTGCTTCATTGAGATGTCTTAGTATATTTTCACAAATGACTATCCCCATATCGACCATAGTACCAATGGCTATAGCGATGCCGGAAAGCGCTACAATGTTGGCATCTACACCGAACAACTTCATCGCTATAAAACACATTAAGACAGCTAAAGGCAGCAGTGCACTTATCAAAATCGAGCTTCTAAGATGCAATACAAGCACTATTACAACAATGATGGTAACCAGAATTTCTTCTGTAAGAGCAGTTTCAAGTGTTCCTAAGGTTTCATATATAAGGTCGGTACGGTCATAAAACGGAACTATTTTGACCTGTGATATAGTTCCATCAGGAAGGTTTTTTTTAGGCAGGCCTGGCGAAATCTCTTCGATTTTCTTTTTCACGTTTTTTATGGCTTCGAGAGGATTATAGCCATAACGAACAACTGCAACACCTCCGGCCACCTCAGCTCCGCCTTTATCTAATGCTCCGCGTCTCAAAGCTGGGCCAAGAGTAACATCAGCAATGTTTTTTATATACACCGGCACATTTTCTACTACCTTTACAACGGTATTCTCAAGGTCCGGCAGGTTTTTTACAAAACCAAGCCCGCGAATTACATATTCGACCTTATTGATTTCTATGGTTCGAGCGCCAACATCTATATTGGAATTTTTAACAGCCATGAAAATATCATCGAGACCAACTCCGTAAGCCCGCATAGCATCAGGGTCAACATCTATCTGGTATTCTTTGACAAAGCCTCCAATAGAAGCTACTTCACTTATACCTTTTGCGCCCATTAACCCGTAGCGAACATACCAATCCTGGATACTTCTTAATTCATCGAGGTCCCAACCACCTGTTGGATTTCCGTTGCTGTCCCTGCCTTCGAGTGTGTACCAGAATATCTGACCTAAAGCTGTGGCATCGGGGCCTAATGTCGGTTGAACACCTTCCGGAACAGCACCGGCAGGTAAGGAATTGAGCTTTTCAAGAACCCTGCTGCGAGACCAGTAAAAATCTATGCTTTCCTCGAATACGATGTATATGCTTGAAAAGCCGAACATAGAATAGCTGCGGATTGTTTTCACGCCCGGAACCCCAAGCAGAGCCGAAGTCAAAGGGTAGGTTATCTGATCCTCCACGTCTTGAGGGCTCCGGCCCGGCCATTCAGTAAATACAATCTGCTGGTTTTCACCTATATCCGGTATTGCATCAACAGGGACAGGATTTCTCGGTAAGTCTGCAAGCTTCCAGTCGAATGGTGCAACAAGAATGCCCCAGCAAATAACTGCAATAACAATAAGTGTTACAACAAGCTTATTCTCAAGACAAAAACGTATAACCTTATTAAGCATTTAATCTGTCAGCTCCGATTGATTAAGCGTTTTATTATTTATTAAGCTGAGGCAGTTTCGAGATATACTTTTCCGGTTCCTGCTGAAATTTCTCTTTGCAGGCAGGACAACAGAAATAAACCTTTTTGCCCTTGTACTCGACAAAGATATCTTTATTGATTTTATTTCCTTCCATTACCGGACAGATTGTCTGCTGGATTGCTTCTTCTATATTAGCTTGTTGTGTTGCAGGCTCACTTTTCTTTTTACATCCGCCCAGCAAGAATGCTGCTGTTGCTAACAAAGCGATAAGCATCAGAGCCACAATCAGTTGTCCTTTTCTTTTTTCCATTTTTTGTCCTTTCAGAATATAGTTAATGTCTTATTTTATCGTTAATGATGGTGGCCAGCCGGCATCGGTTTGCTCATCTGTCCTTCTGGATTCATCATACTGGGTTTTGCCTGTATCTGAAGAGCCGAGTCAATTTTGAAGTTACCATTGGTAACGACCATATCACCTTCATTTAACCCCTGTTCAACAAGATAATAGTCACCTGCTCTTGGGCCAAGAGTAACTTCTCTTCCTTCAAATACAGGCCTGTTAGGGTCTGGCAGTTGAACATATACTACAGCCCGTTTGCCTGTTATAAGTGGCACCGAAGCCGGTATAACAAGTGGTGCTCGCTCAGGAAGTTCTGCTTTTACATAACCGAGTGATTCTGTCGTTACCAGATTCATTCCACATATATCACATTTTCCATTGGTTCCCTTTATCACAGAAGGATGCATCGGGCATATCCACTTGTCTACCATATCAGGCTCCATTACCAGTCCGCCTTTAGCGACTTTGGATTTTACAACAGCATGGACAAACATCTCGGGTTTTAATTTCTCATTGGGATTTTGTACATTTACCCTCAGTTTGATGGTCCTGGTCTGTGGGTCGAGAGTCGGTGATATAAAACTTATTTTTCCTTTAAAGATTTGGCCTGGATAGGCCTCTGTTGTAAATTCGACTTCCTGGCCGTATCTAACCCACATCATATCAGACTCATAGGCATCGAGTTTTACCCATAACTCTGACAGGTCGGCGATGGTATAAGTTTTCGTGCCCGTATCTACATACATCCCTTCACTTACATGCTTATCTATAACTATCCCGCCCATAGGCGCATTAATAGTTATATGGTCTGTCGGCTGGCCTGTCTTTTCGACCTGCTCAACCTGCTGTTCTGTTAATCCAAGCAATCGCAATTTTTCTCTGGCAGCTTCTACTGTTGCTTCCGTTGATCGTTTTACAAGTTCGGATGTTTCAGGTTTAATTCGTCTCTGAGCCTCAAGGGCCCCAAGCAGCTCAGCTTGGGCACTGATAAGATCCGGGCTGTAAAGATAGACCATATGGTCGGCTTTTAGAACTTTCGTTCCGGTAAAATCAACATACAATCTATCAATCCGTCCCGGCACCCATGCAGTAATATGTTTTACTCTGGTCTCGTCATAATCGATTTTGCCTACCATCCGTATTTGGGCTTCTACAAATTTTCGTTCGACAGGGCTTGTTTGTATTTCCATCAATTTGACAGCTTCCGGCGAAAATGATATCTGTCTCTCCGTGACGGCGGCTGTACCAATTTCCTCACTTATCGGCACAAGATCCATAAAGCAAATTGGGCACTTGCCCGGTTTGGGCTGACGAATCTGTGGATGCATAGAACACGTCCACCATTTTTGGTGGTCCTTCGCGGCAACGGCTGAAATGGGAACTTCCGGTTTTTCGTGCGAAACTTTCCATCCTCTGATAACATATCCAGCCATAAAGATTATAATTGCCAAAGCTATTAACGTAATTATCTTCGATTTTTTCATATATCAGCATCCTTTACCGGTTAAAAAACAATCATAACCGTAATTCCATGGCTCAAAGCAAGTATAACTGTAAGCGAGGCCAAAACTCTATGAACCCTTAAAAAATTTCTTCCGAGTCTTTTTCGAAACAAGCCGGTTAGAAAAGTTAGGACCAGACTGATCAATGCACAGATACCAAGAACTTTTATCAGGGTAAAAACAGAAAAGCTGATACTATGGTCATCATGCTCTGCTGAATTTTCATCTGCTAAAGTTATTGAACATATGCTCAAAACGATTATGACTATTGAAACAGCCAGTCTTATATTTCGCTTTCTCATTGCCTTCACCTTTTTGTGTAAGCGTTCACTGAAAACACCTTATTTTATGTAAAAGCGTGCCTATGTCCGAT
>CAZECQ010000134.1:0-7329 GCA_964510545.1 uncultured Pirellulales bacterium | reverse complement strand
GATTTGATTCTGCTCGACGTGATGATGCCGAAAATGAGCGGCTTTGAGGTCTGTAAGAGAATAAAAAACGACCCCCAGACCAATAGCATCCCTATCATTATGATAACGGCACTTACCGAATTCGGCGATATCGAACGCGGCCTCGATTCCGGAACAGACGATTTTGTCAGCAAACCTGTCAACAAACTCGAACTTATAACAAGAGTTAAAACTATGCTCAAGCTTAAGCATCTAAGTGACAAGCTCGAATGGACATTAGCATATTTACGCGAGATAGAAGAGCAGACCCAAAAGGAAAAATCTGATTAGGAGCGTTGTTATGACTGAAAGCAAAAAAATCAAAGGCCCCTGGGCACAGCGCTTTTTCGTAATCTTCTTGAGTCTTTTTCTTGCGGTGTTGTTCTTTTGGCTGCTCGGTTTTGTAACAGACGATATTGGCTCCTTAAGAGGCCCTGAACTTTCTAAAATTGAAACAAAATATGTAGATACAGACCTCCTCGAAAAACGAAAATCGTTCAAGCAGGACCTATCCGAGTTGAAGGCAAATATAAGAAACCGGCAGGAGCAGAGCAATATTCTCAAAGACAGCACCGACAGCTTGCAAAATACTGTAAATCAACTGTTGAGTATTCAAAAGCAGTGCATTGAAAAGAACTTGGATTTTTCCGCCGAAAACCAACAAACCCTCACAGAAAACCAGTCTCTCTTTCTCCAGAACCAAAAACAGTACCAGTCACTGAACAAGGAAATTGCCGACCTGACTATACAGCGGCGCCAACTGGAAAAAGAATTATCCTCTCTTTCAAGACAAATAGACCTGCAGCAACACCTTGCCCAAAAAGAATATAACAACCTGAGGAGTAAACACCGATTGAAGCTGGCGGCCTTAAAACTGGCCGTCTTGGTGCCTGTGTTCTTAATCCTGGCATGGTTTTTTATGAAAAAGCGTTCGGGGACATACTGCCCGATAATTTACGCGCTCTTTATCGCCGTATTTGTGAAGATTTCGCTTGTGGCCCATGAATATTTCCCCCGCAGGTACTTCAAATATATAGCGCTGTTGGTAATCATAGCAATTGTTCTTAGACTGCTGTTCTATCTCTTAAAGCGGATTGTTTCTCCGAAAAAAGACTGGCTGATAAAGCAGTACCAGGAAGCTTATGATAAAAATATTTGCCCAATCTGCAGCAAACCCATTCGTATAGGACCATTGCGATATGCGGCAGGCCGCAAACACAAGACCTTGGTACCGGTAGGGCAGGGGGCAGACTCCGCCGAACAGCATCTCTACACCTGCCCGGTGTGTGGAACCCGGCTTTACGGAAAATGTGATAAATGTGGTGACATCCACCATTCACTGTTGCCGTTTTGTGAACACTGCGGAAATGAAAAGGCAAACCTGACACCATAAAAACAAACTTTGGTCACTTCAAATGATTTGGACGGCAGAAAAAGAACGTTCTATATAGACCGGTTCTACCATATTTATCGCCCAAAACACATTTTATGCCCCATAAAGCAACAAAGTCCTAAAACCTGCTTTTAGAACCCCAACAATCCCTACAGCACACACAATCGCCATATACGCCTCACAAAATGGATATTTACTTGCTCAATTAACAACGTAGCAATTAACACACCTACGCATATTGTCGATAAATTCAATAGCGTTTTACAGACAGTTTGCAACAAAAAGAAGTTAAAGAAACAACTGAAGAAAACGCAAATAAGTCAATCGACAGGAGTAGGGTAGTATGAGTAATTTGCTGCAAATTCTCGGCAGGGCGATGACCGTCGATATGACCGATTTGATATGGCATTGGTTGAACACCGTCAGGCTCACTCAAACCAACATTGAATCCGACCAGCATCAGCAGATGGATAAAATCATCGAATTGTTGGCTGATAAAAAAATCGAATCGGCCCAAGAGCAGCTAAAGCTTTATCTCTTCGAAAATCCCTCCTGCACTCATGCTCGAATGGTTTCTGCAGCAATATGTCTGTCAAAAAATCATATACCCGCTGCCATCGAGGAATTAAATTCGGTCTATACGCGCCAGCCGAATAATACAATGGCACTTTATACTCTCGGCTATTGTTATGAACGGCTTGGAAAAGAAGCACAGGCCGTAGAGTTTTGTCAGGACTGCCTAAAGTTCAAAAACTATCTTCAGCTCCCAAGACAGCGCCTTGCCGCCGTCTATTTTAAAAACAGGCAATTCGAAAAAACAATAAACGAATATGAACTGCTTAAAAATGAGTATCCTGATGACATATCAACCATTGCAATACTTGGACATTTGTATATGGCCATCGGCAGACACACCGATGCCATTGAAACGTTTAACACCGCAATTTTAATACATCCAGACAACTTTTACAGCGAAGATGACCAGGTAGAACAGCTAATCAGCTCCGGCCGCCATGACGAGGCACTTGAGCACATTCAGGATTTATTACACCAGCACCCCGAAAAAGTAAATTTGATTGCTAGGGAAGCCGACGTGCTTACGATGCTTGGCGCCACCGATGAAGCCATTTCTCGATATCAGCAGGCCGTTCGTATCTGCCCCGACTTCCTCGAGGCAACTATTAAGCTTGGAACGCTGTATCTACAGAACAATACCGACGAGCTTGCTGCACAGCAGTTTAATCAGGCCGTTGAAATCAATGACAAGATCGTTGATGCCTATCTTGGTTTGGCAACAGCACAGAAACTGGCGGGCAAAAACTCCGACGCACTGGCTACTTTATCCCTGGCTGCTGCGATTGAAGCAAACACTTCATTACTGTTCTCCGAAACGTCTGGCCTGCAGTTCAAGATAAGATTCGGACACTCTTTAACCTCTGACAACAGTACTAATTCGGACAATTTAGTAGAAGCTGTTATTGCTGCACATCGCCGCCAAATTGAGCTTCAGCCGCAAAACCCCGACTTGCTGTATCGCATTGGTGTCTTGATGATGAGTGTCGGACGCTCAACAGACGCTCTAAAGGCCTTTCAAACAGCTCTTGATATAAACCCAACCTACAACAGGGCCAGAAGTAAATTGGTTGTATGTCTATTTGAAACAGACCAGAAGAACGTTGCTCTCGAACAGTTAATCGGCCCTGATTGCCTCAATAAGGATACACTCGCACTACACTACAAAATCGCATTGTTGTACTGTGACAGAATAAAGTTCGCATCCTCGCTCATAAATCTTGAGCGCTCTATGGAGGACAATTTTACCAATTCAGAAGCAACGGTCAATATTTCGATAGTTCTCCAGAATCTGGGCCTGTTGGATGTAGCCGCCGCCACTTGGGACAATCTTGAAGATACGGCCAATCAGGCAGCCAAAAACAAGCCATTTGGGCCTGCCGTACAATAAACGCATTTATAGTTAAAGCCAAACGACAGATTGAGTTGCAGCCAATATGACCATCTTGACCTTAGAAATACTAAAACCCCCAAAAATACCACGTGGGCCGTTTGCACAACAAAATCGCTGAATGAAACATAACATATATTATGGGACGTTGCTTCCAGTTTACTTTTCTATGTGTTCGATTTCTATAGTTTTTCTGAAAGGTTTTAATATCTAAAATTCTTGCGGCTTACGAAGTGCCAAAGGCTTGCCTAATATCTCGTAATGCAGAATAGCCTGCCTTAAAGTTCTGCGCTCACTAAAGTCCAGCAAAGTCAGGCCGGCTTTTTTTGATTTTGCCTTCGCTTTACCAGCAGCATACTTTTTTTCAAGTTTTCTAAAAGTTTTGCTGGTTACTTCAGGCATCTCTTCGGCTGTTTCAGAAACAATTTCTTCTACTGTCTCCACGGCCCTGCTGGTAAATTCAGGTAGCTTACCAAGTTTGGGTGAAATTCGCCGCTTTGGCTGCGATAATTCCTGCGCCTTCACATATTCGGCTTTTGCTTCTCCTATGGCTCTCTCCCTTTTCACCTCGACTCTCTTAGCTAAAGGAGCAGGTTGAGGCTGGATTGCTTTCACACGTTGCGGATGTACCTGTGGCCGAACCTTTTTCGCTGAGCCTGTACCGCCCTTTCGTTGCTGTTGTTGCTGCTTTTCATCTTCGGCCTTGTTGGCTCTCGATTTAACAATTGTACTGATACCATAGATGACAGCCATCGCAACGAAGATGAGTATCTGCATCCAGTCCCCACCGTCTTTGCCGGCGGCAAGAACTTCTTGAAACAGAGAATAGTTCATTTTGTTTTTTACTCTTTCTTTTCGGGCTTTGCTATCGAATCCCGCATTGAGGTATCTGCAACAATGTTTTTCATTCGATAATAGTCCATAACGCCGAGATTACCCTTCTGAAACGCTTCAGCCATTGCCAGCGGCACTTTTGCCTCATTTTCCACCACCATTGCCCGCATTTCCTGCTCGCGTGCGACCGCCATAGCTCGCCGTTTTTCCGCTTCGGCCTTTGCCCGTCGCATATCCGCTTCGGCCTGGGCCGCCTGAAGTTCTGCACCTACGTTTTTGCCTACATCGACGTCGGCGATATCGATAGATAAAATCTCAAAGGCTGTTCCCGCATCAAGCCCCTTTGCCAAAACCGCCTTGGAAATTTTATCCGGGTTCTCCAAAACGCTTTTGTAAGTTATAGCGCTGCCAATTGTTGTAACTATTCCTTCACCAACCCGGGCGATAATTGTTTCTTGTGTCGCACCGCCTATCAATCTCTCAATGTTGGCTCGTACAGTAACACGCGCCTTTGCCTTCAACTGGATACCATCCTGAGCAACAGCATCAACGGTATCTCTTCCCTTTTGCGGGTCAGGGCAGTCAATTACTTTTGGATTAACACTGGTCTGGACCGCTTCGAGAATATCGCGCCCTGCCAAGTCAATAGCCGTAGCTGTTTTGAGTGTCAATTCGATATTTGCCCTGTTTGCAGCAATCAGTGCCCGCACGACATTGGGGACATTACCGCGTGCCAAATAATGGCTTTCCAAATCCTGAGTAGTCAAAGTCAGACCTGCCTGAACTGCGGTTATTTTGCTCAGAACTATCGTGTGGATATTAACCTTGCGTAACCACATCCCGATAAGCTCGGAGAATTTAACTTTGGCCTTCGATAACTTAGCCTGCAGCCATAACCTGAAAAACTTGGCTAACAGAAACAACGCCACTAATACAATAATAAAGAGTACAATACCAACTGCCGTAACCAGCATATTCGTATATTCACCGGCTCCTAAAATTACGCTTGTCAAGTCACTCATTTATTCCCCTTTCGTTATCTTTCTTCGTTAACAAACCATACCTGTGCTGCATTTAGCTCTCTTCAATTACACGAACCGTAACCCGGGTGCTTTCCACATCGATAACTTTTACCTTTTTACCTTTATCAACATAGCCGCTTTCGGCCACACATTCAATTCTCCTGCCGGAAAAATCGCACATCCCCACCGGCCGAAGCGGCGTAAGCACCGCACCGTCGGCGCCCAGCAGCTTTTTTAGTTCATTTGTATCTGGTATCGCATCGCCCTGCTCACGCTGTGGCGGCGAAAGCGTAACACTTTTACCAAATTTCGTCCTGGGAAATATCTTATAAGCAATTATCACAATCGATGGTATCATCACAATGGCAATGATTATACCTACCCAGCCGGTCGTTACGCTGTGACGGAAAAATATCGCTATCCCGCCAATCAGGCACGCCAGAGCACAAACGCTTATCAAACCGCCGCTTGGTACAAATACTTCAGCTATTATCAAAGCGGCTGAAACGAAAAACAGAAAAACTGCAAAAACAAGCCACCAATCCATCAGTTTAGTCCTCTTAAAAGCATTACCTCGCAACTTTTCTAAGCTACCCTTCGATTCAGTCTTCCATTGCCCGAACTACCACTCTGTTGCCGTGAATTTCAATTATCTCAATCCTGGCGCCTTTGTCAAGAAATTCTGCTACAGCTACACAATCGACTATCGCCTGGCCGAATTTCCCTTTTCCCGCCGGCCTCAGCGTCGAGACCACTTCGCCAATGTCACCAACTTTTACACTTACTGTTTCACCCATCACCGGAGCGGTCAGATTAATCTCCACTTCATCGCCCTGCTTTGCCAATGCCGGCATAAGAGTAAGGCCGCTGAGAAACTCCAGCTTAGGCAGATACTTCGCCAGCAGCCACGCTAGAATGACAAATCCCACGAATCCAAGTGACATCCCAAGAATCCCATCTGTAAACAACTGCCAGTCAAGTTGCGTTTGCGGCCAGGGTAACCTATCCGGCGGATTTTTGATAAGCATCCCAAACAGCCCCGCTAATATGCAGACTATCCCTAAAAATCCTGCAATTCCGAACCCGGGAAGAATGAAAATCTCCACCATCAACAGGCCCAAACCAACTATAAATAACGCCACCTCAATCCAGTTTGCCATTCCGGTAAGGTATTTACTGCCGATGATAATCACAATACATATAACCGCTACCAGCCCCGGCAGACCGACCCCCGGTGAATTAAGCTCTACATACACCCCTAACATCGCAAGCATAACAAGTATGCCCATCACCGCAGGCGAATTCAGCCATCGAACCATCTCTTCCGACCACATGGTCTCAAGCACCATTGTTTCAGAGGTAAAGGCCACACCGTCACGGCCGGCTAAAAACTCAAGCGCCCCTGCCCTGTCTTTGACTACCCCCCTTGCTATACCGTATTCAAAAGCGTCTGAGGCCGTCAGTGTTAATATCTTATCCTTTTCAACGATTAACTCCTTGTTGTCCAGGTCGTATTCATTTGGGTCTTTTTCCGACAGGCGGATGCTCTCAATAAATTCAGGCTTGCCGGTTTTGAGATTTTTGACTCGATACACTTCAATCTGCATTGTTACCATTGCCCTAAGAAGTGCCTGCGGATACTTGTTTGCCTCTGCCGCCCGGTCAAAAGCCGCTCGAATAAAGCTTTCCTGTTTCTCCCGCTCGACACCCTCAAGCTTTGCACCGGGTGAAATTATTATCGGCGCACAATCGCCTATAGTTGTGTTTTCGAGCATTATTATATCCTGGCAGGAGACACTTATCATCGCACCGGCTGATATCGCCTCGGTAGTTACATAGGCAACTGTATGGGCTTTTTTGCTTACGTCGAGTATTAAGTATTTCGATATATCATCTGCTGATTTAACCAATCCCCCATAAGTGCTTATCTCATATATCAGGTATGTCGCACCCCAATCAAGTGCTGTTTGAGTTCTCCGCTGGATGGATTTGTACAGCCCGTCGTCAATCATATTCTCACAGATGATTATCGCAGCTTTTGCAACCGGCAAATCCAACTCCGGCAAATTCGCCTCCAGCCCATTTGGCTCCGCCCTGCC
>CAZECQ010000133.1:0-7393 GCA_964510545.1 uncultured Pirellulales bacterium | reverse complement strand
CCCTAAGCAGCCTCAAGATAGTTAATTGCCCTCGTCGCAAGCAACGGGGCTAAACGAAGCGGAAAGCTCCGGCAAGGGCAGAGCTTGTTTTTTTATTGATTGTTGCGATGAGGGCGCAGGGCCAGCAGTGAAATACCTGACGTATACCGCCATTTGTTTTTAATAGATTCCTCGGCTCGGCCTTTCGGGCTCGCTCGGAATTGTAAATGTTACGTAATTCGCGGACAAAATCCGGCTTCGCCAGAGGCTACGCCGTGACAAGCGGGGAAATTTCTTTTCGTGAACACTGTAGTAAAATTTGCATTTTATCTGTGCCGGTAAACCTCCCAGCCCATATAATTATCAAGAGCTTCGGCAATTGCATCAGCTTTTTGCGAAATGTTTACGGCAACGTGATGCTCAAAACCGGCCCTGCAGATATACTGTAACAGAAGCTGTAAATTCGGGATTTTCATAACTCCGTAACCGCCGAAAGTATCGAGCTTATCATTCGTAAATTCACCTTGGCCTACATAAGCCCCTATAACGCTGGCGGTATCGTCGGTAGTGGTTCTGCAGAAGGTGGTTTTTGCGGCGGCTATCCTGCCGATAACAGTGCCGTAAGTATTGTCTTTGCCCATCGCAGTGGCGATAATCTGCTGATAATCCATCTTTGCAGTTTTAAAGAATGACTTCGGCAGATTGCTGCAATGGAAACAGACACATTTGTCAGGGTCGGAGCCGTAGTTATTGTTCCAGTCCAGAAGTGCGCTTGGCGTGCCGGAAGCCAATTGCAGGATGTACATAGCTAACAAACCTGTAATATCAACTTCGCAGGCGCTAGGGAGAAGTGACTCGCTCATCATACTCATAAGGGCGCAGGGGACTATTCCAAAGAATTCCTCAAGTGCGGTCCAGCACTGAAGAGCCGTGCCGTCAAGCGCCATTTCCCTGACCCATCTATCCACTACGTAACCAAATTTGGCCATCTTCAGAAGCCTATCCGGCGGAACCGACCGGGTTGGAATGTATGTCTTAATGGCGTTTAATTTTCTCTTAACCGCCCTGTCGTTATCTCCAAGCAGTGCAACTGCCCCAAGTATTTCAGATAAATCTATAGTCTCGACCGCTATGCCTGAAAGTTCGAGGATTTTTTCACTGTAGCGCACGGTATTGAATGCGCCGGTGCGGGCGCCAATAGCACCAAACCTTGCATTTTTGAGGCCTTTAACAATTCTGCACACCGAAGCGAAATCATCCAATTCCTTCCGGAATTGGGCGGATGTAACCTTCAGGGTGTGTGAAGTTGTGAGGGTGTATGAGATGCCGGCCTGTCGGAGATTATTGCAGACGCTGATTTTACCACAGAAAGAATCCCGCCTGTCTGCCAGGGTCATTTTGTCGGCGATGTCGGGCTCGGCGTGAATTAAAACCGGTACATTAAGGCCTGAGCGTTTGATGGTCTCCGCAACGCCTTTCTCGTCGCCGAAATTCGGGAGGGTAACAATTATGCCGTCAATCCGGTCGGCCTTTTGTGCAAAAAGTGCTGCACATTTTTTAGCATCGGCAAAGGTCTCAATCGCACCATATTTGGTCTGCTGCATCGATAAGGCCACGACGCCGAAGCCATTTCCCCTGAGCACCTCAAGTATGTTTTTTCGTCCCTGCTTTGCCAATACGTCAGGGAAAAAACCCCTGTTTCCAACAATTACTCCAAAAGTCGTTTTATTCATTTTCGTTTCTCCTGTTCAAAGTTTGTTTGAGGACATTCAGCCATTTTTCGTAAGCGTTTCTGTAAGCCGGCTCGATATTTTTATTCGGTTCAATTATGCACTCACATTCCAATCCAACAAAGGCATCTTCGTAGTTGCTGTAGATACCCGCTCCGATACCGGCCCCTCTTGCGGCACCGTGTGAACCATCGGTGTTATACAGCTCTACGACAGAGCCGGTAACAGTTGCAAAGGCCCTGCTGAACAAGCCACTTAAAAACATATTCGCATTACCGGCCCGAACAGTCCTTATCTGTACACCCATATCCCGCATTATCCCCAGGCCGTAATTCAGCGCAAATACAATGCCCTCCTGGGCGGCCCTTAGCAGATGCGCTCTGTTATGAGTGTTAAAGTTTAACCCCTGAACAAGCGCACCAATATTTGAATTGTCCAGCGTTCTTTCAGCACCATTGCCGTAAGGGAGAATTACAAGTCCGTCGCAGCCAATCGGGGCCTGTTCCGCCAACTCATTCATCTGAGTATAAGTCAGTTCCTCAGCAATATTGTGGCGCAACCAACTGTTCAAAATTCCCGTGCCATTAACACACAAAAGCACGCCATATCTCGGCAGTTCGCGGGTGTGATTTACATGCACAAAAGTATTGACCCTTGATTTGCTGTCATAATTAGTTTTGTCGCTTATTCCGTAAATCACGCCCGAGGTTCCAGCCGCAGCAGCTATCTCGCCGGGATTTAAAACATTTAGAGAGAAAGCATTGTTCGGCTGGTCGCCGGCCCTATATGTTATTTTCACTCCCGCTTTCAAAGCTAATTCATCGGCTGCTTCTCCGGTCAGCTCACCCTGAATTGAAAATGTCGGCACAACGCCGGGGAGTAAGTCTCTATCAATGCCATAGTAATCGAGCAAGAGTTCGGCCAGTTGCTGTTTTTGAAAATCCCACATAATAGCTTCCGACAATCCGGAAGGTGTGGTTTTTATTTGTCCTGTCATTCGCATAGCGATGTAATCGCCGGGCAGCATTGCCTTGTGTATTTTGCTGTACAGCTTGGGCTCATTTTCCATAACCCATTTTAGTTTCGAGGCGGTGAAATTGCCGGGTGAGTTAAGTAACCGCTGCAGGCACTTTTCCTGTCCAATATCCTGAGCCGCCTTATTGCCAATTTCAACCGCCCTGCTGTCACACCAGATTATCGCCGGTCTGAGCAGATGCTGATTTTTGTCGACTATAACCAGTCCATGCATCTGGTAAGAAATTCCTATTGCCTTGATGTCATTAGGGTCAAAGGAAACGGTGGATTTAATGTGGGCTGTTGCCAGTTTGACGTTCTTCCACCAAATTTCGGGGTCCTGTTCGGCCCAGCCCGGGGCTGGTGCAATTATCTCCATCTCCTTTTTTGGGGAAGCAGCTGATGCGACCGCCCTGCCACTTTCAGCCTCCATTAAAGTGGCTTTTACAGAAGAACTACCGATGTCATAGCCTAATATATACATGCATTATAAGCCCATATAAAAACAGTTTAAGAAAATAAAATTAGTCCTGGCCATAATAAACATCTTTGCCGTGTTTATGCAAGTAATGTTTATCCAAAAGGGCCTGCTCAAAACTATCGCGTATAGAACCTGTGAACGGTAACATGCGTATATTTCTGTCCCGGATTAAGGATTGCCGAGGGGAAATCAGGTTTATTCGGCGAATCGGGGAAATGCTGGGTTTCGAGGCAAAAGCCGTAACGGTGTTTGTAAACTTTGCCGCCCTTTCCAACATTGCTGCCATCGAGGAAGTTACCTGAATAAAACTGAATTCCGGGTTCGGTGGTGTGAATTTCCATAACACGTCCGCTGCCGGGTTCATAAACACGCGCGGCCAAGGCAAGCGAGCCGTCATTATTGCTATTGAGCACCCAGTTATGGTCATAACCTTTGCCATATTTAAGCTGCTGATAATCACGGTTAATTCTTACGCCGATTGATGTCGGCGCAGTAAAATCCATAGGGGTATCTTTGACAGAGAGCAATTGGCCGGTGGGTATAAGGCCCTCATCGACAGGAGTAAAAGCGTCTGCATTAAGCATCATTTCATGGTTCAAGATGTCAGATGTGCCCCTGCCTGCAAGATTAAAATAACTATGGTGTGTCAGGTTGACTGGTGTGGCTTTGTCCGTCCGGGCATCATAGCTGATTTTTAGTTCGTCATTGTCCGTAAGAGTGTAAGTTACACTGCATTGTAAATTGCCGGGGTAACCTTCCTCGCCATCGGCGCTAAGATATGTCAACTTCAGGCCGACAGCTTCTTTTGTTTTGAAGTCTTCGGCGTTCCATACGACCTTGTCAAATCCTTTGATTCCGCCGTGGAGGTGATTCGGGCCGTTGTTTGCCGCCAGTTTATACTCGATTCCATAGAGTTCGAATTTTCCGTTGGCAATACGGTTACCATATCGCCCAACGACGGCGCCAAAATAAGGATTAGCCTTAATGTATTCGGCCAGAGTGTCATACCCAAGCGTAATATCGGCAAGATTACCGCTGCGGTCGGGGACATCGAGCGAGACTACGATAGCACCATACGTCATTATTTTTGCCCTGAGGCCGTTAGAATTGGTAAGGGTGTAAAGTTCAACATTATGCCCCTCGGGCGTTCGGCCAAATTGCTGTTTTTGAATGTTCATTTTTCCTTTCGACTCCTTCAAAAATAGTTCTGCGGCTTGCCTGCCCGTGCAGGAAGAAAACGTTGTTATCGATAATAAAACGATGATTAGACAAATAAAATACGGTTTTCTGTTTAACATTCTTAAGCTTCAAATCAGCAATTGGAATCGAGAGCCATCAGAATACGTCACACATACGCATATACAGAATCAATAGAACGAATTGCCTTAGGGGCTCTTAGGACAAATCGTAAAAAAATAGTTTCAAATATCAAGTTATTTTTTATTAAAAAACAGTACGTTTGTAACCCTCAGTTCATCAGTGTCAGAAAGGGCAGGAAATGGCAGGGAAATAGTAAATGGTAACCAGTAAATGTAAATTGTGAAGTGCTGGCGGAGGCCGGAATGAGGATTAAGACCAAAGAAAAAAGACACAAGACAGAAGGAATGTGTTTGTCAGATTTTGTTTGGTGGTTAGTGCGAATCTTGCCGTCCGCATCGGTTTTTTTTGCGGCTTTGCCCATAGTCGCTATGGGGCATACGTTCCACACGGATAGTACCAGTTACCAACTGTAATTTTTTCCCACGTCAGGTTACCAATCAAGCGGTTCAGGTCAGCAAGGTCGATGTCACCATCAGAATCCATATCGCTGCAGCTCCTCCAGTAGCCGCCTGTTATCGTCTCGCTCGGAAGAATCGTCCACAGACCTGTCCTGCCCGTATCCATCTCGGCAAGGGTAAGGTCACCGATAAGTATGTTAAGGTCGTCAAGATTAACTATACTATTTGCATCAAGGTCACCACCGCAGGTAGTATAAGCAGCATATGTCTTGATAAGCCATACATCACAGGCACCTGCTCCATAGGACCAAATACGTCCAGCAATGATATATCCCCCATCGCTGGTCTGATGGACAGAAGAACTCCAGTCGATATAACTTCCCCCGAAGGTCTTTTTATATTCAGCGGACGGACCGCCAGCTGCTGCTATTGTGACGGTTAATAAGCATTCAAAAACAACCGCCGCCAAAAGATTTGATTTTCTTTTCATATTTTTCTCCTGCTTTTGAAGATAACAACTCGTCAAAAGCCCTACAGAGGCGAATAAAGCCGCATTTGCCTCCACTGCTTGTATTTAGGATAATTGTAACACATTTTGAAAGTTTTGCAAGGATTATTTAAAAGAAAGTTGTAATTGGTGCCCGGCTTCGCCGCGATAAGCGGGACTTAGGCAAGGGGAGGGAAAGCAATCTTGGCACCGGCGATCCGGGATGTCCCACTCATTTAACTGGTTGTCTGAACTTTTCGAATCGCTGCTGCGCAGGCCTTGTATTCGGGAATTTTGGCTATTGGGTCCAGAGCATCATTGGTGAGCATATTGGCAGGGGCTTCGGAGAAATGGAACGGCATGAAGAGCCAGCCTTTTTGGATGTTATCGGTTACCATTGCCTGCGTGGTAACTTTGCCGCGACGGGTGAGAACTTCAACGCTTTGGCGGTCGACAACTTTAATTTTTTTGGCATCTTCGGTGTTTATCTCTACGTAGCCGGTGGGCGAAACCTGGTTGACGACCTTTGATTTTCTCGTTAGTGTGCCGGTGTGGAATTGATATAACTGCCTGCCGGTCGAGAGCACAAACGGGTATTCTTTGCTGGGTACCTCAGCGGGTGGTTTGAACTCTACGGTGTGGAATTTACCTTTTCCCCTGGTGAATTTTCCTTTGTGCAGGTACTTTGTGCCGGGATGGTCTTTGTCGAGACAGGGCCATTGCAGCCCTACTGATTCAATCCTGTCAAAGGATACTCCGCCATAAATAGGTGAGACAGAAGCTATTTCATCCATTATTTTATCAGCGCCATCATATCCCATTGGATAGCCCATCTGAGCTGCCACGGCACAGATAATTTCCCAGTCATTGCGAGCACCTTCAGGCGGAGGAACAGCTTTTCGGACCCGCTGGATGCGCCTCTCGGTATTTGTAAATGTTCCATCTTTTTCAGCGAAACAAACAGAAGGTAAAACAACATCAGCATACTCGCCCGATTCGGTGAGGAATATATCCTGAGAGACAAGGAAATCAACTTTTGCAAGAGCATCCCTGGTTCTGTTGAGGTTCGGGTCCGAAAGGGCGGGATTTTCTCCCATCATATATAATGCCTTGATTTTGCCCTGTTCAATTGCGTGCATTATTTCAACAACAGTAAGGCCCTTGGTCGGGGAAAGCTCTTTGCCCCAGGCGGCTTCGAATTTTGCCCTTATGGCAGGGTCCTCCACCGATTGATACCCCGGGTAAACATTCGGCAAGGCCCCGAGGTCGCAGGCGCCCTGGACATTATTCTGGCCTCGAAGAGGATTGACACCGGTTGATTCGAAGCCGACGTTGCCGGTCAGCATAGAGAGATTTGCAAGACTGAGCACGTTGTCTGTTCCGGTGGTGTGCTGAGTTATGCCCATGCTGTAAATAATACTTGCCGTCGATGCACTGGCGTAGGTTCTGGCGGCCTGGCGAATTTTTTCGGCAGGTATTGTGGTGATTTCCGCAGCCATTTCAGGCGTAAAATCCTTTACTGCTTCGGCTAAGTCAGCAAAATCCTCGGTCCGGTCATTTATGAAGTCACTGTCGAGCAGCTTTTCAGCTATTATGACATTCATCATCGCATTGATAAGCGCAACATCTGTGCCGGGTTTTTGTGCGATATGCAGAGCGGCAAAACGTACAAGGTCAATCGCACGCGGGTCAGCCACTATCAGCTCTGCGCCGTTATTAACCACCGCCTCTTTTATGCTAAGGGCAATTACCGGATGCGCCTCGGTGGTATTCGAGCCAATCACAAATATGCATCGCGAGTTTTTCAGTTCATCGATAGAATTTGTCATAGCTCCGCTGCCGAAGGCTCTTGCAAGCCCGGCAACCGTTGATGCGTGACAAAGGCGGGCACAATGGTCAACATTGTTTGTGCCGATGGCGGCACGGATAAATTTCTGGAAGACGTAGTTGTCCTCATTTGTACACTTGGCCGATGACAATCCGG
>CAZECQ010000132.1:0-7468 GCA_964510545.1 uncultured Pirellulales bacterium | reverse complement strand
GGAAAATGGTTGACAATTCTTAAATTTATGGGTAGAAGAAGTATAACGGTTGGTGAGTAGCGGTTTAAAAAACGAAATTGCGGGTTTGGGTATAGTAATTCGTGACTCGTGGCACGTGGCCCGAAAAACGAAATATGGCCGGACACCTTAATTCTCCCTAATAGGTAAACGTCCCCTATTATTCCTATTATTTAAACGTCCCCTATTATTTACAATATATTTGAAACAGGTGACTGTGTCCCTAGTTTTCATCGATTAAAAAATATGGAAATTTTCAATGGAAAGGAATATATTTAGGGTCCAGGTTAATGAGATTGGGGTCATATGGTGCTCCTTCTGGCGGTGGATTCTTTATCCAGTCAGGAGGGGGCCAATTTGGATCAGCCTTAGATATATCCTCAAATAGATTCCATTTTTTGAAACTCTTTGACAACTCAGAGGACTGCCACCAAAATCCGTAAACCGATTTATCGTCCCATGCAATCTGCGTTTCATATCTCGCTTTTCGGGTCTTGAAGATAATGGCTCTGCGGCTATTCCTGAGTGCACGTTCACTTTGATTTGGGTCCCGAATATATCCTTGAGGATTTGGCCACGGCCAAAGGACATTCCTGTAATAATCTTCGAGTTGGTTTGCATCCTGTATAGTTTGAATAATTATTTTAATCTTTTCAGGATTTTTGATAGGAAAGTCATAGCTGTAAAATAACATACCTGGCTTGTGAGAGTGAGAGACAATACATATTTCTTTTACTTTACAAGGATTAAGGTTTGCTATATTTTCCCTGTTAAGCTCTACATATTCCGGTTTAGATGAACAGCCGGTAATGGAAAAAACAAAGAACACACTTATTATGGCTAGGATGGTTTTCATCTTTTAAGCTCCGCAAATCATGGATTAGTTTTTAAGTAAATAGTAGATTGGATACCTGCTCCTCTGGTCCTAAACTGCTCCATCACATCTATGCTTGCAACAGGTATCGCCCAATCCATTAAGGAATCATACACACTAAGGTTTTCTTCACCAAGCCCATACCAAAAAGCGTTAATAAATCTGGCAAAATACGGACATATACTACCTTTAACAACTAACTCCCCAGAACCCAATATCATCTGCTTGCTGCTACGTACATTAAATGCAAAGCAGACATCGCTGTAAGGATATAGATAATGGGCATTCTGGTTATTATCTACTTCCCACTGATATGCTCCATCTACATATGTAACTAATTTGAAAGCATCCTCGGTAGCAATATTCCGAAGCGCATAGCAAGGCTCTAAGACAACAATCCTGAGCTGGTCATTTTTAAATGGAAATTGTGCAAGGCAGTAATGTTTTTCCAGGCTTTTAGAAAGGTATTCATATTCTTCAGGCACATCTAATCCGCGGTCTGTCCATATCCGGGAATTATGGCTGGGCCACTTTCCATCATTAAACTTAAATGTGGTTCTCGGAACATCGAACCCAAAAAATCCTGCTCCATCAGTCTCATGGTCGCCATGAGAATTAATGTGCAAATACCGTATACTACGGTATTTATAAAAGACCTTTTTGAACATCTCCAAATTGACTTGATTATGTTCACCAAAACCCAATAAAGTGATAGGTTTTACGCCATTTCCCTTCCACATTTTAGCGGCATAGCGACAGGTTCCTGTATCAGTAATGCCGCTTCCCTCTGTCATGCCGTTAGAAAGCATACAGAGTATCAATCCTGCTGTCCTATTTGTGGGTTTGCCCCCAAGTGCTAATGTAGAACCGCTGCCGGATGAACCACTAGTTGAATATGCTACAGTATAGTTAATTTCGTCGGAAAAAGTGTTCGGTTCGATTAGACAAATGAAATCATCGGAAAAATCATCTGACCAAAGGATAGTGTTATCCATGTCTTTGATGCTTATTGTGGCTGTATAACCATCTGCTACATCTCCTTTTACAACGAAATAGTTGCATGGATCAAAAAGCTCTGACCAATATATTCCATTTATAAGGAGCGTCAAATGAAACAGCTACGTTGGCAGTAACGTAGGGTTTACTGTTATCCCCTTTGGCTACTTCTTTTATATTGAGAACACCACCCGAATTCTTCATCTTGTCAATCAAAAGCTCAGGATATTCAACAACATCTCTTGTTGCAATATATTCTCCATCAAGGAAGATAGCAAAATCACTCAGATTCACGTCATTGACTTCTTGGCAAGTCAAAGTAAGGTAGTCTCCGTTGTCAGTTACATTTGGCTCGATGTAGCTGGTTTGAAGCCAGTTTTGACTCAGAATATTGAGATCATTGACATCAACTGTTCCATCTTCATCAAAATCTGCAGCTGAAGTTCCAGTAAAGCCCCAATCTGCCGCAAATTCTGCAAAATCTCTAAAATTCACTATACCATCCGAATGTATATCGCAAGCAAGCTCGCCTACTGGGGTAGCATAGCTCAGAGGAATTGGCATACCGAATCCAATACCTTTATTGTCCCGGGGAGTGCCATCCTCATATATTGAAGTCAGCAACTGCTGTGGAGCACTCTGCCATAAATCACCAACATTCACGTCTGCAACAGGACTACAAGGATCAGTGAAGTATAGCCATCCATTTGGATCTGATGGAGTAACAAACGGACTTTGGGCAAGATACATTGGATTTACTTGGAATCCAGAACTACCAAGATTGTCATCATAGTAGTTCCCGTAATATGCGAGATTCGACATAACTGGTGGGTAGAAAGAAGTGTCAAAGTCGATAAGCCAACCACAGTAGCTATTTGTGATTATTGAATTTTGTATCCTTAAGGTACTGTAATCAGGTATGGACTGCCAACCCGACATTACAATACCATACGAAGGATTTTCAAAATTATTGTCAATAACCACGTTATCCATTAGAAACTCGACTTCATTAGTCCAACAATCGTCTATACCAAGGTATATAGAGAGGTAATTCCAGTAGAAGAAGCAAAACTTCAAATCAGTTAATTCATCTATACCATTCTGGTACACGCCATAGTCAGCACCAAAGAAACGGCAGCCTACGATTCCGGAAGTCAATCGTTTGTTGTATATCTGGACATTGCACCAACCACCAAAAAAATCAGATATTTTATAGTTGAATTATGCGAAGATTCTTCTTCTACGATAATGAACTCTGCGTCAGTTGCTACATTATCTGAGTAAACCCTAATTCGGTTAAACAATTTGCCATCAAGTGCTATTTCTCCTGCATTGAGAGAATCTCCATTAGCGATAATGCTTGATACTCCTGTTTCAGTTATGGTTATCCCTTCCTTAGCTTTAAGATTGCCAAGGACGTTGATTGTTGCGTCAACAAGATTAACATCCGAGTTGAGTTCCATAAAACCATTCACATCTACAGTGCAGTTTTCAAGAGTTAATTTATTGAAGGCGACATATCCATCCTCAGTTACAAGGATAGATAGACCCGAATATGAACATGGATCGGTATACTTATTGACCCCATTAAAAACTAAGTCATAACCTTCCATAAACATTGCCATGCCTCCTTCAGAATCATCCATAATTAATTCTTGCATACTTTCAGTCGCTGTAGCTTCTACACTATCCGCTTCAGCAGTCAACAACTCAGCCTCTCTCTTAGCCAGTTCAGCATACATCGCGTCGAGCATCTCTTTATCAATACCAAAAAAAGTTGTGATATCTTGTTCGGCGATGTAAAATACAACCAATTGATAAAGGTGCTCCGTCGCAGAATACAGATCCACAATAGCCAAGGAATTTCCTTCAGGTAGTTTCAACAAATACTTCTTTGGCTCATCAGGCTGAGACAATAGAACAAGCTCCGCTTCTTCTGTTGTCTTAATTTTGTAATCTGTCTTTTCAGTTTTTCCATCATCTTTAATCGTAATTTCTATCTTCTCATTTCCGGGAAGGTCAAAAATCGGATTAGTTGGGTCATTATCGTTTACCAATAAAATCGGGCTCGCACCGACGGTTGAAACAATCGCCAGCAATACAATAATGCTAATTGTTTTCGTTAACGAATTCATAATTTTAAACCGCCTTTCATTTTTCTAAAACCATCTTAATCTGAGATTTCCCATTTAAACGCTTAAAAAACTTAATTTCTCCGTACGACCTCAATAAATAATCAATCATCCTGAAGCTATTGAATTAATCTGTCCGCTGCTGCTCTCCAATCGCTTTGGCTGCAATTATAACGGTTTATGATTATTTCTCAATCTTTTTTTATAAATATAATCCGGCTTCGGAGGAAAGGGAAAACGGCCTTTCAATTGATAATCGATTAATGATTATTTGGTCTGAGATTGCCACGGCCTGCTGCGCAGGACTCGCAATGACCATTTTTTTACAGACCCTTCGACTACGGTACGCTTCGCTCAGGGTGACAAAGAGCGTCGCCGTGGGCGGCGACGGCTAAACAACCCTGCAATAAATTGCGGGGCTAAACAAAGCGGAAAGCCCGGCTGGTACACGCAAATTTCCACAAATAGACATTTATATTTACCTTCGAATCACGTAAAATGACGATATTACGAACGGTTTTTACTTATTTTCAAACTATGAAGAATGTCTCGAACAACCAGAGTGATGCCGACCTTTTCGCCCGCTATGCAGCCGGCGATGAGGCCGCTTTCCGTGAAATCGTAAACCGTTATAAAAACGGTCTATATGTGTTTTTAAGGCGGTTCTTAAATCAGTATGACCTCGTTGAAGACGTCTTTCAGGAGACCTTTTTGCAATTATTTAACAGTCGTGAAAGTTATGATACCAGCCGGCCTTTACGTCCCTGGCTGTTCACAATAGCCGCAAACAAAGCCAAGGATGCCCTCCGTAAAAAGCAAAGAACCGCCGCTATGCCTATAGGCACAGTGTCAGAACCGGAAGAAATGTCTTTTGGCGATATGCTGAATACCCTAATTGCCGACAAAACGAGGCCTTATGAAGAATTAATAAAGGGCGAAACCGCCTCACAGGTTAGAAAGATTATAGCGGATATGCCGGAAAATCTTCGCGAAATTTTAATTTTGGCCTATTTTAACAAATTTTCTTACAAACAAATGGCCCAGATTTTGAGTATACCCATTGGAACAGTTAAAAGCAGACTGCATACGGCCGTAGGGCGTTTTGCAGAGGACTACAAGGCTGCATTCAAGAGTAAGAAAAGTAAATGACTTCGTTAAGTGAGTACCAAAAACAGCTATTATTTGATTATTGTATGGGCTTGACATCACAGGCCGAGGCCGACGAAGTCTGCAGGCTGATATCTTCCAGCGAAGAAGCCGCTGAAATTCACTCAGAACTCAAGGCCGCCCTTTCACCACTCGCAAATCTGGAGGCCGAATCCTGTCCGGACGACCTGGCCGAGAGCACCATCCTGCGACTCAATAATGCCGCACGCTCAAGTCAACTTCAACTCGAGCAGCTTCTTGCTGCCGAACAAGCAGGCAAAGTTACCACAAAAAGCTGGTTCTGGCGAAACTTCAGCGAAGTAGCTGCCATTGCAGCAGTGGTTCTGTTTGTGGCGGGGATTTTTGTTCCATCATTCAGGTTCGTTCGTCAAAAATACTACCAGAGCAAATGCCAACTGGGCCTGTCGCAAATATGGCAGGGGCTGAACAACTACCGCTTCGACCATGACGGCCAAATGCCGTACGTTGCAACTGCAGCCGGTGCTCCGTGGTGGAAGGTAGGCGACCAGGGCAAGGAAAATCAATCCAATACCCGCCATATCTGGCTTCTGGTTAAAAACAATTACGTTGAGCCGGCCTTTTTTATCTGTCCGGCGAAACTGCCAAAAAAGCTAATACAATATGACCCCTTACAATATAACGATTTTCCCGACAGGAAGCATATTACCTACAGCTTCAGAATAATGTGCGATAAACTCAAAAGCCAAAGCCAACCCGGACGAACAGTTCTGATGTCAGATTTAAATCCTCTTTTTGAAAACCTGCATCCTAAAAATGCTATTTCCTTTAAGCTAAAGCTGGACGAAGAATTGGCAAGCATCAACAGTATCAATCACGATCGTCGCGGGCAAAATGTTTTGTTTTGCAACGGCAGCGTGAAATTTGTAAAAACCCGCCGGCTCGGCGCCGAAATGGATGATATATTCACGCTTCAGAACACCCATATATACCAGGGTACTGAAATTCCCTCCAGCGATACCGATTCCTTCCTCGCACCATAAATATTCGTATTGCGTATTGCGGGTTGCAAATAGTTTTTATTTTTTAGTTGCTGAGATTGGATGATTCGGGGATAAGGATGATTTTGACATCGCATCCGACTCGGAAGTTATTATCAATCAGGTTACCGTTGTCTAATGTACCGGCAAGATGGCGTACTGAATTATTGCGGCAAGTAGTCTCGAAGTGAGTGCTTGTCTGCGGGAAAAATCAAAGGAGGGAACCAGACTGCACATCTAACTCCCACCCTAAATAAATACTAACTTTCTTCGTTTTCTGCCGGTGTCTGTTGCGGCTCTTCGGGTTGTTCCTCCTGAGGCCATTCCGATGGTGTCTGTTGAGACTCTTCGGGCGCCGTCTGTTGCGGCTCTTCGGTTTCTACCATTGTCTGTCGAGACTCTTCGTTTTCTACCGTTGTCTGTTGCGGCTCTTCGGGAACCTGACGTTTTTCTTTGCGGAACATATAATTCACCTCCTTTCAAAAGTGAATAAATTTAACTCTTAATAACCACCCATCGACATATTCAGGCAGCAACTTAACACAAAACAATGGCAATCGGCGCAGGGTCCAACGTTTACAGCAACCCTCGTTTTTGACCGAAAAACGCATATTCCACCTTCATTTTGGGGCTAAAAATAAGGGTGGGTTTTTCATCGTCTTTTTCTCAGCATCGCCGCACCGAGGGCGAAGAAAAAGTGTGCTCAATGGAAAGATTTTTTTAAAATTTTTCAATTTTTCCTGGTTTCTTCAGATGCAGGGTGTTTTAATAGAAGCACCTGTGAGGTTTACGGGTGATGAAAAGTACATGAGGAGGAGTGGCTTAACGCCATAATACCTCAGGTAAAGAGGCGGGTTTTACCCGCCTCTTTTTCTATTGCTCTGTGCGAATTGAAATTACTTTCTCAGACCGACTGATTTTTGTTTTAGACGCGGATTTCCATAGGAAGCCTTACGGCAAACACTGATTGTTTTGATTACACGGAAAAAAGAAGTCAGGAGTCAGAGTTCAGTAGTCAGAATAAAATAGTAGCCACTAAGACACAAAGACACAAAGGGGATAGGGAAAGAGGAGCAGGGAATAGGAAATCAGAAAATCAGGATAACAGAAAAAAAACTTTGATAATATGAACCACGGATTTCGCAGATTTTAAGACAAAGATTAGCCGCGAAGGCGAAAAGGCACGAGAAGCAAGTAAAAAGTAAAAAGGGGAAAGTCAATCCGCCTCTGCATAAAGCTATGGCGGACAAGAACTGTGGAATCCGCCTTGGGCGGAACTGTTC
>CAZECQ010000131.1:0-7488 GCA_964510545.1 uncultured Pirellulales bacterium | reverse complement strand
TTTTTTGCGGGTAATCTTATACTGTAAAGGCGTGAGCAACCTTTTCCATTCTTTATTGCTTCGTATTACCTTGTCAGACATTTTTGGCCTCCTACTTCGAGGGGTATTTTTTTTGTCAGGTGCAGAACCTGCATAAACCAGCGCCATTAAAACAGAGCAAATAACCCCTGCTGCCAAAAAATATAACTTTCTATGCTTAATGTCTTTCATCTTCTTACTAGTGATACGACCGATTTTTATGTAAGGTTCATTCGGTATTGCATCTCGGAAGCAAATTAGAATTTTTCTTCATCCAAAGCTTCAGCCTGGTTTTTATAAGCACTTGATTCTTGGTCTCGGCGTGATGATGTTGAGAAGAGAATGCTAAAACAAAAAAGAGGCGGGAAAACCCCGCCTCTTTCTGAGGGATAATGGCATTGAGCCACTCTCCTCCCTTACGAAAAGTTTCTCTCTCCTTCTTCTTTTGTGCGAGAACTTTTCATCACCCATACGCACCAAAGGGTACTTTTATTAGAACATCCGGCATTTGAAATGTCAAGAAAAATTTTCCATCGGAGAACACTTTCAGGATAAATGAGCACCGATATTTTCGAATAATTTCAGTTTTTCTCAGGCTTTATGAGGTTTTTATATAAGCAATTTTAAGCGATTAACAACAAATAAGCCCTGTTGAACTGCCATATTTGCCCATAACGGAAACCTTGCTAAGAGCGCCTTTTTAGACAGTAAAAACTCCGCAAAAATAATAAAGTGGTTGTAATTTTTGTGCGGATTTGGTAACCTGAAAAGTCTGAAGAGGCAGCAATACTGCCAATGGGAGTGGACAGGAAATCTTGAACTAATTGCTTTCAAGGGGAAAGAGGATGAAAGACAAAAACAGAATCAACAGAAGAAACTTTCTAAAAAGCGTCGGTGCTGCGGGCCTGGTGTCCGTCATCGCTTCAAAGCAAAAAGCCGGAGCTGGTGCACCGAATAATGCCGACCCCAATGTTCCAAAGCAGCAGCAAAAGCCGGAACTGCCGCAGGTGCCAAAACGAAAATTAGGCAAAACCGGTGTTGAAGTACCTGTGCTGGCACTCGGGGGCGGCCTCGATTTCGTTGAAAACCAGGTCATCTTGAAAAAAGCTATCGAGTGGGGGATTACCTACTGGGATACTGCTCCCAACTATAAAAATGGAAGCAGTGAACTCGGTATAGGTAATTTCCTAAAAAAGAACCCGCAGGAAAGAGAAAAGCTGTTTATTGTCACTAAGGCTTCGGGTGCAGGAGGAAAAGCGACACCGGAATCCATCTGGCTGCCGGATGCTGAAGCTGTCGAAAAAAGGCTTCAGGGCTCCCTCAAAAAGATGAATACCAGCTACATTGATTTATACTGCGGTATTCACGGCCTTAGTAATGCTAAAATGTTGACGGACGAATTAAGGAAATGGGTGGAAAACGCAAAGAAACGAAAACTGATTCGATTCTTCGGTTTCAGCACACACACGAATATGGCCGAATGCATGCTAGCTGTTTCTAAATTTGACTGGATAGATATGATAATGCCCAAATACAGTTTCCGTAATATGCTCGATGAAAAAATGAAGGAAGCGGTGCAGGCCTGTCACGAAAAAGGAATCGCCCTTGTTGCTATGAAGGCCATGGCCAAAAGAGTCAAAGGCGAACCAGCAGAAGAAGACAAAAAGCTCATAAAGCACTTTACTAAAAAAGGCTACACTGAGGCCCAGGCAATGATAAAAGCCGTATTGGATGATAACAAATTCTGCTCGGCCTGCGTAAAGATGGAGACCTTTGCTCAATTAACGGAAAACGTAACTGGCGTACTCGATAAAACAAAACTTACCGCTGCCGATAGAAAGATTCTCGAAGAATACGCCAAAGCCACCTGCAGTGGTTATTGTGCAGGCTGTTCCAATATCTGCGAATCGGCACTGCCGGATGCGCCTTATGTCAGTGATATTATGCGCTACCTGATGTACTACAACAGATACGGCGAACAGGAAAGTGCAAGAGAGCTTTTTGCACAAATCCCTGCCGCCACAAGAAAAAAACTGCTTAGTATCAATTACGGAGCTGCAGAAAAGCGATGTCCTCAGCGTATGCCGATAGCAAAACTTATGGCCGAAGCCGTAACAAAACTTGCTTAAAAGCTGCTTTGAAAAAAAACAGACTTATACGTTTGCTGCTGTAGCTTTTTTTGCAGCCATAAGAACATTGAATATTCATGAAGTACCTGTGCTTTTTCTACTCGGCGTCGGTGTGGTAATGTTGAGAAGAAAACGTTAGAAGTCAATTGGGTTTGTTTTTTTCGGCTTTATGGGGGGCATTGGTTGCTTAGCGGGAATCCAAATAGTTAATTGTCGTGCGCAGAGCTATTTCACAGGCTTTTTTTGCATCGTTTACATCTATGTTGCCTGCGACGTGGGTAAATCCGGCAACAAGGCATCTGTAAGGGGCAGATTCATCGCTGTGCAGCTGCTGATACCACGCATCGTGATAGGCCATAAACTCGCACAAGAAGGCCCCCGCGGTGCCCTCGAAGTCGACGTAGGCTTCGATGCCTATTTCAGCGTTATTAATAGCATCGGCGATAGCATTTACAGGTAAGCTGGAATGGCGAAGGTATTTTGCGGGGACACTATCATCGGGCGGTACGGGGGTCGGCTGATTCGGCTCGGAGTAGTCCTTGCGCCACTTTGACAAATTTGCGGCGTTGTATTCTAACTGCCAGGCGTTTCCGCCTCTGCCATAACTTAGGATTGCTATTGGGTGGATATTATTTGTAATCCGCCAGAAATCTTTTGAGATGTCCTGGTAGTCGACCTCAAGGTCGCCGGTCCCTTTTGGGTCACTTTCGGTGCCGCCCGGGAACTCCGGGAAGAAAGCATACACATCGTAGCCTCTGTTTTCCCAGTTGCACCCCTTCCAGCCATTCGGGTTTTGCTTCGGATTTGTGCTGAACTGTCGGAGCATCTCGTTGGTCGGGGGCCAAGAGCCGGTCAGCAGTATGTTCTTTTTTTTGGGGGGGGTATCTCCGGCAGGATTACTGCATGAAATTAAAAAGATAACAAACAAAGCGACAGCATTTAAGGAGATGGAAATTAAAAAACGAGTCCTTAGTTTAATTCTTTTCTTTTCCACCATTTCGATTCATCCTAATTTGCCTGATTTCAACTCTTTTCATAGTTGTATAGTCTAACTGTAAACATTTTAAAAGGCAATATCCGGCTAAAAATATCCCTGCTTGTCATCCATAAAGACAATTGTGAAAATGGTGCGGTGATGTTGAGATAGAAACGTTGAAATAACCAACTCTATTTTATCTTAATTGAACTGAAGGCCTGCAATTTTTTGGGGATTTTTTATCGCTTTGATTTTCCGGGCTGTTTTTTGATTTGCCTGGTCTAAAGAACGAAAACTTCTACCAAGCTGCAATCGACTTTTCCTGAACCCTCTGTGTCCACACCCTGCCGTTTTTCTCAAATTGAATTTTTTCCGGGCTGATTCGAACGACGTTAACACCACCGATGGTGTCTCCTTCGTGAACGAGTTGGTTATCAATCAAAGCCGCGGGATTTTCCTCATCGAATAGTATTCCATTTACTATACCTTTTTGTGGTGATTTGGAAGTCAGGGGATACTTTGTCCACAGCTTATAGATTAGATTGTCAGTTGTTATTGCCTCCCAAATCGGCGTGTTTTTCTCTGCTGTGGAAAGGCCATATACTGCGTTCAAGACTATTATATTAGCCAAAAGCAAGAGGCAAAACAGGCGCCTTCTTTGGGCTTTCGCGAGTGCTGTTTGCTTGTTCGAAGATGACGTTTGAGGTACTATAACTTTCACTCTTGGCGATTTAATATCATGAGCAAGGTATTTTAGAACCATTTTCCCGCCTCATACCTGTCAAATTAAAGCAACATTTATTTCGACTAATTCAAAGAGGGTATTTACCTAATTATTGAATTGGTCAAGCATTTGACGGGATTGCAGTACTGAGAGCACTTTTGTCCGTTAATTATTGACGTAAAATTGGATATTCAGCTATTTTTTGTGGATAGCCGCAGCAGATTTGATATAATCAATGTTTCACATTAAATAAAGGCGGTTTTTTACGCCGGCAAGGCGGTTACGACTATATGCGATAATGGTTCCGGAGGGTGAGATTTGGTGAAAAGAATAGTTTTTTCGTATTTGCTTATCGCTTCAATTTTCACATTGGCTTACGGCGGTGAGTTTCAGGTCAATACGCACACATCCAATAAGCAGGAAAATGCAGCTATCGCGATGAATGCGAACTCAAATTTTGTGGCTGTGTGGAGCAGTTACCTGCAGGACGGCAATTCAAACGGCATTTTCGGGCAGCGATTTGATGCAAATTGCAGCCCTGTCGGCGATGAATTTCCAATTAATACGACAACCATTGGCAATCAAAATATGCCGGCAGTTGCGATGGATGCTGCAGGTAATTTCGTAGTTGTGTGGCACGGGCCGGGTGTTAGCGAGGAAGATATCTTTGCACGGCGATTCGAGCCTAACGGCGCACCGTTAGCTGATGAATTCCGCGTCAATAGCCAAACCAACAGCAGACAGTTGAGTCCGGCTGTGGCGATGAATGATAATGGCAAATTGATAATTGTCTGGGAGAGCCTGGACATTCCCGACCCGTGTACAAAATCGATATGCGGGCAGGTGTATGATAGTGCCGGGGCTAAGATTAGCGGCGAACTTGTCATCAGCGACCAACCATCAATTTGCCGATACCCGGATGTTGTAATAGATGATACAAATGAGGTTATAGTTGTGTGGGTTGGTGAAAGCTCGTTGAATTCAGTTCGCGTCCGTCACTTCCCAGCAGACGGTAATGAACCAGTTCTGTTTTCGACAAAAGTGAATGAGGATAATTTCAGTTCGCTGACCAGGCCCTCCATCGCGGTTGATGCTAATGGTAATTATGCTATTGTCTGGGACGGTCATCCTGATACTTATCTTGAGGAGGATGTTTATCTGAGGCGGTACCATTGGAGTCACTTTACGCATGAGGAGCCCATACTTGTTAATACTTATCAGGATGGCGCCCAAAGCAATCCGGCTGTAGCTATGAGTAGAGATGGTGAGTTTGTTGTAGTATGGGAGAGTGACACAGAGACAGCCACAACCCAAAAAGACATCTTTGGGCAGCGTTTTGCAAGTGCCGGTGAGTTTGTCGCTACTCCTGTAACAGTGGGCGAGCAGTTCCGGATAAATACCTACACTATCGATGGACAGGAGTGTCCGGCAGCAGCAATGAGCGATAGCGGCAGCTTTGTCACGATATGGCAGAGCGATGGTCAGGATGGCGCCGGCTTAGGTGTTTTTGGTGACAGCGGGCCGAAAGTTGGATGTGCGGACTTTACCGAAGATGGCTTTGTGGATTTGCGTGACTATTGCATCCTCGGCGACGAATGGCTCAAAGACCAAAATCCCTTAATAGCGGATTTGATTGACGATAATAAGGTCGATGGACAGGATTTGGCGGGTTTTTGTGAGCAGTGGCTAAGGCCCTGCTACGATTGCAGCGAGGTTGATATAAACAATGATGGGAGAATTGATTTTAGAGATTATGGGCTTTGGGCTGATAACTGGTCAAAGGAAGGCCCGGGACTTGTCGGTGACTTTACCGCAAACGGAACCGTGAATTGGGGGGATTTAAAACTGATTCTGTTTCACTGGGCCAAAAATTGTAACTGACGGTTCTAAATGTTTAGTTTGAGTTTATGCGTAGTTACTGAAACTGTTTTTCGACTTCGGCGTTTATGAGTTTTTTTGCGTTTTTCAGAGGGCCGGGTAAATGGACGCCTGCAGCCATTATGTGTCCGCCGCCGCCGAACTTTTGGGCGATTTTGCGAACGTCAACCGCCCCCCTGCTTCGCAATGAGCACTTTATTCGGCCGTCTTTTAATTCGACAAATAACACTGCGGCCTCAACACTGCCTATACGGTGACATTCGTCAATTAGATTTTCCGTGTCCATACCTCGTGCACCGGTTTGCTCAAAATCGGTCTGGAGAATGTGCTGCGTTGCATATCGGCCGTCCAGATGAAGTTCGAGGGTGTTTAGCATAGCCATCATCAGTTTGAATCGCTGTTGTGAGAAACTCTGGTACAAATCATGGTAGATTTCGGTGGGTTTTACGCCTATGTCAATCAGCTCTGCGCAGCTTGTGTAAACCCTGCTGTCGGTGTTGGCGAAATGGAACCAGCCGGTATCGGTGGCTATTGCGACAAAAAGGGCATAGGCAATCTTTTTATTGAACTGCCATTTGGCGTGTTTGAATAAATCAAAGATAATCAGAGCTGTAGCGGCAGCGGCTGTGTCAATTAATTCGACACTGCCGAGGCCGTCGCTGGTTACATGGTGGTCGATTACAAGCACCGGTAAGTCCGTCTGTTTGAGATATTGTTCAAATTTCGGTAATTGGTTGAGACTGTTGGTATCGACAATAAAAATCAGGTCAAATTCAACGGAGCGGCCTTCTGTTAGCTGCTCGACGGTAATATCTTTATCGAGTATTGCAGGTTTTTCAGTGAATAGAAACTCATACCACCTGGGCAACTCTGAGAGCAGTAACGGCTTTACTTTTTTACCGAGGCCGGCCAGGGCTTCGGCCATTGCTACGATAGAGCCGCAGGCATCACCGTCCGGCCGAGAGTGGCTCGTGATTAAAATACTGTTCGAGTTGTCAATTAACTCAAGTGCTTTTTGAAAATTATTATTGCTCTTCATCGCTTTCCTTATAAATAACCTTCAACTTGGGCCCATCCTTATTGTAACTCCTCTGCGCTGAACAACAATTGTCTCTTTGCCTTTACTTTTTATGTAGTATGCATCGTCATCTTCTATAACCCCAGGCAAAAACTTTGCCGCACTACCCTTCTTAAGGCTTCTACTCTTATCAACAGAGGAACAATGAATCACAAACTCAGATTGAGGCGTACCATACGCACGTCTTTCATGCATAATCGGCTTGTCCTTTTCCCACCAATCATTAAGTTCATTTTGAATATCCGTCTCATCGGTTAACTTTTTCTTTTTCGATTCTCGAATAATTAACCAAAAAGTCATCGCCGATAAAAATATTATCCCAAAAATTATTGCTATCCAAACTAAACCGTACGTTTCAAGCGAATGCTCAGATATAAGCCAATCCCCGATATAACTCCGAAGCACCCATGCTAAAAAACCAAGAAAAATAATAGCTAACGCCCCTAAAAGAGCCTGTACCCACTCTCTTAACAACCATTTCAGTATGCTAACAAAGGCAGGTCTTACTTTTTCGCTCATATCAACGTTCTCGAAAGAGCATGTTCTCATCTTTTGCTCTTAGCACTTAGGGGTATTGTGGTTCATTCATCGGGTACAGTTCCGTAAACTTTTTTGAAAAGCTCCTCGCCAAGGTGACGTTTTGCCCAAAGATACCAGATTTGTTTTTCGCTTGCCTGTGGGTGTA
>CAZECQ010000130.1:0-7560 GCA_964510545.1 uncultured Pirellulales bacterium | reverse complement strand
AAATTATCTTTGTGCCTGACCGGCATCTCGGCCAGTCTGTCATCGATAGAACCGGCAGGAACATAATACTTGCGCCGGGCTATTGTTGGACACACGTGGTTATAACCCAGGAGGATATAAAGAATGCAAAAGCGAAATATCCTGATGCGGTTGTGATGGCACATCCGGAATGTGCCGAGCCGGTCAAGGCGCTTTCAGATGAGTTGCTTAGTACCAGCCAAATGCTTAAGTTTGCCGAGAAGAGCGATTCAAAACGATTTATAGTAGCTACGGAAACAGGAATAATTCATGCTTTAAAAAAGCGCAATTCCGATGCTGAGTTTATAGCGGCCAGTGAGAAGGCAATATGTCCGAATATGAAGAAGATTACTCTGGAAAAAGTGCTCTGGTCGTTGGAAGATATGCAATACAAAGTTGTAGTACCGGAAGATTTGAGAGTAAAAGCAAAAAAGGCCCTTGATAGAATGGTTGAGGTTCTACCTTCAAGATAGAAAAGGATTTGGTGAAATGGAAAAAGAAACCGAATATCATTTGGAGACACTGGCCCTTCACGCAGGACAGAAAGCAGATTGCGATACTCTTAGTCGTGCTGTACCGGTTTATCAGACAACCAGCTATTGTTTTAAGGACACCGAGCATGCGGCAAATCTGTTTGCCCTGAAAGAATTCGGCAATATTTACACTCGCCTGATGAATCCGACGACGGACGTTTTGGAGAAACGGCTGGCAGCAATGGAGGGGGGGGTGGGTGGTCTTGGATTAAGTTCAGGCCAATCGGCGATTTATGTAAGTATATTCAATATTTGTGGTGCAGGAGGTCATATCGTATCTTCGAACTCACTTTACGGGGGCACAGTTACTCTGTTTGGTCAAACATTCACAAAGCTGGGCATTGAAGTAACTTTTGTTGACCCAAAGGAACCGGCGAATTTTGGTCGTGCGATTAAGGAAAATACGCGTTTAATTTATATTGAGACAGTCGGAAATCCGAAGAATGATATTTTGCAATATGAAGAAATAGCCAAGGTTGCCCACGACAATGGTATTCCGGTAATTTGTGATAATACCGTTATGACCCCAATTCTGTTTCGGCCGATTGACTATGGAATTGATATTGTAGTTCAAAGTTGCACAAAATTCATCGGAGGGCACGGCACAAGTATCGGAGGGGCGATTGTAGCCTCGGGCAAATTCAACTGGGCCAACGGCAGGTATCCCGAACTAACCGAGCCTGACCCGAGCTATCACGGCGTAAAATATGTCGAAAGTTTTGGTGAATTGGCCTATATCATAAAAGCCCGAACGCAATTTTTACGGGACATGGGTTCTTGTATGTCACCGTTCAATGCGTTTCTCTTTTTGCAGGGGCTCGAGACGCTGCATCTGCGTATGCCGAGACATTCGGAAAATGCCCTGAAACTTGCCGAGTGGCTGGAAAAACAAACCTCAGTCAACTGGGTAAATTACCCGGGTCTGGAATCGCATCCGGATTACAAATTAGCCCGAAAATATCTGCCCAAAGGCCAGGGTGCCATAGTGGGCTTCGGCATTAAAGGCGGAAGAAAGGCAGGGATTAAATTTATAAATAGTGTTAAATTAGCCAGCCACCTTGCAAATATTGGCGACAGTAAAACGTTGGTAATTCATCCTGCGAGCACGACACATCAGCAGTTGACCGAAGCCGAGCAACAGGCGGCCGGTGTTACAGATGATTATATACGCGCCTCAGTGGGGACAGAACATATTGATGATATAATAGCCGATTTCAAAGGAGCATTAGGAGAAAGCCAAAGGTAACAACTATGTGGGAATATACAGAGAAAGTTAAAGAGCATTTTTTTAATCCAAGAAACGTGGGCGATATTGAGAAGCCCGACGGTGTTGGAGAAGTTGGTTCATTAGCATGCGGTGATGCTTTGAAACTAGCGTTCAAACTTGATGATTCCGGCCGAATAGAAGATGCAAAATTCAAGACTTTTGGCTGTGCAAGTGCAATAGCAACATCGTCGGTACTGACCGAGATAATTAAGGGCATGACGATAGAAGAGGCGGCCAAAGTAACCAACAAAGATATTGCCGAATATCTTGGTGGGCTGCCGGAGCAAAAAATGCACTGTTCGGTTCTGGGAAGAGAGGCCCTTGAGGCGGCAATTGAAAATTACCGTACCGGCGGCAGGAAAAAACATAAACTTGAAGGCAAAGTGGTGTGTAACTGCTTTGGCGTAACTGACAGGGAAATCGAGAGAGTAATACAGGAAAATGAGCTGACAACCATCGAGGAGGTGACAAATTACTGTAAAGCGGGCGGCGGTTGCGGTGGATGCAAAGGTGAAATAGAGAAGATAATCGAAAAGCTACAGGGCGACAAAGCGAAAGAGGTATTTGCAACGATACATCGCAAAGGCGGCAGGTTAACGAACATTCAGAAAATACATTTGGTCCAGCGTACGATAAATGAGCAGATTCGCCCGGCCCTTCGGGCGCACGGCGGTGATATCGAACTGATAGATGTCGAAGGTAATAAAGTAATAGTTGCGTTCAGAGGAATGTGTGCCCAGTGCGTACTTACCGAATTTACAATGAAAGACGTGGTGGAGGCCAGACTGAGAGAATTTGTCTCTCAAGAGATTACTGTTGAGGAAGAAGGTGACTCGACACAAGAGCCGCACGAGCATATAGGATAAGAGATGAAAACTATATATTTTGACAATAATGCCACGACGAAGATGGCTCAAGAAGTCTTTGAAGAAATAAAGCCGTTGTTTTGCGAGCTTTACGGTAATCCTTCAAGTATGCATACATTCGGTGGCCAGATTAGCCGCAGGATTAACAAAGCACGTGAGCAGGTGGCGTCTTTGCTTGGCTGTGAACCGAGTGAAATCATTTTTACAAGCTGTGGGACTGAAAGTGACAATACCGCCATCGAAGGAACATTAGCTGCATATCCGGATAAACGCAAAATTATAACTACAAGAGTTGAGCATCCGGCAGTATTGGCGGTCTGCCGGGAGCAGGAAAATAATGGTTATACGGTTGTAGAGCTGGGCGTTGATAATAAGGGACGACTTGATTTGGCACAATTGGAAAAAGAAATCAACGATGATACTGCACTGGTAACGGTAATGTATGCTAATAACGAAACCGGTGTGATATTCCCGATAGATGAAATAGCCGAGTTGGCCGCTGGCAGGGGGGTGGTTTTCCACACCGATGCGGTGCAGGCAGTGGGAAAGATACCTCTGAATTTATCTAATAGCAATATTAACCTACTGAGCATTTCCGGCCATAAACTTCACGGGCCGAAGGGTGTAGGTGTTTTGTATGTAAGGAAAGGAACGAGGCTTTCGCCGTTTATGCTGGGCGGCCATCAGGAAGCCGGACGAAGGGCCGGAACCGAAAACGTCCCGGGAATAGTTGGATTGGGAAAAGCATGCGAAATGGCAGTAAAAAATATTGTGCAGGAAAACGAGAGGGTCAGGAACCTGCGGGACAAACTTGAGAGTGTGATTCTGAGAAGCTGTCCTGACAGCCGGCTTAATGGTAATAAGGAAAATCGTCTGCCCAATACAACAAATATCAGCTTTGAATTTATCGAGGGCGAAGCGATTCTGCTTTTGCTCGACAAATTCGGGATTTGTGCCAGCAGCGGCTCGGCCTGTACATCCGGCTCACTGGAGCCGTCTCATGTATTGCGGGCGATGGGCGTGCCGTTCACCGCCGCTCACGGGTCTGTGAGATTTAGTTTGAGCAGGTACAACAGCGAAGAAGAAGTTGATTATACAATCAAAAAAATGCCGGAGATAGTAAACAAACTCCGTAAAATGTCACCTTTTGTGGCTAAATAATCCGTTGACCCTCAAACATTTCGTGGGCTTCGGACTTACGGTCTGAAATTTTGAATTGCTATGATGCCTGGTGCCCCTTGGCCTGGGCCTTGTATTCTTTGAGGAATTTGAGCCATTTTGTCCAGGCCTCTTTGTAGATTTTATTCGAGGACAAAAAGCCGTCATTGTGGCTTCCGAAAATCTCGACAAATTCCTTTGGCTCGTTAACGGCCTCGTGTAGTTGAAGCCCAAATTCAAACGGCACAACCTCATCATTTCGGCTGTGAACTATCATTACCGGGCAATGAACGTCTCTGACGTAATCGATTGTTCTGTAGCCGAACTTTGCGAACCACTTAACAGGCATATAGGGGTAGAATTTACGGCCGATGTCGGCATAAGAAGTAAAGGCGCTCTCAATAATCAAAGATGCCGGCGCGACTTTGGTTGCCAGTTGAGCTGCGATGCTCCCGCCCAGCGACCTGCCGAAGAGAATAATATCCTCCGGTGGCACCTTTTTTTCTTCTGTCAGCCATTTGTATGCGGCGGCGGCGTCGAGATATGTTCCCTCTTCGGTGGTTTTGCCGTTGCTGTTGCCATAGCCGCTATAGTCAAAAATAAAACAGCTCAATCCAAGATTGTAGAAGAAATTTATACTGTCCAGGCGGTGCATCATATTGCCGCCATTACCGTGGCAGAACAATAGGGTAAATTTGGGATTGCCGTCTGGAACATACCAGCCATTGAGCTTTAAGCCTTCTTCGGTTTTGAAGAACACGTTTTCAAAATCCAACCCAAGTTCATCCGGCGTATAAAGGACCTCACGCACGGGACCGTACAGGAATGTTGACTGCATATAATAGAGTGCCAACGCCCAGACCGAATAGGCGATAATCAACACAACAATAATAGATATTAACATTGACCCCATTCTGTTGCCTTGTATTGACATATACTGTACTGTTAAATCGTATGATTGGCGGTATTTTAATTTGCCTGCGGGCATAAGACAAGCTACAATTTAAATTATGTTAAAAAGAAGGAAAACGAAGACCGTCTGGGTCGGCGCGGTAAAAATCGGCTCCAAGGTGGGAATTGTCATACAGTCGATGACTAAAGTGCCGACAACTGACATCGGCCGTTGTGTAAAACAGGTCAACCAGCTTGTCAGTGCCGGCTGTGAGTTGGTTCGCCTTGCAGTTCCAACACGCGCCGATACAGTTGCTTTTGCAAAAATCGTCCAAAAAATCGATATTCCCTTAATCGCCGACGTTCATTTCAGCCCTGCACGGGCCATCGAGGCAATCGAAGCCGGGGCGGCTAAAATCCGGCTTAACCCCGGAAACATAAAGAATCGCAAAGATATTATTCGGATAATCGATGCAGCTGCGATGCATAGAGTTGCTGTGCGCATCGGCGTTAACGAAGCAAGCATAAGAGACCTAAAGGCCGGCGATGTTCCACTTACCCGACGTACCGCTTTGATGTTAAAGGAAATGAAAAAATATGTTCGGCTGTTTGAAAGCCGCGGCTTTGACCAGTTGGTTCTCAGTGCAAAAAGCAGTGATGCCGCCAGGACCATTGCAGTCAATCGCCGAATTGCTGAAGCGTTCGACTATCCAATCCATCTTGGCCTGACGCACGCAGGCCTTCCGGAAGATGCGCAAATACCATCAGCTATTGCTTTGGGGACGCTGCTGGCAGAGGGTATTGGTGATACCATCAGGGTAAGTGCCGCCGGCAATCCGGTTGTGGAGGCCGAAATAGCCAAACAGATTTTGGTTTCGCTTGGGTTGCTCCGGGCCGGTCGAATGGAGTTGATAGTCTGCCCGAGCTGCGCCCGTGCCCAGATCGATGTAGTTAAACTGGCCCGTCGTGTCAAAAAAACCCTGGCCGGTGTTGATAAGCCATTGCGCATCGCTGTGATGGGCTGTATCGTCAACGGGCCCGGCGAAGCGGCCGATGCCGACCTAGCCGTCTGCTGCGCAAAAAAAAAGGGCTATATCTATCGCAAAGGTCGAAAGAAAGCGACAGTTGCGGAAAACAAAATTATCCCGGCATTGCTGAAAGAATTACGGAATCTGTAAGGTTTCGGCAGTGTAAGATTTGTTTTTGATTATGACGTCTGGAAAATTGACTGTTATGGAGTCGGAGTCGTTAAAAAAGCTATTTAGACGATTTTGTGTTGTTGTTGTTTTCGGCATTGCCTTTGCATACATCGAAAGTGCCGTGGTTGTTTATCTACGTGCGATTTTTTATCCGGATGGTTTTACCTTTCCGCTGCGCCTGTTCGGCGCCGGGCCGCACTGGCGGCGATTCTTATTAACTGAAATCGGCAGGGAAGCTGCAACGCTGGTTGTAATCCTTACCGGTGCCTGGCTGTTCGGCTGCAATCTTCGGCAGCGACTCGCTTATTTTATGACCATTTTTGCGGTTTGGGACGTTTTTTACTACATTTGGCTGAAAATTCTTCTCAATTGGCCTGCTTCGGTTATGGACTGGGACGTGTTGTTTTTAATACCGCTTGTATGGGCTGCTCCGGTTCTGGCACCGTTGGTTGTCTCTTTTGCGTTATTTAGCTTTGCAGTGCTGATACTGCAGCGGGATTGTATTGCCCGGCCGATTAGGGCAGGATTGTTGGATTGGCTTGGGTTTTTTGTGGCCGGTATTGTTGTGGTTGTCTCTTTTTGCATTGCGGGTCTCCATATTGCAGAGGCGGATTATCATGCGTATTTTTCCTGGTCGTTTTTTTTTCTGGGGTATATATTGGCAGTTGGGCTGTTCATAAAGTGCTTTAGCAAATCGACTTAACGCCATCAAGATACAAAAGAGGGGAATTCGAAGCAGGTCAAAATGACGCCATAAAGATACAAGAGCGGGGGTATTTCGAAGCAAGTCAAGAGTCAGAATTGTTGGGGTGGTTTTAGATTGGGTTTGATTGGGGTTAATGGGCCCTTCGGCTTTGCTCAGGACAGGTAGGATGGGTAAGAAGAAAGACGCGAAAAATTGGGTTTGATTGGGTTTGTTTTGGGTTTGTTTTTTGGCAAAATCCTTGATTATGACGCAAAATCGGGGGAAATTGGGTTTGTTTTGCATAATTGATTCTTTTTGTGCGCTGGGGGAATCGGCTTGGCCGGGAAAAAGTAATATAAAGATGTGGTGGGTATAATATGTCTTAAAACAAAGAGCAGCAGCAAGCTTAATGATGGGTGGTGAGGGGTTAAAGGTGGGAGTTGAGGAGTGGTGGGTGATAGGCCAGGGGTGAAGGTTGAGAGATGATAGGGGTAGGGTGGAAGATAAACCAAGAGGGTGGCCGGTGGAATTTTGGGGGGTGCGTGAGGCGGTCTGGGTGGGACAAGCGGGGCGTGAAGCGTATCTCGTATCTCGTGAATAGTATCTCAAATATCGTGGTTTGGTGGTCATAATAACATCTCCTAAGGGGAGTGTAAAAAAACAGGTCTCCCCATAATTAGACGAACCTGCGCATTTGGTTCGAAAATTCGGGTGATTTTATAATGGTTAAATTTGTAAGTTGTTGTGTGGAAAGAGTAAAAAAAATTTGAAAAAAATTCCTTTCAGAAAAAGACTACCTGCGCAAATGATTCTACTCCGCTCAGGCGCCGCGGGGGCTCAACCACGAATAGTGCGAAAAAGTGAAAGAAAATGTAAAAAATCCCCGACTGACATTGTCCCAATCGTAGTTGGAGGTTTGAATGGCCACTCCAGTTCTCATAGT
>CAZECQ010000129.1:0-7632 GCA_964510545.1 uncultured Pirellulales bacterium | reverse complement strand
CTTCATCGGTATCATAGAGAACGATTTGTGTCCTTTTATTGTTGTATCTTACGTTGATTCTTTTGTCCGTCATTTTTCGCTGCGTTACGACAATGTCGCGACTGTCGCCGATATAAAGTTCGGTTTTTTCGCCGACCGGCACCAGTGCTGTTACATCCTCACCTAAAAAGATGGTGCTTTTTTGTCCATCATCCTGAAAGAGTCTTGCCTTGCCGCCCCACAGGGCAAATTCACCTAATCCGCTTTCGGTGTTATTTACAATTCGATAGCTGACCGGTATGCCGACATTTTTATTTTCGAGCTTTTCCGGATCCCACGGCAGCTTGGCCGCATCGAACGTCCATATTTTCGTAATAGGTACTTTCGGCTTCTTTAGAAACAGCATCTGCTTTGTTTCCTCGTGTTTGACGCCCTGCTCGAATGTCTCGCCGTAATCCAGCAGCACATGTGCCCTGTCGAAATCCTCGCCTGAGAAGTTACGCAGCACAAGAAAGCTGGTCAAATCGACGGCAGTCTCGGCCTTGTCGGCGATGGCCTTGTAAGTTATCAGCCGGTCGATATTGCGCAGCAGATAGCTGATTCGAACCGTCTCGGCATAGTCACCGTCACTGCTGATTTCCCAAACAAGGGCCGCCTCAGCAGGAGGATAACTTACATTAAGCAGCGTTACCTTCTCCGGATGGTCGAGAGCAGCTAATCGAATCGAATCGGCATCGATGCTGACGCCCTTCCAGGAAAAATCCACCTTGTTAAGACCCTTCTGGAGCGTAAGCACACGTTCTTCCTCAATCAATGTAAAATGGGGATGGTCCAATCGAATCACCGTCGCAGCCCGCTCGGGTAACGCCACCAGTTTAATCCTCGCCTGTGCGATTGTACTGCCGACAAGCAGCAATACAATTGCTGTTAGTGCTTTTCTTTTGCCGTTCATAATTAAATCTCCTTAAAATAATTGACACAATTTTAATTTTTTATTTGCCCTGTTTAGCAGGATTAGACACCCTGCCCATAAACAGTATGCTGCCGGAGTTGTTATCTTTAATCACAAATATAAAAGGATGGTCGGCGCGAAATACCGGCGGTGGAGCCGGTACGGCTGTAAGTTTCATTACAACACCGGTGGCTGCAGCTGCCTCTGTGCCTTCCTCATTTACCTCGACAAACGCCTTATGAATCACTGCTGATATGAAAAGGTCTCTCTTGCCATTCATCCCGGAAAAATCAACCGCTCCTGAAAAAGCGTCCGGCATACCCATAGCAGCAAGCATCTCGGCCATACCAAATTTCGAAGTCATTTTGAACTTCGGCAAATAAACCATGACTTCCCGCTTGTGCAGTCTCTTTGTCCATTCGGCCAGCCTTTCCGGCGTAAGGGAGCTTTCCAGTTCCGCCAGACCGTCAACTTCTTCAGGCAGAAGCACTACCATACTTAACTCTTCACCTTTATAAGGCAGTTCAAGAATCTGCAGCTTCTCTTTTTGAGCGTATTTAAATTCCTCCTTTTGATACATCATCGCTGCCTCTTCACTTCTTTCTTTGCTGATATGAAAAGGAGCGGGCTTTGTATTCTTTTCCTCAAACTTACTTGCCCAGTCACCCTTAAAGTAAATAGCATTTGTCAAGACCAGCCGGGTAAGGGCACCAAGAACGCCGGGCTTGATAAGCTCCTTGATTTTGTCTTTTGTTTTTTCCTCCACCCAGGCATTTATGGTTTTGCGTACTTTTTCTGTCTGTCTGACAAAGTCAACTTCCTTAAGACCGGCCCCGTAGTTTTTCTCCGTCAACTCCAGAAACGGCTTTAGAAAGCCATATCCCTTCTGTCCCCAGAGCGCGTTGGCAACACTAAGCTCGTAGTTGCCTTTTTTGCCGGCTGCATTCAGCTGCTTTTCCAGCGTTCCGAACGCCGGATGCAAGCGTTCCTGTGGTAAGCTAAAGTGTAGTGTTTTAGCCATTTGCTTTTCCGTCTCGCCCCTTGCGCCTGCATACGTCATAGCCAGGGCTGTCGATATGCTGTAAGGCGAGAAAAACAGGTTGCCACCGGCCTCTTTAACTGCCGGTTCATCCCTGAGCTTTGCATAAAGGTCAAGTGCAAAGCCGCTATTGCCCACAACAACAGTATTGACATCTTCCTCGGGGAGCCATTCTTTGCTCTGTGCCTTTACCGCTGACAGTGAGCCAGCCAATATCCCCAACATAATCACAGTAAATGCAAAATGCCGTTTCATAATATTATACTCCTGTTATTGATTAACCTGCTCTTGCCGCGTGCCGTGATAGGTCGTAACCGTATATGTAAATTCCCGCTTCGTCCGCGGGGCGATTTTTGCCTTAAAGCGTGCGTGCGCGGCATCGTGTTTTTCGTAAGATACACCTTTGCCATCATAATGCAACGCCCAATATGCAGTGTCGAAGCCGCGGGTGATTTCAACATCAACCGGCAACAGGCGGGTGTTGGTAATTTTCATTTTCCAGCTTCGTATTTCATCCCAGCCGGCAATGTTGCCTTTGGTGTCGTAGAGGTAATTGTCCGTTCTGAAATCCATTAGTATCGGCTCGACACTGACCAGCCGGGCCCATATAAATGCACCTCTCTCGCCCTGCAGATGGGCATCTATTAAATTTTTACCAATATTGAGCATTGAGGTCATATTCTTCATCTATTACTATAGACACTTATCGTAGCCAAGTGGTTGACAAAGAACAAAAAAAATTTGCAAAAAACACACATCGCAGGTTAAATACCTACAGAAAGCCGGAATCCACCGAAAAAAAGAGGGTAATACCTGTAACTCTACGACAATAATAGGGATTCTATAAGCCCTCTAAACCTAATTAAAACCGATAATTTACACAAATTAGGAAAAATTTTGCGTGTTCCGATAATTTTTCTGTTTTTTTGCTTGACTTTAATTTAACTGTTTGGTAGGATACTTTTGGAAACCTAAGGTTGTTTAATGATTGTTGAAAGGAGAAGGATGATAAAATAGAAGAATAGGAGAGAGATATGATGAAAAAGTTTTTAGTTTTAGGGGTTGTTTTGGCTCTTTCCTCATCGGCGATGGCAGGTCTTGTGGGATTAGAGATAGTTGACCCTCTAGCTTCATATGAAGCGAGCACAACGATTACTATCGAAGTGGTAGCCAGTGAATTCGGGACTGATTTTCCCGGTGACAGCATAGGCTTTTTGGATATTGCTTCGATATCGAGTGATGGCGGCGGCGAAACCGAACCACAATACGGCACAGCTTCTTCGCCGTCATTGAATTCCGTCTTACAGCTTGGAGTCGGCGTAAGTGCCGGTGATATTGTGAACTCGGGAGGAATTTTGATAGAGGATATTCGCGGCTACATAGAACAGGGTGAGTTAACTGGTGTATCCCCCTTCCCGGCAGTTCTTTATTCGTTTGAGTTTCACGTTCCAGATTTGCCGGCATCGACCATAATCACAATTACGGTGGATGGTTTGGCCATCAAGAACCTTGGATATAATGACCCTGTGCCGGGGTATACCGGTCCGGGCGCGTTGGAAATCCATGTAATTCCTGAGCCAATCACCATTGCATTGCTCGGTCTGGGTGGACTCTTCCTGCGTCGTCGCAGATAAGACCAAGACAACAGACAAGAAGGTTAAAGAGGCAGGTCTTTTGACTTGCCTCTTTTTTTGTTTTAATCACCCAACCTAAGCTGCGGGGCATACTTATTCAAATAAACAGACACACCTAATTTACGTCAAAGGCGAGTTCGGCAAAAAGCGATGGAAAATCTTTGGCACTATTTTCGAAGCCATTATTGGTCAAACCGTACTTATTGGGACTATGAACACTTACGAGAAGCTGCTGTTGAGGACTGGGGGCAAGCCGCTCTGGATGGCAATTTGGTTAAATCTGTTTGCCGTGCAAAATATGCCGAGCGTAATGTTTAATTACGCATAGTATTAGTCTCTATTTCAAATATACAGCAATTTTGAGTGTTTGGAGCTAATATTTTTAGCGAAACTCAATATTTGCCTGCCTGTCAGTTTGGCGTATTGGCGTTGTTTTACGTGCCAAAATTGGCATAATCGGCAGTTGAAAACGCGGTTTGAGCCGAAAGCGGTTTAATTTCTGTGTTTGCAACCACCTATAATACAAGCGTTTAGGACAAAGCTGGCCGGAATCGGCAGGTGTGGGCTAAAAGCTGGTATCTGATTTGCATATCTGTTATAAATTAAGAATTACCACAGGTAATACGTATTATACCCTTAAGGTAATAAATTCCCGCGACGGGGATTGTAACTTGTTGCTTTAAAGGTACTTGCCCGCGAACAAACGGGAAATTTTAATCGTGAGCACTATAAATGTAAACTTAATGGTTCGAGCATTTAATCTTAAGGAGAGCAGTAATTATGGCAGTTAAAGAATTGGCATTCGAAACCGAGGCCCGGGCCGGTCTGCTTGCGGGCGTTGAAAAGCTTGCAGCAGCGGTCAAATCGACCCTCGGGCCGAGAGGGCGAAACGCAATTATCGATAAAAGCTGGGGCGGGCCTACCGTAACCAAAGACGGAGTAACGGTAGCAGAAGAAATCGAGCTTGTCGATAAGAACGAAAATCTCGGCGCAAAACTGGTACGAGAAGCAGCGAGCAAGACGTCAAAAATCGCCGGCGACGGGACAACAACGGCTACAGTGCTTACCGAAACGATGTTCAAAGAAGCGTATCGAAACCTCGCAGCCGGCGCAGATGCTATGGCACTTGCGCGCGGGATGCACATGGCCGCCAAAACGGTAACCGACAATCTCACCAAGCTGGCAAAACCGGTGGATATCACCAAAGCCGACGACATAATCAATATCGCTGCGGTATCAGCCAACAACGACAGAGAAATCGGCAAGATTATGGCTGATGCCTTTCAGCGGGTCGGTAAAGATGGTGTGATTACCATCGAAGAAGGCAAAAGCCTTGATACGATGGTCGATTTTGTCGAAGGTATGCAGTTCGACCGTGGGTATCTATCGCCGCATTTCGTAACCGATGTGGACAATATGGTCTGTGAACTGGAAAAGCCGTATATACTGGTTTATGAAGATAAAATCAGTAACGTAGCTAAGTTTGTGCCTCTGCTGGAAAAAGTAGCGAAAAGCAAACGGCCTTTACTGGTTATCGCCGAAGACGTTGAAAGCGAAGTGCTGGCGACACTGGTAGTCAACAAGCTCAAAGGTATCATCGCCGTCGCAGCGGTAAAGGCGCCGGGCTATGGCGACCGCCGAAAAGCGATGCTGCAGGACATCGCCATCCTTGCGGGAGCGGAGCCGATATTCAAGGACCTCGGTATTGAACTGGAAAACATCAGCGCTTCACAACTGGGACAAGCTAAAAAAGTCACTATCGACAATGATACGACGATTATTGTCGAAGGGGCCGGCAGCGGTGATGCTATCAGCGGCAGAATCAAACAAATCCAAAGTGAGATAGAAACCACCACCAGCGATTACGACAAAGAAAAACTGCAGGAACGACTGGCGAAACTAACCGGTGGTGTGGCCCAAATCAATGTCGGGGCCGCAAGTGAAGCTGAAATGAAAGAGAAAAAGGCGCGGATTGAAGATGCACTGCATTCTACGAGGGCAGCGATTGAAGAAGGTATCGTGCCGGGCGGTGGTGTGGCGCTAATGCGCTGTATCGATGCGGTGAAGAAATTGAAACTCTCCGGTGATGAGCAAACCGGGGCCGATATAGTTGCCAAGGCACTTACAATGCCCTGTTATTACATTGCCGACAACGCCGGAGCGACGGCGAACCTTGTGGTCAATAAAGTTGCACAGGGTAAAGGCGGGTTCGGCTATAACGCCGACACCGACAAATATGAAGACCTGCCGGAGGCCGGTGTCATCGACCCGGTGAAAGTAACACGAATCGCTCTGCAAAACGCAGTAAGTATAGCGGCTCTTCTTTTGACTACAGATTGTCTTGTTACCGAAAAGCCCACGGAAAAAGAAGAAGGCCCAGGCGGTATGCCCGGTGGCATGGGCGGTATGGGAGGCGGCATGGGCGGCATGGGAGGTGGAATGGGAGGTATGGGAGGTGGAATGGGCGGTATGGGTATGATGTAATGCCGTCCCAATCAACCAAAACTAAAAAGCTAATTAAAGTTGAAGGAGTTTTTAATGGCGCTACTTAAGAAGATGTCAAAAAATATAGTTTTAGTTGTGCTGGTCTTTATTATGGCGTTTGGGTTCACCTCATGCACCACTATTGAGGCCATAAATATAGAGCAGGGACAAGGTTATCTGGATGCTGAGGGCAAATGGATAGAAACCGAGCAGCAGAAAGATGCGCGAATGGCATGGTGGCGCGAGGCGAGGTTCGGAATGTTTATCCACTGGGGGCTGTATGCGGTGACAGCGGGTGAGTGGAAAGGCGAGTGGCAAAAAAATAAATACAGCGAATGGATCCAAATACACTTCAAGATTCCGGTAGAAGAATATGAGAAGCTTGCAGACAAATTCAATCCTGTCAAGTTCGATTCAGAAGAATGGGTCAAACTTGCTAAAGATGCGGGGATGAAATATATCGTGATTACCTCGAAGCACCATGACGGCTTTGCGATGTTTCATTCCAAAGCGAGCAAGTATAATATCGTTGACGCTACGGACTTCGGGCGTGACCCGATGAAAGAACTGGCGGCGGCGTGTCAAAAATACGGGCTTAAACTCTGCTTCTATTACAGTCAATCGCAGGACTGGCATGAGCCGGACGCAATTGGTAACTTCTGGGATTTCCCCGATGGATTCGAGAAAAAGCCGGGAACAAAGTGGCGTAAATGGGTCAGAACAGATTTTGAAAAATATATGGCCAGAAAAGCAAAGCCGCAAGTGCGTGAACTGCTGACCAATTACGGGCCTATCGGGCTGATATGGTACGACACGCCTATGACAATAACGAAAGGTCAGGCGACGGAATTTGTAAATCTGGTTCGCGAGCTGCAGCCGAAGTGTTTAATTAACAGCCGGATTTACGCGCGAGGAAAAAACAGAGAGGTAATGGGTGACTACGGTTCAACCGGTGACAATCGCATTCCGGGAACAAGACGTGTCGGTGACTGGGAAATGCCGGGTACCATAAACGATACATGGGGCTACAGGCAAGACGACCATAACTGGAAGAGCAGTAAAAAACTGATACGCAATCTTATCAACATCGCCAGCATGGGCGGAAATTACCTTTTGAACATCGGCCCCAAGGCCGATGGGACAATTGGGCAACCAAGCGTAGACAGGCTGCGTGCGATTGGAGAATGGATGAAGGTAAACAGCGAAAGCATCTACGGGACGGTCAACAGTCCTTTAGGTAAACTTGATTGGGGCCGATGCACGGCTAAAAGTAACAAACTGTATTTCCATGTATTCGATTGGCCCACGGACGGCAAACTGGAAGTTCCGGCAATTAAAAATAAGATTACAAAAGCATATCTGCTGGCCAACAAGAAAATGCTTAAATTTGCAAAAAGCGACGACGGCAAGATTATCATCGATGTACCTGAGGATGCGATTGATGAAGAAGCAACAGTTATTGTAATTGAATTTAAGGGTGAACTTGATTTGTGATTTGTAGAAAGGCGGATATTAAAATGATATTTATGAAAAGTATGGTAAAA
>CAZECQ010000128.1:0-7636 GCA_964510545.1 uncultured Pirellulales bacterium | reverse complement strand
GGCGCAGGCTGCTTTGCGGCACCGGAGAATATACAACCGACGGATGCTGAAAATTTAGTTGTCAAACAAGGTTACCAGGAGGCATCCAACGTTAAATTAATAGATGAACTGGTGGATATGATAATGGTGACCAGACTCTACGAAGCAAATATGAAGTCTCTCTCAGCTCAGAGTGAAGCTTCAAATAGTCTTATGGATGTGGCTATGGGTTAGTAATTGATTATTGTTTTCTTTCAGTTGACAATGAGCAGTAACAGATAAGGAGAATATTATTATGTTAAGGGCATTTTCCACAGCGGCAACGGGTATGAGCGCCCAACAAATGATGGTGGACGTTATAGCCAACAATCTTGCCAACATCAACACCACGGGTTTTAAGCGGAGCCAAATTGATTTTAAGGATTTGCTTTATGTCGAGATGAGCGAACCCGGCACAGAAGTGGCATCGGGCCTTAAAACTCCCGGTGGGATGGAGATAGGAAGCGGAGTCCGTGCGGCCTCTACAATAAAGGTTTTTACGGCGGGCGAAGTTCAGCAAACCGGAAGAAATCTTGATGTAGCCATCAGAGGTGAAGGCTTTTTGCAGGTTACTATGCCGGACGGCACTATAGTTTATACCCGTGATGGTGCGCTGCAATTAAATGCGAACGGTGAATTAGTTACGACCCTCGGATACCCCATTGAGCCGGCCATCAGCGTTTCGACGGACGCAGTGTCGGTAAGCATCGAAAAGGACGGAGGTGTCAATGTTACCGATGCTTCGGGATCTCAGTCTGTTGTAGGCATTATTCAGTTGGCCCGGTTTCCCAATCCATCCGGTCTTTCGAATGAAGGAGATAACTTTCTTGCAGAGACCGAGGCAAGTGGAACACCAACGACAGGTGAAGCGGGTGTAAACGGCTTTGGTACATTTGACTCTGGATTTTTGGAAAAATCCAATGTTCAGATGGTATCCGAACTGGTCAACCTGATAACCGCCCAGCGAGCATACGAGATAAACTCCCGCGCGATAAGAGCGGGTGACGATATGCTGCGAACGGCCAACGAAATAGTTAGATAAGAAAGTTGTGGTAGTATTATGAGCGGAAGAAAGAACACAGCGGCACGAGAGCACAAGGGCACAAGGATATTTGCAAGTTGTGTACTTGTGGCCTATATGCTTTTATGCCAAACGTCGGTAAGTATCAAAGCCGATGACTTGCAAAATCGCACAGTTCTTGAGATTTACCTACCGAGAGAGGTTACGATTAAGAACGATACTATTACTCTTGGGGGTGTCGGGATAATCAGGGGCGAGGAGTCTCTTGCGGCAAAAGCAGGTGCAATAGGATTAGGGCGGATTTCGGTGCCGGGTCAGAAAATAACCATTGATAGACAAACGGTTCTGAGCAGGCTGGCCTGTAATGGAATAGCCGGCTCGAAAGTGAGATTAACAGGCGCCGAGAAAATAAGTGTGAAACAACAACAACGAATTGTCAAAGGCAGCAAATTCATTGAGCTGGCAAAGGCGTTTCTGAAAAAAAATCCTTCATACAACCCAGCCTGTGAATTGGAGCCGCTGCGGATACCCGCTGATTTATTTGTTCCGGAGGCCAACAAAGATTTCAAACTGTTGCCACGTCTGGCTGGTCATAAAGTACCTTCGAGGAAACAGGTAAAAGTCGAAATCGCTGTGGTTGTCGACGGTACTAAAATAGCAAGTCGCGAAGTAACTTTTCGCTTGAAATACAATTGCCGCAAGGCAGTAGCAAAGGTTGACATTACCAAAGGCGATGTCATAAGCCCTGAGAATATCAGGATAGAAAAGGCCGTATCGAATATTCCTGAACCGGCAAACTGGAAGGGGCCTTATGGTCTTGTTGCCAGGCGCAGGATAGCGGCAAATAGCGAAATTCGACCGGGTATGGCAGGCCATCTCGAGACTGCAGTAATTGTTAAGCGAAATGAAAATGTCATTATTCGAATTGAAAGCCCGGTACTTGTGATTACAGCTATCGGAAGGGCAAAGCAGAATGGGCGGGCCGGTGATTATATAAGAGTGCAAAACGTGGACTCGCAGCGAATAATTACAGCTAAAGTGAATGAAGATGGAACTGTAAGACCAATTTTTTGAAAAGGAGAAAAAATGAATAATCGAAAGGTATTAGTGGGTGGATTGGTAGTTTTTCTGCTTATCTTGTCGGCGAATGTTGAGGCGGGCTCTATCTGGGCCAGGCGAGGCAAGAATATGAGGGATTTATATGCCGATGATGTGGCCCGCTACATAGGCGATGTTCTGACTATTAAAATTACCGAGGCCAGCAAAGTTGACAACAAGTCCAAAAGAGACCTGAAGAAGGAGACCAGCCGGTCAACAACTTTCAACGGCGAAGTAGGTGAAATTTTTGAAACCGGCCTTATTGACCTTGGTGAGTTTGGGATGTCCGCATCATCCAGTAACGAATTAAAAGGCAAAGCAGATTACAAGGACGAGCGCAAGTTTACCGATTCGATTACGGTGGTCGTTGTTGATGTTCTTCCGAACGGTAATCTAGTGGTTATGGGCAGCCGCAACCGTAATATTGCAGGCGATGTTCAAACTATTGATGTCAGTGGGATAGTGCGACCGAGTGACATTGCATTTGATAATACTATTCAAAGTGAGCAGATTGCCGAGTTTCGGATTATCAGCCGAAATAAAGGTGTTGCGGAGCCATATAACAAACAAAGCTGGCTCGGCAGAATTTTTGACGTAATCTGGCCGCTTTAATTGCGATATTTGGGCAGAGTTACTTTATTAAAGGTGTTAGCTTATGAAATCTCGTTTAATACTTGTGTTTGTGATACTGGTGAGCCTGGCTGATGCCGGCCGGTGCAGCCGAATAAAGGATATTGTTGACATCGGCGGCTTTCGCGGAAACCCACTTCATGGGACGGGTCTGGTTGTAGGGCTGGCCGGCACCGGCGACAGCACACCACCGTCACGTCGCCTTTTGATGAATATATTGAGGGATTCCGGACTGGTTTTTTCTCAGAGTGATTTAACCAGCAGCAACATCGCCATCGTCAGGGTTACAGCACAGTTGGGGCCTTTTGACCGTGAAGGCTCACTTATCGATATCGATGTCTCTTCCATAGGAGACGCCAAAAGTCTTCAGGGCGGTTTGCTTTTGCCGACCCAGTTGAAAGGGCTGGATGGTCAGGTTTATGCTGTGACAACAGCGGCTAGCATTTCTCTGGCCGGCTGGACAGTATCAGGCGATAAGGCCTCGATTACAAAGAACCATCAGGCGGTTGGGCGGATACCCGATGGTGCAATTGTTGAAAAAGCTGAAATAGCAAACTATATAGAATACATTGGAGGATACAGGTTTGTCACGCTCAATCTTAGAAACAGCGATTTTTCAACTGCAAAACGGATTGGTGAAGTAATTAATCAGTCTTATCCCGATAGTACATTGGTGGTTGACCCGGGTACTATCAAAGTCAAGGTGCCTGATGAGCTCAACGGGGCCGATATAGTCGGCTTTGTTGATGGTATCACAAAACACGAAGTTCAAGTTGATACTCCTGCGGTGGTTGTTGTTAACGAACGCACCGGTACTATTGTAGTGGGAGAAAAAGTCGGAATATCGTCAGTGGCAATTTCACAGGGCAGTCTTGTTGTGAAAATCAAGGAAACTGCAACTGTTTCTCAGCCGATGGCACCTTTCTCCGATGCCGGCACGACGGAAGTAGTTCCGGAAACAATGATAGGCGTTCAGGAACCCGAAGGGTATCTGATTCCAGTACCCCAAATGGTAACCGTTTCAGAGCTGGCCAATACCCTCAATGCCATAGGAGCAACTCCGAGGGACCTTATAGCGATATTTAACGCTTTGAAAAAGGCCGGCGCCCTGCAGGCGAAACTTGAAATAATGTAATAGAAGTTTGCAATTAATAACAGATAGAATCCGGGAGTAGTTCAAATGGATGCTGCAAAACTGATACTGACTCAATCGATTTCACCGCCGAGTCCTCTGGATAATACAGGTCAAATCGAGGGCCTTTCAGAAGAAAGAAAGAAACAGTTAGCTAAAGATTTCGAATCGGTTCTTATCAACAAGCTGCTGGAGGAAATGAAAAACACTATCGGCGAGTGGGGCTTTGAGCAGGACGAGGCCAATAAGCAGATTCAGGGTATATTCACTTTATATCTGGCGCGTGATATTGCAAACAGCGGCGGTTTTGGATTCTGGAAAGATATATACCAGTTTTTTAACACCCTGGAGCAGGCAAAAGCAACACCTAAGCTACTGGATGAAAATGCATGAGGACAACAGAAGTTGAAATAGAGGATAAAATCGACGAGCTGCTGGTTGTTCTCGATGAGGATATTCGGCATATAGAAGAGAGTTTACTGCTATTGAATGAGCTTCGCGGTTTTGTTGTCAAGCGCGACGAGACTTCTCTGGGCAAGCTGCTTGAGAGTATCCGGGCAGAATCCGACAGTTACGGAAAGAACGAATTACAACGGGAGTCTATACGAAAGGAATTGGCAGCGGTTTTGGGCTGCAGCATTGAGCAAATGACTTTGTCCGGACTTGAAGAGGTGCTTGGCGAGGACAAAAAAGCCCGGATAACAGAAAGGAAGTCCAAGTTAAAATTGCTGACCGAAGAACTTAGAAAAGAATATTCGAGCACAGTATTGCTTTTGGTTGACTGTGCCCGGTTTAACAGTCTGCTTTTGAAGAGTATTTTCGATTTTGGGAACTCGCCGACGGTTTACTACAATGCCGACGGCTCTACCAAACGGCAAAGAGATACGGCATTTGTAAATTTGCGGTCTTGAGAGAATATGTTTTAAATGGAGCTGAACGATGTCGAACTTCTCCATAGGTCTGAGCGGCCTTGATGCGGCCAGGAGTGCCCTTGAGATAATCGGTAATAACATTGCCAATGCCGCTACGCCTGGATACCACCGTCAAAGAATAGAACTCAACGCGGCTTATGCTTCCCAATATGGTGATGTTTTGCTGGGAGGAGGTGTTGATGTTGAGGGCATTACAAGAATAATGGACTCTCTTCTGGAGCAGGAAATTCTTCGCCAGCGGTCGATGTTGGAGCATGTTTCCCAGGAATTTAGCACGATGCGCACTGTTGAGAGTACGTTTGGAGAGCTTTCGACGAAAGACAGCGGCCTGAACGCGGCAATAGACGATTTTTTCAATGCGTTAAGCGACCTGAGCGCAAATCCCGAAGGTATTGTCTGGCAAAACCAGGCTATAAGCGCCGCTGAAGCAATGGCAAGTCAGTTCAGAGCGTTAGGAAGCTTTCTGACCACGCTGGAAACTGAAATTACTTTGGAAGCTGAAAATTGTATCGAGCAGATTAACACTCTGATAAGTAATATTGCTGAACTCAATGACAGCATAAAAAGAATAGAAGTAAGCGGTGCAAGTGCCAATAATTTAAAAGACCAGAGAGACCAGTGTATAACTGAACTATCTGAATTAATTGGCGTCCAAACCCTGGAAAGAGAATATGGAGTGGTTGACGTTACCGTTGGCGGAATACCGGCGGTTATGGGCTCTTCTTATAATGAGTTGGCGGTTGGTTTGAATCAGCAAAGTGAACTGGGCGTCACCATCTCCGGGGCGTACAATTACGATTCGTATGTTGAGGGTGGGTGGCTCGGCGGGCTGCTGTCGTTGAAGAACTCACTTATCAGCGATGTTCACAGCGACCTGGATGATTTGGCAAAAGCAATAATACAGCAGGTAAATCAATACCATGTTCAGGGAGTGGGCTCGGAAGGTTCATTTACCGAGTTGACCGGCTGGAGGATGGCGGATGAGGATTTGGCCGATTTCGAAACAACTGTAACAGACGGCAAAATATATATAAGAATTACCAATACCAGCACTGAAGCAGTAACCCGAAATGAAATTGATGTGGATGTGTCAGACGATTCATTAAGCGATATAGCTACAGCTATTTTGGCGTTTACCGGCCTGACGGCTTCGGTGCAGGATTCAAAGCTGTATATTCAGGCCGACAGTAATTATGAATTTGACTTTCTGCCCGGAGTTTTATCAGAGCCGACAGCAAATAATCTTACAGGAGGCTCTGTGCCGGATGTGTCTATATCAGGTATCTATACCGGTTCGTCAAACCAGACTTACACGTGTACAGTTGTGGGCGATGGTGATGTTGGTATTGACAGCTCTCTGCAAATTCAGGTTAAAAATGGCAATGATGAGGTTGTTAAGACAGTTAACGTCGGCGCCGGTTATGCGGCAGGGGAGACTTTGAGCATAGGTGACGGCCTTTATATTTCAATCGGGACTGGGACACTCAATGACACCGAGACCTTTACTATTGAAGCGCTTGGAAACTCGGATACTTCGGGAGTGTTGGCAGCAGTGGGCGCTAATACATTCTTTTTTGGGGGCGATGCTTCGGAGATGGCGGTCTGTTCGGATATTACGGCGACACCAGGGCGGATAGCAACGGCCCTGGGAGCAGAGATGAACGACAACACCAATATTGTGCGGATGGCTGAATTGAAAGACCAGACAATCAGCAGCTTGAATTCTCAAACGCCCGGAGAGTTTTATCGTCAGCTCGTTACAAATGTTGGTGAACAGCTTTTTATTAAGCAAATGCGTCAGGACAACCTTGAGGGAATTGTGCAAAACCTTGCCAATCAGCAAACCGAAATCAGCGGGGTTGACATCAATGAGCAAGCCGCCCAAATGCTGGTTTTCGAACAAATGTTTCAGGCGATGGCCAAATATCTAAACACAGTCCAATCGTCGATATCGAGCCTTATGGAAATACTTTAATGGGAAGAATTTAATCGGGATGTTTCAATGGCCGGAACACTGAACAACGTGTACAATAATGTTAACTTCGCATTGAATTTGCATTTTGAGACGATGGCACGTTTGCAGGAACAGATATCCACCGGTTCGCGAATAAACCGGCCATCAGATGACCCTTCTGCAGCGTATCGGGTTTTAGGTCTCAATTCTCAGGAAAGGTTGCTGGAGAATTATATAGATAATCTCTCGGGCGTCATGGACACGCTGGGAATTTGTTACAGTGTTATTCAGGGCGATAGCGGTATAATATCATCTCTTACCAAGGCAAAAACATCTGTAAGTCAGGTTATGAGCGGCTCCTATGGAGAGAGCGAACGGGGAATCATCGCAGAAGGAATCGACGAGATTTTAGAGCAGGTGGTTATGCTGGCCAATACCAAACACGGTAGCCAATATATCTTTGGTGGAAGCGATACGGACTCGGCCCCTTATGTTGTGGAGCGAACCGATGGAAGGATAACCAGTGTGACTTATCAGGGCAGTAGTGCAGCCCGAAATATAGAAGTGGCTGATGGGGTCGAGGCCGCGGCTTTTATGGTGGGTGATGACATCTTTAGTTCGGACAACCGCAGCGACCCGGTTCTTATTGGTAATACCGGCGCTGCCGCCGGCTCGGGGACATCGAGCATCAGGGGTTATATCTGGCTTGAAATAACGCAACCTGGAGGCCCTGGTACTGATTACAGATTGTCGATTGATGACGACCCGACGAGCTTTGTTGATGTAACCGTTCCGCCGGGTTCTGCTAATACGATGGTGACCAATGTCGATACAGGCAAGGTCTTGTATGT
>CAZECQ010000127.1:0-7638 GCA_964510545.1 uncultured Pirellulales bacterium | reverse complement strand
ACGATTTGAATCTTGGGCCTCGCAGCAAGCACCGCAAGTGCGCAAAGATTGTCGGGGATACCGGCGGCAATTACCATCCGCACGGCGACCAGGCGACGTACGGGACATTGGTTCGGATGGGTCAGGAATGGAATATGCGTTACCGGCTCGTTGACCCGCAGGGTAATTTCGGGAGTATCGATTCGGACCCGCCTGCAGCGATGAGGTATACCGAGGCGCGGATGACAGCTTCGGCTATGGAGATGCTTGAAGATATTAAGAGTGATACGGTGGATTTTGTGCCGAACTATGACGAGACGCGTCAAGAGCCGACTGTCCTTCCGAGTAAGTTTCCGAACCTTCTGGTCAACGGCTCAACGGGCATTGCGGTGGGGATGGCGACGAATATTGCGCCGCATAATGTAGGCGAGATTTGTGATGCGCTTCTTTTGGTTATTGAGGATGCGGGCTGCGGCTTCAAGGACATTATCAAACGTCTTCCCGGGCCTGATTTTCCAACGGGCGGTATTATATGCGGCAAGAAGGGGATTGTGGACGCCTATACAACGGGCAGGGGACATTTGACAATCCGCGGCAAAGCAGAGATTGAGACAATAAAAGGCGGCAGGGAAAGAATCGTAATAACGGAAATACCGTATATGGTCGTCAAGACGACGATTGTATCGAAGATTGCGGGTTGCGTTCGTAATAATCTGATTGGTGAGATTTCGGACATCAGGGACGAGTCGGACCGGCGCGGGCTGCGGATTGTGGTGGATGTGAAAAAGGAGGCCGACGCCAACGTCGCATTGAATAAGCTTTACCGTTATACGCTTTTGCAGACGACGTTTGCTATTGCGAATATTGCACTGGTGAATAATCGGCCTGAAACGCTGAACATTAAAGAGATGCTGGAATGTTTTATTGAGCATCGCAAGGTGGTTATTCGCAGACGAAGTAAGTTTCTTTTAAGGAGATGCAGAAACCGGGCTCATATTCTCGAAGGTCTTATTTTGGCGGTAAGTGACATCGATGAAATAATCGAGTTGATAAAGCAATCGCCCGATGCGCCGACGGCGAAGCTGGAGTTGATGAAAAAGCCGCTGCGATTAGCTGAATCGGCAACGTTAAAAGAACTGTTGCCGAAGGCATTTATAGAAGAAAGAAGTAAATCCGACCAGTTTCTAACCGGGCCACAGGCCGATGCGATTTTGACGATGCAGCTGCAAAGACTGACGGGGCTTGAGGTAAAGAAGCTGGCCAAGGAATACGCCGGGCTTATCGAACAGATAGAAGGGTATGAGGTGATATTAGCTAACGAGCAGATTCTGCTGGATATTATACGTGAGGACATCTACGAGATAAAAGAGAAATACGGTGACAAGAGACGGACACAAATCAGCGCCAGGGTCGAGCATCTTGAGATTAAAGATTTGATTACCGAGGAGGAAGTAATCGTTACGGTAAGCCACAGCGGGTACATTAAGCGGATGCCGATTGATACGTATCGCAAGCAGGGGCGCGGGGGCAGAGGCGTTATCGGTTCGGACACGAAAGAGGGTGACTTTATCGAACATCTGTTCGTGGCCTCGACGCACGATTATCTGCTTATTTTTACCAATCGCGGGAAATGCTACTGGCTGAAGGTTTATGACGTTCCGAAGATGTCAAGGCAGAGCAAAGGCAGAAATATTGTGAACCTTTTGAAGCTCGGCAATCAGACGATAGAGTCCATAATCAATGTGCGTGATTTTGACGGTGACGAAGAGGGGCAGCAGCGACAGCTTGTTATGGCCACTAAAAACGGTCTGGTGAAGAAGACCAGACTCAGCTCTTACAGCAATCCGAGGACAACGGGCGTTATCGCAATCAAACTTGACCCCAATGACGATGTTATTGGTGTTGCATTGACGAGCGGCAACGACCATATTGTGTTAGGGACGCGGAACGGGATGGCGATACGTTTTGAAGAAAAGCAGGCGCGTTCGATGGGGCGGACCGCGCGCGGAGTTAAAGGGATAAAACTCCGCAGCAAGGACAAGGTTGTGGATATGGTTATAGCCGTAGAGGGGGCGAGTCTGCTTACGGTGTGCGAGAACGGCTACGGCAAACGGACGAATCTTGGCGATTACCGTGCGCAGTCGCGAGGGGGGATTGGGCTGATAAATATCAAGACAACCACCCGTAACGGCAAAGTGGTGGCGCTGAAGGCGGTGCGGGACGACGATGAATTGATGATGATAACGGCCAAGGGGATAATTATCCGTACGGGTCTCGAGCAGGTCCGCTCGATAGGCAGGAATACACAGGGGGTCCGGCTGATTAAGCTCAAAGCGGGGGACAAACTTGTTGCCGTCGAGAAAATAGCTCTCGTCGAGAAAATAGCCATTGAGGAAGTTGGTGATTCAGAAGAACAAGCTGACAATGACAAGAAGGTTGAGCCAGGGTCTAAAAAAGCCAGGGGCAAAAAAAATCCAAAGTCAAAATCCTAAAGTGCAGAGTTAAGAAATCGAAACGCAAATAAATTACAGGAGAAAGTTATGAAACCAAAGACTTTTGTTGTAATGGTTATTGTACTTTCAGTTTGTCTTGTCTCAGTTTTATCGTATGGGCAACGACAAGATGCCATTAAAGAGGCCCCTAAACGGACTTCCAAACAAGCCCCTAAACGGGTTCCTAAGCAGGTGCTCAAAGCAAAGGCCAAACCTGCCGGACTGCCTGAGCAACCCAAATGCGACAAGCCAGCACTGCCTGATATAACAATCGAGGGATTTAAGTTTTCCGGTCCGGCGGGCCCATGGCAGCCGGGCAAGCAATACGGTATTGGCGTGGTGCTGAAGAACATAGGCCAGTGTGAGTCCGGCGTTTTTCTCGCCAAACTTCAGGTAAGAGTTCAGGTTCCTTCGGAGAACAAAAACCAATTACTCGCAGCGGGCACTAAAAGAGTTAGTTCGATACAGCCTCGAAAGACAGGCGTCTCGCCGGGAACGTCTGAAATCTGGTTTAACTATACCACGGGCAATTACGCCTGGGCGCAATATACCTTTACAGCCACAACCGACTATACCAATCACATCGAAGAGTTCGATGAAGCCAACAATAGTAAAACGAGCATAGACCAAGTCGCAGATACCTACAGAAGATAAAAAGGTTCCGGTTTCGTCAAAGGCTGGCTGCGGTGCCTGGGCTTGTCTATATTTAACGTGCGGTCTGAGAAATTACAGGCGCAAGGTAAGTATATATGTCAGTGCAGATAATCTTTTTTTTTCTGTAAGAGCCAGAGTTAAGAAACTCCAAAGTCAAAATAGTAACTCCGTATCAGTGATAGTAAAATAACAATGGTTAAACAAAAAGAAAAGGCCGGGAAAAAAGAGCTGATTTATGTAATCGCAGGTAAAGAAGCGTCCCTAGTCGGAATGGAGTGCGAGAAGCTTGTTAATGAACTGCTGGGGACGGAGGAGAAGGCGACGGGGCTTTTTAAGGCGGACGTTGCACAAGTTTCAGTTGTAGAGGTTCTGGATGAGCTGCGGACTCTGCCGTTTTTGAGTGAAAAGAGAGTTGTTGTTGTAAAAGGTGCGGACAAATTCATTTCTGAAAATCGCGGACTGTTAGAGAAATATTTTGACAATCCGAGTTCTACCGGCCGGTTGATATTGACAGTGAGCAGTTGGGCGAGTAATACGAAACTTGCGGGTAAATTAGGGGGCATCGGCAGGCTAATCAGTGTTGCCGAACCTAAGGGCCGACAGTTGGTGCAGCGGCTTATACGGTATGCTAATGATGCTCATGGCAAGAACCTGGGCAGGCAGGGGGCTGAGTTTTTAATTGAACTGGCCGGTGACGAATTGGGGCGACTGTACAGCGAGATTGATAAGTTGGCCCTGTTTGCGGATAAGGAAAAAGTGATAACAGTTAAGCATATAGAGCTGCTCATCGGTCATAATCGTTTTTTCAACGCTTTTTCTGTGATAGACGCCGTTATAGCGGGACAAGTTGCAGAGGCAATCGAGCGGCTGAGGAATATGTTCGCAGTAGATAAGTCCACAGAATACACGGTGGTCGGTGCGTTTGCGTTTCATTTTCGCAGGATGTTCGGCGCCAAGGCCCTGCTTGAGAAGGGTGTTGGTCCGGCTGAGGTTGCCAAGCGAATGAGAATATGGGGCAATAAAGAGAAGCTTTTTGCTCAGCTTCGCAGGGTGAGTTTGAGGGAGCTTGGCGATAATCTGAGGCGGTTAGCTGCGACCGATTATGCGATAAAGAGGGGGCAAACGACGCCACAGGTGGCAATAGAGCAATTGGTATTACAGATGGCCGGTTCTTAGGGTGGTTTTATCTGGGGGTTTTGCAGAGTTTGAGCGGTGGTTTAGAATTCAATGCCTCGTCTGGCCTTTATCCCTTTGTCGAAGGGGTGTTTGATATTTTTCATTTCGGTTACCAAATCCGCCATTGCTATTAAGTCTTTGCTCGCCCCCCGGCCGGTCATTACAATCTCTACCGACCTCTCTCTTCTGTCAATAATATCTTTAATATCCTCCAGCTTTGCCAGCCCTTTCGAAAGGCAGAAAACAATCTCATCAAGTATCACCACATCGTAAAATCTTTTTTCTGCCGTTTCGGCGATTCTCTTAAGAACATCACTGATTGCAGCGCGGGTTTCAGCGACCTGCTGCGGGTCTTCAAAGGATTTAGCCATATCCCACTGGACATCGAGCGATTCGACCCTGATTCTAACGGCCCCCAATTGCAGTGCGAAGCGTTCGCCGATATCGAGTGACGGCGGTTTTAAGAATTGATAAATAAGGACTTTATTGCCCTGTCCCGCCGCCCGCAGCGCCAGGCCAAATGCTGCGGTGGTTTTGCCCTTGCCATCGCCTGTATAAATTTGAACAAGTCCTTTTTCCAACATAGAGATATATTAAGAAAAGAGAGGACAAATTGAAAATTTAAAATAGAGTATTTTCGGCTTAAGAGAAATGGTCAAGCTAACGGCTGTTGGCCTGGGGGTTTTTTTGCTGCGGCTGCAATTGTCAATTGTCAGATGTTATATTGTTATGGCCTTTAGTCTTTGCTGCTCATCGGATTCACTACCGGCCTGCTCGCCCGGTTTAAAGGGCAGTGGTTCGGCGAACTGGACCGCAATTCGGCGCAGGAATTTGCTGATATTTTCGACCCGGCAAACATTAGCTATTCGTGTGAAATCGGTCATATCGAAGCTGTCGCCCTGGCCAAAACGTGGGATGCTGAAACGGGCGGTTATCTGCTGGCCCGGATTCGGGCTTTCTTCGTCACAATAGCACGTGAATGCCGCTCCCTCGCTCGAAACATCGACCATTTGACCTTGTAAAAGTATTTCGTTAAAGTCCTCGGCGAACCAGACTGGCCAGTGGTAACGAAGCCTTCGTTCACTTCTGCGGTTGGTATTTGTGTCCATTGTAAGCACTCCAAATTTTTTAACTTAGCTCTTTTGAAAATCGACATATTCGAGGCCCGGCTTAACGAACAACTACCGAAAAAATCACCGCTGAGCGGTCCAATAAGGTGATTTGGGTCTTTGAGGTTTGGTTCAACGGAATGGTTCGATTAGACTTTTTTGAAACTTTTTTACCTTAAGGGCTTTATGTTCCTATAATCGAATGTTGATTTGGTGTAAAAGCTGTAGAAAATTTGATTTTATTTAGACTAAAACAGGTGTTTAAAATGTTATAGCAGTGATGGTGGTTGTTTGATGCCGATATTCTATACCAGTGGGGGTGACTGAACTGTTTTGCCCACTGTAGAGACGTCCGTCGTGCCATTCGGCAGTGCCTGGAGAATGTCGAAGACCGTTACTAAGCCCTGCACCTTGCCCTGCTGGTCCACTACGGGCAAAGCACGTCCACCAAACTGACACATATTTTCTATTATGGCTGATAATGGTGTCTCCGGCTTTACAGTGTGAACGGGGCTACTCATAACCCACTTAATCTTGATTTGGAGTGTAGCATCGTCCATTGGTCGGTGCCACTTTGCAAACACAGGCCGCAGGTAAGGACTGATTGCCCCTGTAATGTCTGATTTTGATACAATACCTTCCAGGGCGCCATCGGCACCGACCATCATATAGCCGCTGTCGGCCTGTTGCATCTTTGCCAGTGTCTGCTCGACGCTGTCATCACCAACGCCCCATATAACTTCCTTTTGCATAATATCTTTCGCACACATCGCCAAAGCCGAAGACTCTCCCGTAAAAACTGCTGCCGACTCAGTCATTTTCTGAATGGTTTCAGAGACCTCGCCCGCAGGTGGTTCTTTAGCAGCTTGAGCATCATCTGTCGTTTCGGCTTTTAGTTCAGTTTCATCTCCGGGATCCCCTGCAGCGGCCGCGTCACTTTTGACCTCGACGTTTGCTTCAGAATCTTCTTCTCCCACACTTTCTTCTTTCTCAACTGCTTTATCAGTTGCCGGCTCTTGGTCTGGTGGTTCTGTCTCTTCAGCAGAGGTGCTCTGGTTGTCCTGAGCTTTTTTCTCGGTTTCCTCCTGCTGTTCCGGCTCAGCAGTTGCTTCGATTTTTTCTTCTGCTACACTTTCTTTTACCTTTTCGACTGTTTTCTCAGCTTCAGGTTCTTTTGCAACCGGTTCAGGTTCTTTCACGGCGTCGGTTTTTGGTTTCTCTTCTGTGTTCTCTTTGGTTTCTTCTTCGGTTTTTTCCTCGGCAGGAGTAACTGATTCGGCGTTAGATTCAGATGAGGCCCCAAGGATTGTTTTTGGGAAAACAACACCACAATGAAAGGCGGGATAAGGGTCGATTGTCATTTCATAAGGGACAAAGACAAATTCCTCATCGCTGCTAAGTCCCACTGTTTCGGCTGGTTTATCCCACGGCTTGCCGATAAAAGTATTGGTCTGTACAAAATGGCCGTGACCTTCCAATTCGTCCCGGAAGACCCTGTCCCAGGCCCCTACAAGTAAATTGCCGGCCTCTCCCATCGCGTCACCCATGTCCCTGGCATCGCTCTCGGAGCCTTTTTTTCTGTTCTCCAGAATTTTTTTCTCCGGCATCATAACTATAATACCTGCCAGAGTAAACAACCCCTCCTGGTCGAAGATTATTTGGAATGTGCCATCTAAAGCGCCATCGGCTTTGACAATATTTACAGCTACCAGTTTTTTGAACCGCTTCTTAAGAGCCTCGATGGTTTCGGTGCAAGTCTGCTGTTGTTCGCACTCGATATCGACGCCGAGCATCCCCGATATATCTTCACAAAAAGTGTCGAAAGATTCTCCCGACAACTCTATGGTCTGCGATTCAATTTCTACCTGTGAAGTTGCCATAAGCACAAAGCCAACTAATTTGGTTAATTTTTTACAAATCTATTCGGGACTTTTCCTGTAAAGCAATTAAATTGACCAGACAAATCTTGGTCCCTACAGATATTTTGTCTCCTTTTGCACCACACTTAACAATATGATTATCGGCAAATTCAGTCGTGCAGGTTCACTCTCACCTCAAAAACATAAAATATCGGTGCAAAAAATAATTGTTTATTTTTCTTATCCCTGCCGTTATTGTCACCATCCTGCACGAACGCGTCCTATAATTACTTTCTGCTTGCACTATCAGCATAATCTTACAGATATACCTGCGGTAATTTGCGAGTGTTAAGGTCATCTTCCACAATC
>CAZECQ010000126.1:0-7707 GCA_964510545.1 uncultured Pirellulales bacterium | reverse complement strand
GTCTTGAGCAAGGCTCCGCTACGCTCCGCCTTCCTCAAGACAAGGAGAATATGTGTGATATACTCTCATAACAACTGTTACTAAAAATAGGGGCACTCCACCTAAGCTTCGGTGGACAAGCTGGAGGTCAGGACGGGCGAAGCCGGAGCTTGTTTTTTTATTGATTATTTTGAGATTGCCGCGTCGGCCTAACGGCCTCTTCGCAATGACGGTTTTTCAATGGTTATTGTTTTTACCAGGGTAGGTTGCATTCGAAGTGTCTTGCGAAGAGGCCGATTGAGCGCATCGCAATAATGGCAACGGCCTGAACGGCCAGATTGAGCGCCAACTGTGCGGTGGTTTCGAGAAAAGAGAAGCTTTTGAACTGGGTGGTGCGGTACCCAAGAAGACAGGCGGCGACAAGCAATAAAGAGGCCACAATGTAAGGGAAGAGCGCCTTGAATACCGGCAGCAGGATATAATCCGGCCTGAATAACATAGTAAAGTCCCTGCCTACTGCCGTGGTGAGTATTGCGATAGGGAAAAAGAACAGGCCGACGATGTGGAGCGTCTGCAGGAGCCGTCCGAGGCCGGTCGTATTCTGCCAGAGGTTAAGGAGGGTTATGCCTTTATCCTGGAGCAGTGACAGTGTGATGAAAAAGGGCAGCTGCACGATGAACATAGTGTAGAAGAAAATCAGGAACGGCCTGATGGTGTTCCAGAGGAATGTAACGCTTGTTCCGAGGTAAATTTCGGGAAGCTGGTCTATTCCGAAAGCGGTTTCGTAAATGATGTTGAGGTAGAAAGCCAGCAGCCAACCCCAGACTAAAAAGAAAGTTATATAGCCGCAACATATTGCCGGCGCCAGGAAGAATTTGAAGCAGACCGCTGCGATGACGAATACCAGTGAGGTTGCATTTTTAGGGTTGAAGAATATTTTGAAGCTTTCGATAAATACGGCGTTGTAGAAGCCGGGCAGCGGTTCGGTCTTTTCCTTTTTTTCGGGTTTGATTTTTTCGGCTTTTTCGCGGCTTTTTTGAGGTATTGTGAACAACTGGCCGCAGGAGAGGCACCGTGCGCGTTTGCCGGCGTGTTTGCTGTCAAAGGCGATAAGCTCATCGCATTTTGGACAGTTGAACTCGATTGTCATACCGGTTCCTGCTTCATAAAGTCGATGAAGGCGGCGAGATTGTTGGCCCATTTTTTTGCTTCGAGCAGGTCAACGATGTCGTTCTTTACGAGCATAGCGAGGTGCTTTTCCATCGTTATCATTTTTTCGGTGGGTTTGTTCTGGGTTTTGGTCTGCAGTTGTGAATATATCTGTTCAATTTTGCCGGTGCGGATGAGGTTTGCACAGGCGTAATTGTTGTTGAGTATTTCCATAGCGACGACCCTTCCTTTGCCGTCTTTTTTCGGTATGAGTTTTTGGCAAATGATATAGGCCAGTCCGAGTGACAATTGGTTTCTCACTTCGTTTTGTCTGCCGGGCGGGAAATAATCGAGGATTCGGGTTACCGTGCCGGTGACATCTCTTGTGTGCAGAGTGGAAAATACGAGGTGTCCGGTTTCGGCGGCCATAAGTGTCATAGCGATAGTTTCGGGGTCGCGCATTTCGCCGACGAATATTATGTCGGGGTCTTCTCGCAGCAGCGCTCTTAGTCCATCGACGAAGGAGCTGACGTCTCTGCCGACCTCTCTCTGCGAGATGATGGAGTATTTCTGCTGGTAGAGGTATTCTATAGGGTCTTCGAGGGTGATGATTCTGCGGGCGGTTTTTTCGCTTATTCGGTCGATTAGCGAAGCAACCGTTGTTGATTTTCCGGCGCCGGTGATTCCAGTTAAGAGTACAAGTCCCTGCTTTCGGTCTACGATGTCTTCCCAGATGTCATTCGGAAAGCCGATGTCCTCGGCTTTTGGAATTGCCAGCTCGAGTGCCCGGATTGCGGCACATATCCCGTCATTTTCCATAAAAATATTTATTCGAAACTGCAGATTTCCTGTTCTGTATGAGCAGTCCACGCTGTAGCTGCTTTTGAGTTTGTTGAGGTTTTCATCGCTGAGGAGGGGGTAGATAAGCGCCTTTGCTGTTTGAGGGGTTATGGGTGTGCCTTTTAGCTTTACGATGCTGCCGTCGATTCGGTATGCAGGGGGCGCGCCGATTTTGATGTGGAGGTCTGAGACCCGCATAGCCCCTTTTTCCTCGAAATATTTGAGCATATCGAGAATGCTTAGCTTGCCGAGATTGTCTGTTGAGTAAACTTTGGCCGAGGCGGAATATTGGTCAATCATATTTGCCCTCCGTAGTAATTAGTGCGTAAAAATAATTTGCCTTTTTATAGCATTTTTTTAGTGGTAGATTTCATTTTTTACTGCTTTGCCAGTCCTGCAGGTTTTTGGCCAGTATTTCGACGTTTCTTTTTTCCATTATATGTTCGATGATTGCCGGTGCGACTTTTAGCTTTACCATTGCCTTGTGTGCTCTTTGCCAGAGGCGGCTTTGCTTTGCTTGTGTATCGGCGAGGTATAGTTCCGTGACCAGTTCGCCGAGTTTCTGGAGCATTATCGTATCGAGATGGTCATAATATCGGCCAATTACCCCAATTTGGTGTTTTGAGTGTCCTTTGCCTGCCATATCAGGCCCCTTTTTGTATTGATTATTGAGTGTTTTTAATGTTTTATAGCGACCAATAGTCAATTATGGAATATCGGCGGCCAATTATCAAGCTTTTTACTGGCTTTGTTGCAATGGGCGGCTATAATTCGTGAAAACCGAAACGTGAAGTTAATTGGGGTATGAACCGTAAGATGTGAGAGTGAGCATGGCAAAAAGATATCTATTTATTTTGGGCCTGCTGGTTTTGCCGGCGGCGAATGTTTCGTTGGGTATCGAAAACCACAGGGCCGAGGCATTTGTCGGTCAGGATTTGCACCTGGGAGGGGATAAACTTATCAGCTATCAGCTCAGTACGGGTGAGCATTCACTTGTTTTGACTGAGGGATTTTCGATGTCGATAGGGGCCAATCGTTTTTCGAGCGAAAGTGCGGTTGTTTTGCTCAAAAGTGTACCGCGTATGTTTCGCGGCAGGAAGCGTGTCGATTACAAGGCGAAGGTTTATCTGCAGGGGGATATATCGGTTAAAGAAGGCCTTGGCGCCAAGACAACGGGTTTGAGGCGTGTGGTAGTTGAAGAAGGCCGGGCCCAGGTGGTTTGGTTTGAAGTGAGTGGTGAGGTTTTTGTAACCGCCGTCGAAAGAGAGATGGCCGACCCGGCTGGTATGGAGCTTTATGTCAGGGCCATTGAGTCGTTCGGGCTTATTCAGGACGGTCCGAAATTTATTATTAAGCCCGATGCGATGGTTCCGGAATTGCCGTCGGAAAAAGAAGTGGTGAAGGAGCCGGGATTGGTAGCGAGGGTGCTTGAGCCGATAAAGGAAATAATCGAGCCCAAGGAGAAGGAACCTGCGAAGCCGGAAGTGAAGTTCAGGTATCCGGTTAATATATCACCAGCGGGTGAGGCTGCGTTGAAGATGGAGTCTTTGGCGGCGGCGGACGGGACGGATATCGCAACTGTGACGGAGAGACTTTATCTTTGGCAGAAGCAGGACGAGAGTGGCGGATTACTTGAATTGCTGGCCGATAATGCAGTTATCTTTTATTCAGCGAAAGAGCTTCAGACGGATAAAGAGTCGCGGCGCAGCGACAGTGTTGAGGATGTTTTGTCAATGGGGCCTGTCAGGGCGATTTATTTGTCCGGTGATATTGTGATGACCGAGGGCCGGCGAACGATTCGGGCGGATGAGCTGTACTATGATTTTTATGGTAAAAAGGCGCTTGCGATAAATGCGGTGATGAGGAATTTTGATGAAGAGAGGGGGATTCCGATTTATGTTCGGGCGGCCAAACTGCATCAGTTGGCGGAGAATAAATTCAGCGCTGAAGACGCCACGTTAACCAGCAGCGAATTTCATCTGCCTCAGACTTCGCTCAACGCCTCAAAAGTAATTATTACCGATACGACCACTATTGATGCTCAGCAGGGCAGGGTTTCTGATAATAGTTATGACGCCGAGATGTATGATATTCGGTTGAAGTACTATGATTCGACGGTTTTCTATTGGCCTTATGTGCGGTCTGATTTTCAAAAGCCCGACACCGCTTTAAAGAGTGTCCATACCAGTTATGATAATACGTGGGGCATGGCGGTTGAGACCCGCTGGTATTTATCCAAGCTGTTGGGGCTGCGTGAGCCGGAAGGGGTCGAGAGCACTTATGCGTTTGACTATTACGGCAAGCGCGGCTTCGGCACCGGTATAAAGATTGATTATGAAAAAGAAAATTATTTCGGCAAAATGTTAGGTTATATAATACGCGACAGCGGCAAAGACAAGCTCGGCAGGCACAGCAGCCGAAGGGGACTTGAGCCGGACAACGAGGTTCGCGGCCGATTCTTCTGGCTGCAGCGGACTTTCCTGCCTTACAACTGGCAGCTTACAACGGGAGTCGGTTACGCATCCGATGAACATTTTATAGAGCAGTATTATCGCAGCGAATTTAATGTAGGCACCGGGCAGGAGACCTATGTTCATCTCAAGCGTATCGAGGACAACTGGGGACTTTCTTTGCTTGGTAAGGGCAGGATAAATGATTTTGCCGACGAGTTAGAAGAAATGCCGAGCGTTGAGTTTCACCTTGCGGGCCAGTCGCTCTTTGACGACAATTTTACTCTGTACAGCGATACACAGGCCAGCCACTTACGGCAGAGAATAGGCGAGGACCACTCGATAACAATCGACGGGAAATGGTTTTCGTTTGTATCGCACAGGAGCGAGCTTGATATGCCCATCCAGGCGGACTCATTTAAGATAGTTCCATTTGTGGCAGCTAGTTTTGGTTACGATGACAGCAGCGGCTTTACGAGGACACTTGTGGATGGCAGCAGTTCGGGCAGTTTTGGTGAGGATGCGGTTTGGATTAGCGAGGCTGGCATTCGTGTGGGCACGCAATACTGGAAGGTTTATCCCGACGTCAAATCCCGTCTTTGGGATTTAAAGGGGCTTCGGCATATCATAAAGCCGCAACTGACGGCAGTTCTCTATGACCAGAGCGACCTTGTTGTTGAACAACGCGATGTGTTGAACGTAGGTATTTCACAGAGACTGCAGACAAAGCGTCTTCGCAAACCGTTGTTGAGCGAGGAAGTGGAAAGGCGGTCACGAGATACGGAATATGAGACAGTTGACTGGATGCGGCTTGATATTGATTTTACCTGGGTGGATGACCCTGTAGATGCAGCTTCTGCTGGTGCGGACCGATTAATCTGGAACCGCACAGGCATACCGTTGTCAGTGCTTTCGCATCCGGAAATATATAACGGCGACCTTATAACGGGGCTTGGAAGATTTGAGATGTTTGGGCCGAGGCGTAATTACATCGGCGCCGATTATGTCTGGCGTTTGAGCGATACGGCGGCGGTGCTCTCAGATATGAATTATGATATGCAAAGCGGCGTGGTGCAGCAGTTTAATGTTGGTTATTCGAGGATGTGCTGGCCTAATTTACAGCTTTATCTTGGCAGCAGATATCTGAGGCGGGTCCAGGTTTTGAACGAGACCGGCTCGAATGCCTTTACATTTGCGGCCACTTATGTGCTTGACCCCCGATACACTCTTGTCTTTTCGCAGCAGTATGATTTTGATTACGGCGACAGTATAAGAAGTGATATAACTCTGATAAGGCGTTATCACAGGATGTATTGCGGCTTTACGTACAGTGCCGATGAGTCGCTTGCTGAGCATATGGTTGTTTTCAGTATATGGCCACAGGGTGTTCCTGAGATGGCGATGGGGCCGAGAAGGTTTATGAACATCGGCGGCTTCGCAGGCTACTAATATACGAGAGATAAAACTGTAAATTTCAGGTGATTTAAGGAGAATGTTATGGCATTGGTTAATACCAAAAAGATGTTTGAGATGGCCTACCAAAACGGCTATGCGGTCGGTGCTTTCAACGTCAACAATATGGAAATCACCCAAGGCATTATAAATGCCATTGCCGAGGAGAAGGCCCCACTCATTCTACAGGTTTCCCGCGGTGCGCGCAAATACGCAAGCATCAGTTATTTAAAGGGGATTATCGACGTGGCGGTTGCGGAGAATCCGGACATTCCCATCGCCATAAACCTGGACCACGGTGACACTTTTGAGACGTGCAAACAATTTGTTGATGACGGATTTACATCGGTAATGATAGATGCATCATCGAAGCCATTCGAAGAAAATATTAAAGTTACCAAAAAGGTTGTTGAGTATGCCCATTCTTATGGTGTTGTGGTTGAGGCCGAGTTAGGGCAGTTGGGCGGAATCGAGGAAGATGTGGTTGGTGTTGAGGATGTGAGCAAGCATCTTGCAGACCCTGCCCAGGTTCAGGAGTTTGTTGAGAAAAGCGGCTGTGATTCTTTGGCGGTGGCCTGCGGGACCAGCCACGGGGCTTACAAGTTCAAGAAGAAGCCGAAGCTGGCTTTAGATGTTATTGCCGAGATAGGCAAGAGGCTGCCGGGGTTCCCATTGGTTATGCACGGCTCGAGCAGTGTGTTGGCTGAGTTCAAAGACCTTATTAACAAATACGGCGGTGATATGCCTAATGCGATGGGCGTTCCGGAAGAGGCCATCTCCGAGGCCTCTAAGATGGCAGTCTGCAAAGTCAATATCGATACGGATTTGAGAATGGCCTTGACGGCCAAAATCAGGCAGGTTTTTGCTGAAAGTCCCGGCGAGTTTGACCCTCGTAAATATCTGGGCCCGGGCAGAGAAGCCATTAAGGAAATGGTCAAACACAAACTGCACGTTTTGGGTTGTGCTGGAAAGGCTGCTGAATGTATGTGAAAGATGCCCGTTTTTCGGTGGTCGATGCCGGTTCGAGTACTGAGAAATGAGGTTAACCCGGGGTGGAAAAAAGCCGATTTAATGTAGTTAAGCTGTTTTTTTTGATATTCGATGTTAAGGAGTGATTTTTTGTTGTCAAAAAGATACAAGAAACAGGATTTGCGAGGGAGGAGGCCATACTTTGGTATGAGTCGAATTGCCTTCTCTCTGAACAGGGTTATTTTGGCGGCGTTCTTTTTATCGGTTGTAACCAATTTGCCTGCAATGACAAAGCCGAGGCGTCCGGATGTGGAGGATTATGCAGTCCACATTGAGAAACAGCCCCCTACGTCGAGCGTCTCGCAGGCCATCTCAGATGCCAACGCAGTAATAACCGGAAAGATTTGTTCACAGATTTACAAGGGAGATTTTGGAGCTGCGAGAAAACTTCTTGAGCAGAATAGTCAGTTAAACAATCCTTATTTCGACCATCTTGGCGTCGTTGTTTCAGAGTATGAAGCGATAGCCGAAAAGAGTGAATCCGCCCGGCAGGCGGCTTATGCAGAAAAGCTTGCTGAGTTGAAAAAGCTTAAAGTTGCCGACGATACAGATGTAACCGACGTGAATGATGTCAACGATGTGAATGATATCAACGGTATTCAAAAGGTGTTTTCGGCTATTGCCAATGTTCGTGAGTTTGCCGATGAGCAGCAGCGTGAAGAGCTTTTTGCGGAGCCTTTCGTAAAGGAGGCCTTTGAAAAAGCGATAGAAAGAAGCGCCGAGCTTGAGTCCGAAGCCAAATGGCTTGACGCCTATACAAACAGCTATTATTGGCTTGTCGGCCTTGTGCCGGACAACAAGGAATATT
>CAZECQ010000125.1:0-7713 GCA_964510545.1 uncultured Pirellulales bacterium | reverse complement strand
AGCAAAAATATAAGCAGCCAAGCGCCCACCTCTACCGGTCTTAACTTGCCTGCTTTAAACAATGAACCTATTAGTATTTTAACCTAAATATTAGTATCGTCAATGAAATAAGTTAAAAAAAATAATTTTTTTTGTTTTTTCGGCAATTGCGGGTTTTGTCGAGGTTTTGGCTGCTAAAAAATACGCTTTTCTTGTTTATCTTAGCATAGGGAGATAAGCTTATGCAAAGAGTACATTTTCAGCACCGATTACGAACTAACAGGCCGGCTTCAGCCCTTATAATACTGCCGGTTGTTATCGCAATCGGCATCGGGGGCGAGATTTACGTCAACGGCTGGCTTGCAACTGACTACAGCGTAAAAGGGAAAATTACTATTACTTCAGATGAGAAATACTTCGAAACGTTCGACTTCAGAGCTGTACTGTTGAAATAAAAACACTCTTTCTGCTTCTGCGAAATATACAAATAGTGTATATTTGTTATTTTAGAAATTGACAATTTTATGAGGGAAGTTTTTTATCGATGGTTAAAACAAAAAGAATAAAGCTCAAGACGAAGGGCAATTGCGATATTGTCAATATTACCGGTGAGATAAACCAGGCCATCGCCCAATCCGATATCGCCGATGGTATTGTTACGGTCTTTAATGTTGGCTCTACAGCGGGCGTTACAACCACTGAGTATGAGCCGGGGCTGGTGAATTATGATATAGCCGCTTCTTTTGAAAAAATCGCTCCGGAAAAAGGTCGCTACGAGCACGAAGAAACCTGGCATGATGATAACGGCCATTCCCACGTGCGTGCTTCTCTGCTGGGTCCGTCCCTGAGCGTGCCCATTGTTGACGGGCAGATGACATTGGGCACATGGCAGCAGATTATATTAGTTGATTTTGATACCCGCCCGAGAACAAGGACCGTCATTTGCCAGATAGTCGGATAGTAAGGCACGGTGAACCTGCCGGGAAATGGTCGGAGTACATTAGCCCGGATTTCCCAAGTAGTTTGTGATAAATGAACAGGATTTTGATAGTGTGAGGCTTATGGAAACCATTCAAGCCAGTTTCAACCATCTGCTACAGGAGAATCCCATGGGTGAAGCAAGCAAGGGCGCTTTGAGGCTTGATTTTGACCGCAGACAGAACTCTCTTTAGAGAGCCACAACGGGCAGCTAATTCATCTGCCAATGGCTTGGCAAATTCAGTCAAATCATTTGTTCTTGTTCCCATGATTATAATTTTTACAAAAAAATTTTCATTTGCAAGTCTTGTCTAAATAAAAATTTACGTACCATACCGTATTTTTCGTGCAAAATATACTTGACATTATGACAGTTATGTATTACTTTATGTAAGCTATGTATTGCTTTATGCCATATAAAAATGTCACAAGGAGTCAAAGTGAATCCAAGAATCAAGTTAAAGCTGGCCCGAGTGGAGCACAATCTCACGCAGGCTGAATTAGCTGAAAAAGTAGGTGTCACACGCCAGACCATCGGCCTCATCGAAAACGGCGGGTACAATCCCACCTTATATCTATGCATCGCCATCGCCAAGGCCCTCGACAAAACCCTAAACGACCTATTCTGGGAGGAATCCAAAAATGAAGGATGAACGCATTCAAACCACCGCCAACAAATATGCAGCAACAGGATTTATAATCTATTTCGTATTGATGACAATATCGATTAATTATCGGTTATGGATCCTAAAGCAGCACCCCCGTCAGTTCTGGGACTTTATGGCCATCTTTTTTATTGCCAGCCTATACGGATTCATCGCATTCGCAAGCAAAGGCGTCCTTGACCACAAATTCAAGAGGTTCTGGTTTGCCATCTGTATCGGTATTATCATCACTAATATGACGTTGATGTTCATTATGGGGCGAATACATTCCATCGTCGATTTGTGTGTGTTCCTGTTCTCCTCCTTATTCGGGGTAGGACTGATTATCGCAATAGCCTACTTTCTGAATCGGCGCTGGAAGCGAAAAGAGGGAATTGAAGACGAGAAATGAGAATTCAGATTTATACTTAGCCGGGGCTTTCATAACCAACACCTTTGGCTCCTGACCTTTATCTTTTAGAAATTGTACAAATGGTTTTAGCCCGATTAGACCACTTTTTTGTTGATTGTCAGAGCCTGATATATAATACTTGATATAGGATTCCTGGTAGTGACATAGAAAACGGCCCAAAAATGTCATTGCTGTAAATGTTACGTAATTCGTGGACAAAATTCAGCATTTTCATTTTGTTTGGGATTCTAAGTAAAAATACAGAGAGGATTTGTTATGGAATTGAGTTTACTTGACATAGTTGTGTTCCTGGGATTTTTCGGCATTGTAGTCAGTGTCAGTATGTACAAGAGCCGAAAAGAAAAGACAAGCGAGGATTTTTTTCTTGCCGGTCGCGGTCTGACCTGGCCGTTGATTGGCTTTTCGCTAATTGCAGCCAATATCTCGACTGAGCACTTTGTGGGCATGTCCGGTCAGGGAGCCGGAATGGGGCTGGCTATTGCAAGCTACGAATGGATAGCGGCAATTACGCTGGTTTTCGTGGCACTTTTGTTCCTGCCTAAGTTTTTGAGGAGCGGTATATTCACGATTCCGGAATACCTCGAATATCGCTATAACTCTGCAGCTCGGTCAATTATGGCATTTTATGTAATGATTATGTATGTGGTGGTTGCAATCGCAGCTGTAGTATATTCCGGAGGTCTTACGTTACAGACGATATTCGGAGATGTGGAAAACCCCGCCCATTTGAAATATGGGATATTACTCATTGGTGCGATCGCGGCTATTTATACGATTTGGGGCGGTTTGAAGGCTGTCGCCTGGGCGGACCTTTTTCAGGGTTCGGCTCTGATTATCGGCGGCGCGATAACCATGGTGCTGGGCTTCATCGCGATAGGCAAGCTGCATCCATCGGCCGAAACCGGGGCTGGGATAATCAGTACGCTGTCAAACGGGATACAACTGTTCGGCGAGAAAAATGCTGATAAGCTCCACATGTTCCTACCTAAAGAACATCCCATAATCCCGTGGACGGCGCTCATAGTGGGTATCTGGATTCCGAATTTTTACTATTGGGGTCTGAACCAGTTTATTACGCAGAGGACTCTTGCGGCCAAGACGCTCAGACAAGGTCAGCTCGGTATTATTTTTGCGGCGGCCCTTAAACTGCTTATACCATTTATTATGGTTTTCCCCGGTATTATGGCCCTGCAGCTCTATTACGACCAAGTCACTGTGAAAAATGATGCTGCTTATCCACTACTGATTAAGAATCTTATTAATCCCGGGTTGAGAGGATTTATATTCGCGGCGATCAGCGGAGCTGTTATCAGTTCTCTGGCATCAATGTTGAACTCAGCATCGACGATATTCACGATGGATCTATATAAACGTCTTATTAATAATAATGCCTCGCAGAGGTCCCTTGTGTGGATGGGACGTATTATGACTTTGTTGTTTGTTATTGTCGGCTGTCTGATAGCGCCAAATTTAGGGAGCGAAAAATTCAAAGGGATATTCAACTATATACAGGAAACGCAGGGTTTCATCACACCCGGGATTCTTGCGGCTTTTGCTTTCGGTCTGATTTTCAAGCGGGCTCCATCTGCGGCCGGTATCTCGGCGATGGCCCTTAATATCCCAGTGTATGGAATCATGAATTTGAAGTTCTTTGAGTTTATTAAACCGATCAAGCCGGCTTTGGATAACTTGAGAGAAAATGTGTTCGTTGGGAAACTCAACGAGCAGGCGTTCCTCAATCAGATGGCCATTACTTTTGGCGTGTTGATTCTTGCAATGTCGGTTATCACTATCCTAAAACCGCTCAAGGAGCCGAAGGTTATGCCGGTAAGAGAAGAGTTTGATATGAGGCCGGCGCCGTCGGTTTTATGGCTTGGCGGCGTGGTGATAATAATCACAATAGTTTTGTATATTATCTTCTGGTAAGCCGGGCGGAAAAATATAATGATGAACTTTGAATATTAACGGAGAAATTCCATTGATAGAAAAAATAGCTGGAAATTTTTCGGATGTTTACGCCGGTCAGAAACCGGTTATTGTCAGCCGGGCCTCCGGCAGGGTCGAGCTAATCGGCGGCCATACAGATTATAATGAGGGGTTTGTAATCGCTGCCGCAATTGACAAATCCTGCTGGGTGGCGGCATCAAAAAGAGAGGACAGCAGCATTTGCTTTTATTCGGAATTATTCGAGGAAAAACATGAATTTGAACTGTCAGAGGATTTGCAGCCTTCGACAGAATGCAAGTGGGCCAATTACGGCAGGGGTGTTGCGGCTTTACTTCTAAAGGAAGGTGTTGGCTTAAAAGGTGCAAATCTTTATATCGCAAGCGATGTTCCTCTTGGCTCGGGTTTGAGCAGTTCGGCCGCACTGGAAGTGTCACTGGCCAAAGCTATGATACATATTGCAGAATCTGAGTGTAAGATTAAACCGCAGCGGCTTGCACGAATATGCCAGAAGGCGGAAAACGTTTATGCGAACAGCCCCTGCGGCATAATGGACCAGACCGTTTCGATAATGGGTGAAAAAGACCACGCCGTGTTTTTGGACTGCCGGGACGTGAGCATAAAATCTTTACCTTTCGAGGGCAGTAACTGCTGCATAATGATTTTCAACAGTATGGTCCAGCACGAGGTCGGCGGCGGTGAATACGGCAAACGCAGAGCTCGTTGTGAGCGGGCCCGTGACGTATTGAAGAAAAAATACCCCGATGTCAAAGCCCTTCGTGATGTTGATGATGCTATGCTTGAATCCGTTAAAGAACAGTTGGAACCGGTAACATTTTCCCGTGCCGCCCATGTAATAGGTGAAAACGCAAGGGTGCTGGCTGCCGCTGAGGCACTCGAGAAGAACGATGTTGCTGAATTTGGCAAATTGATGAGCCAATCTCACTGCTCGGCAAGGGATTTATATGAGATATCGTGTGAAGAGACAGATTTTCTCACAGAGCAAATCCGGGGCTGTAGCGGCTCTTATGGCTCAAGGATAATGGGCGGTGGGTTCGGCGGTGCGGTCGTGGCTTTGGCCAGGTCTGATTCGACGGACGAAATAAGCCAGCAAGTGCGCTCTGCCTACAAGGGAAAATTTGGAGTCGAGAGCGACGTCCACATCGCCAGACCGTCTGAGGGTACGCAAATCATAGAACTATAGTAATCAAGGCGGTATCGATTTTACTTTTTACAGGCGTTGATGAAGCTGTCAAAGATTGCCTTTGAGTGTGCTTTGTCCATTCTTTCGGGGTGCCATTGGAGGAACAAACCGAATTGACCGTTTGTCAGCTCCATGGCCTCTATGACCCCGTCTGCGCTGCGGGCGGCGACCTTTAAATTCCGGCCCACGTCCTTTGCCGATTGATGGTGAACTGAATTAACCATTATCTCATCGGCATTTAGAAGCCGGGCCAGACGACTGTCCGGCTCAATCTTTACTGAATGGTCCACTATGAGGTTCTCGTTGGTTCCCTTATGCCCGACATTAGCCGCCACCTGTGAAAGTATGTCCTGGATGAGGGTGCCGCCGGAAACCACATTTACCATTTGCATTCCCAGACAAATCCCCAGTATCGGCTTTTCGCCTTCCAGCCAAAGGCGAACTAATCTGCTTTCAAATTTGTATCTCTGTTCGGCCATCAGATTTGTTGTTGGATGCGGTTTTTCACCATAGACCGATGGCGGAATATCATTTCCGCCTGTGAGCATAAGGCCGTCAAGCGTCTTTACATATCGCTGGAGGGCTTCTTTGCTCTGGTTCGGCGGCAGAAGCACCGGCACGCCGCCGCTCTCAAGCACGGCATTAATATAGGTATATCGCAGCGCAGCTGATGCCACCGACTCCTCTTCCAAAGCCGGTTTGTAAGCGCTGGTAATACCGATGAGTGGCTGCTGCTGGCCGGTCTCAACTGCGCAGCCGACACTCAATATCAAAATTGCTGACCATAACAAAAGTGATAGTTTTTTCATTGTTTTGTCCCTGAGAAAACCTACTTTTAATTCTGAACCATAAGTCACTGATATCCCGGTTTAAACTATAGCGACTATAATACCAGAATTCAGCGACCGATACAATGGTGCTGATATGTGGGAATTGAAAGTGATGCTTTTTGCTCTTAATTTTCTTGCAATAAAAGTCGCGATAGAATATATTGTTTTTTGCGTTTCGGCTTTGGCCGCAGATGCATAAAATATCGATATTCCGGCGGCGTAGCCAAGAGGCCTAAGGCGACGGTTTGCAAAAACTTCATTAAATCTTTGTGTTTTCGTAAATATCGCAGATGCCAAGATTTAGCAAGTGGTAAATATCGCATATATAACAGCTATTGCATCTTTTGGTTGTAGTATGGTTGTAGTTTTTTTGCCGTGCTCTTTACACTGCTATTCATAGGCATATTCATTGGATGAGAATTAAACGACACACGGATTATGTGTTCGTTGGTCTTTTGGGACAAGTCGTAAGGTACAAAAATTTATATCTCTGGCCATTTTACTTGTCAAGGCCACAAAAAACTAAGCTGCCCTTCGGCAACTTTTTAAAAGGCCGCCTAACCATTTGTTCTTGAACTTTTCTTCATTTGCCTTATCCATACATAAAGATTAGCATAAATAGTTGACTTTTCAAGCTTTAAATGTACGGTCTTTATTTAATCAAAACTGCGTATGTATTCTTGTGCCCCACGCCGGATATATGCTGTACAAAATTTGATTACGCGAGTAGCCGCTGAGCCGAATTTAGCAAAAATCATAGAAACTTGGCCACTGCTTTCGGATGAATTGAAAAAGGCAATCGTCAAAATGATAAGCTGATAATAGGCTATCTCTTACAGCATAGAAAGTTGCAAAATGTCCCAAGCTACAAATACCCTAAAAACTTAGCAGCCAGGACAAACATTGAATGAGACCAAACCAACGGACATATAGACTCTTTCCTTTTGGTTTTAAATATTTGCTCAGGAATGTAGTTGTCTATTCTTTTCAAGGGCCAAGTAAGGTACCTTTTTGCATTTTTCTTATCATCGTGAAGGGCAAAATAAATAGACATCCAGAAACTAAGCAAAGGCCATACACCAGCGCCTGTTAAAGTTACCTTTCCTTTCTTTATTCCTCCGCAATACTTGTCGTTTTGGCACCTTAAAAAACCTCCTCTCCCATCTATCATATTTCTTTGTATTATCCTGTCTACTGTTCTTTTCATCTTCCTGTCAAAAGGATCCAATACGCCCGAAGGAAATATCAATCCTAACAAAGAGCTATCCGGCCAAAAATCTTCTTTTTTTATAATATCTCTACGTTTGGCCATCTGGCCAATAGTGTATGTTCTCGGGATAGTTTTTGTTTTTTGAGAATATAGATCATGAAAAATGCCCGACATTTCCGTCTCTGTTTGTGACCATTTCTTTTTTTTACCCAGCAATTTGCTGGCGACTCTGAGTCCAGCTATGCACATAGCCAAAGAGTATGTATGATATCGTTTTTGTGCAGGAAGGATGCATCTCTCCTCCCACAAATCAAAATAAGGCAAAATAAATTTATTCTTTTTCCAAGCATTGGAGATACCTGATGCTGTTTTGTCGATCAGTTTTTCGAATCTTGATATATTATCGATACCAAAATGACTTATGTGGTGGTCTATCGTGATTAATAATGAACCATTCTGGTCAGGCTGAAATTGTGTGCCGTGGTGTATCA
>CAZECQ010000124.1:0-7761 GCA_964510545.1 uncultured Pirellulales bacterium | reverse complement strand
TTCCCATAAACTCTATAATATGTGGAGATAGCGAAGAGGTATTAAAAACCTTCCCCAAGGAGTGTATTGACTTAATTATCACGTCTCCACCATATGTTGAATGTCGCAAAAATACCTATGGGGGGATACACCCTGACAAATATGTTGAATGGTTTCTGCCAAAATCTGAACAATTCCTAAGAGTGTTAAAACCTTCTGGAACATTTATCCTCAATATAAAGGAAAAAGTTGTAAAAGGCCAAAGACATACTTATGTCATTGAGCTCATCTTAGGAATGAAAGAACAGGGTTGGTTATGGACAGAAGAATTTATCTGGCACAAGAAAAATTGCTACCCCGGCAAGTGGCCGAATAGATTTCGGGATGCATGGGAGAGGTGTCTTCAGTTCAATAAACAAAAGAAGTTTAATATGTACCAAAAAGAAGTTATGGTACCAATGGGAGACTGGGCTAAAACGCGATTGAGAAATCTTAGTGCAACTGACAAAAAACGCGACGAATCAAAAGTTAAAAGTGGCTTTGGGAAAAACATCTCAAATTGGCTGGGCAGAAACAATGCATATCCTACAAATGTACTATATTTAGCTACCGAATGTGCAAACAAGAATCATAGTGCCGCTTTCCCTTTAGCCTTGCCTTCTTGGTTTGTAAAGCTGTTTACCGAAAAGCATGATGTTGTATTGGACCCTTTTTTGGGTTCTGGTACTACTGCCGTTGCTGCAAAACAACTTGAACGCGCCTATATAGGGATTGACTGCGATCCTGAATACTGCGAGATGGCAAAGACAAAGCTTAAAGATATCTTGATTCAGGGAAGTTTCAAATGGAAAAGCTAGATGTCAACGAGATTAACGATTTTGTAAACAAAAACATTTCGATGTTCCATCAAAACAAGCTGAAATCTTTACAATCGATAAACTTAAAAGATGTTTTGAAAAAGAAAAATCCTTATTTATTTAAGGCTAAAAATATTGCTGTCGCGAGCGATTTGGTCACAAGTATTTTGGACGCATTTCTCTCCTCTTCGGAAGAAAAACACTTTGGTGATTTTCTTGAGGAATTGGCCATTTTCATATCAGGCAAAACCTGTAAGGGAAGAAAATCTGCAGCTACGGGAGTCGATATGGAATTTGTTAACCAAGAAACACATTATTTGGTTTCGATAAAGTCAGGCCCAAATTGGGGCAACAGCTCCCAACAGAACAAGCAAGAATCTGATTTTCAAATTGCTACCAAGGTACTTAAACAATCCAAACGCAGTTTAAATGTACAACCTGTTTTGGGTATCTGTTATGGCAAAGTAAGAACCAGTTATCTTAGGGGCTACCTTAAAGTTGTTGGACAGAATTTTTGGTATCTTATAAGTGAAAATGAGAATCTATACACAGACATCATAGAGCCTTTGGGATATAAAGCAAAACAGCATAATACAAAATTTACAAAGGAAAAAAGTAAGATAGTAAACTTATTCACTCAAGAGTTTATAATAGATTTCTGTGATAATGGTATTATTAATTGGAAAAAGTTGGTTGAATTTAATAGTGGTAATTTGGATATAAAAAAGTAGATAAATTTTAGACTAACAAAGAACAAAGAGTTGAAAAAAGGAGAAATGAAAGTGTACAATATTGCTGTGATTCCCGGTGACGGAACCGGGCCGGAAGTAACTGCTGAAGCGGTAAAGATATTAAAAACCGCCGCCGAAAAATTCAATTTCAAGGTCGAGTTTACCGAATTCGATTTCGGCGGCGAAAGATATAAAAGGACCGGCGAAACTCTGCCCGACAGCGCAATTGAAGAGCTTCGTCAGTTCGATGCTATCCAGCTCGGTGCAATCGGCCATCCAGACGTGCCGCCCGGTATTCTCGAAACCGGCATCCTGCTTAAAGCGCGTTTCTCGCTCGACCAGTATATCAACCTGCGCCCGGTCAAGCTCTTCGCCGGCGTAGAGACACCGCTGAAGGACAAAGGCCCTGAAGATATTGATTTTACCGTGATTCGCGAAAACACCGCCGGGCTATACACCGGCGTCGGCGGCTTTACAATGAAGGGCACACCCAACGAGGTGGCCGTCCAGGCCGCCGTCTATAACCGTCACCAGGTTGACCGCTGTTTGAAATATGCCTACGAATACGCACACAAGTACGGCAAAAAAGCACGAGGCAAGGGCGACAAAAACACCCTCGCCCTGTGCGGAAAAACCAACGTGCTCGTCTATCTCTGGGACCTTTGGTATCGTGCTTACTGCGAAATGGGCGATGCCGAATATCCCGATATTGAAAGAGAATATTTTCACGTTGACGCTACCTGTATGTGGATGGTCAAGAACCCCGAATGGTTCGACGTGATTGTTACCGGCAATATGTTCGGCGATATCATCACCGACCTCGGAGCAATAATCCAGGGCGGCATGGGCATCGCAGCAGGCGCAAATATTAACCCTGAGGGCATCGGTATGTTCGAGCCTATTGGCGGAAGCGCTCCCAAATATACCGGCAAAGGAGTCATTTGCCCATTGGCGGCAATCTATGCGACACAGATGATGCTCCGCACGCTCGGCCAAGAAAAGGCCGCCGAGACCGTGGAAAAGGCCGTGATATTCGTAACCGCCAACAAGATAAAGAGCCTGCAGGCCGGCAAAATGGGCTATTCCACAAGCGAAGTCGGCGACCTTGTAGCCGAAAAAGTCGCAGAATAAAAAATACTTAACCGCGGTTAGTTTATTTAACGATGCCTGCTAATCTGACACCTGAATATTTCAAGGCCGAAAAGTGGTTTCGCAGTGCCGCGACCAATGACGAGAAAATCCTCGCGCTTGAGCAGATGCTTCGCGTTATGTCGAAACACAAAGGCACCGACCATATGCGGGCCGACCTCCGCCGCAAGCTGAGCAAACTAAAGGAAGCACCCGCGAAAAAAGCCGGCGCAAGCCACGCCGATATCTTCCACGTACCGCGAGGTGGTTGCGGCCAGGTCGTCCTTTTGGGCACGCCTAACAGCGGCAAAAGCGCCATAGTCGCCGCCCTGACCAATGCAAAGGTTAACGTCGCTGATTTCCCCTTTGCAACCGGTGCGCCTGTGCCGGGAATGGTAACATTCGAAGATGTTCAAATTCAGCTTGTCGATATGCCTCCTGTCACCGCCGACTACAGCGCCCCGGGACAGGTCGGGACCTATCGCAACTGTGACTTGATAGCGATTGTTATTGACCTCTCTGCCGATGTTGCAGAACAAATGAGCATCTGCTTGGACTTCTTAGAGTCACGAAGTCTGCTTATCGATGAGCAGACACCTGCTGTGGATGCAAACGGCAACGTTCTTGGCAAAAAGGCCTTTTGCATCTGCACCAAATCCGACATCGCAAAAGACGGCGCTCTCGATACTCTCAGACAATCCAACAGGTGCGATTTTGAATTCGTCGAAATCTCAACAGCAACCGGCGCAGGCATCGAGGCTCTTGCTGCAGCGCTCTTTCGCCTGCTAAAAATCATACGCATTTACGCCAAGCCGCCCGGCAAAAAACCTGATATGAAAGACCCATTCACACTACCGGCTGGCTCCACCGTTATGGACATGGCCACCGCCATCCACCGCCAGTTGGCTGAAAAACTCCGGTTTGCAAGAATCTGGGGCACTGGCGTCTATGACGGCCAAAACGCACAAAGAAACCATATCCTCAACGACAGGGACATTATTGAATTACATTTCTCCTGATTTTTAACTAAAATAACTACTGCAAAAAACAAATAAACGCTTTTCGGGAAAGGTAGGCATAAACTATGGAATGCAAAAAAGAGCAGAACCTGAAAAACTGCAACTGCACATATCCCTGCGACAAAAAAGGAGTATGCTGTGATTGTATAAGGAGTCATCTGGCTATTAAGGAGCTGCCCGGCTGTTGCTTCCCGAATGATGTCGAGAAAACATACGACAGAAGCTTCAAGGCCTTCGCAAAAGCTTGGAACCTATAAAACTTCTAATGGTGATTTGTCTTAATTCAATTGGGTGATTGACACTGCAGCCAATTCGCCGTTTTTTTCGGCTATCTTTTCGGTTTTTCTAATGCTTCCTCCAGAAGCCCTTTGGCCTTTGCATAGTCAGGCTGAATTTTCAGCGCCCTTCGGTACTGCACTATCGCCTCGGTAAGTTTCCCCTGCTTTTCGAGAAGAATACCCACGTTGCAAAGCATTTCCACATCAGCAGGCCGGGCGGCAAGGACCCTTCTGAACTGTCTTATAGCTTCATCGTTTTTACCCAAACCGGCCAGTGCCAGCCCCAATCGACCGTGAGCGATTATATTGTCGGGCTCAACTTCAAGAGCTTTTTCGTAAAGCCGAACCGCCTCTTCATATTGGCCCTGCTCGGCCAGTAAATATGCAAGATTGCTCAGAATATCGACATTCTCCGGCCGCATCTGAAGCGCAAGGCGGTACTCGCTGATTGCTTCCTCGGTTTTGCCCTGCGTGGCCAGAACGCGCGCCAGATTATAATGGACCTGTGAAAATTTGGGCCTTATCTCGATGGCCCTTCGAAAATGCTCTATCGCTTCATCGCTTTTTCCAATATTATGAAGTACATTGCCAAGATTGTTGTGGACCTCGGGAGAATGGGGGTTTATCGTCAGCGACTTATTAAAATGTTCGATGGCCTCTTCGCTTTCACCCAACTCGTCGAGAAAATTACCGAGGTTATTATGCAGCACGGTAACATTCGGCGCCAGTTTAATCATATACCGATGCAGACTCACGCTGTCGCGCCAATGAACCAGATAAGCGCGGGTTGCGCCGATTTCCCCCGCTGCCAGGCAGGCCGTTACCGCCAAAGCAACAATACATCGCCGTGATAATTTATCAGCCCAGCCGCGGCAAAGCCATGCCAGAAACCCACACAAAGGTAAAAACAAACCAAGCATAGGAATATAAGCGTGCCTGTCGGCGGCAATCACCGGATAAAAACCAATAACGCCCAAAGTAGGAAAAATAGCCAAAAAGAAAAACAGCCAGCCGGTCACCAAAGAGCGCGTCCAGCGCAGAGAAACCAATAATATAACGAACAATACTGCTGTACCGATTACACCGGCAAGGACTTTCGGATGGCCGAGAGAAAACGGAGATGGAAAAGGATAATAACCCGACAGGCCGACAGGCCAGGCGAACCTTTGTAGATAAAAAACAATATTGTGACAAATGATAAACAGAATGCGCACCAGACCGTGTTCACCCGGCATTGTTACTGAAGAGGTGTTCTTCTGGGAAAGAAATGTAATAATCGCCGCTATAACGGCGATGAGGAAAAACGGTATCTTTTGGATAACAGTTTTTTTACTGAGCCGCTTCAGCGGCCAATAGTCCAGCAGTATCATCAAAATAGGTACCGGCGTGCTGGTTGGTTTCGACAGCAGCGCAAATATGAAAAAAACCATACAAAGCAGATAGCTCTGCCAACTCTGTGTACGGCTGAAGCGTACATAACAAATCAAACACCACAGAACAAAAAACCCGGCCAGCAGCGTCTTGCGCTCGGAAAGCCAGGGAATCGACTCGATAGTCAGCGGATGAATCCCAAAGAGCACACCGACCGTAACAGCGGCCGGCGAGTTACCAAAAAGCAGGTATAAAAAAACAATTATTAAAAGAGTATTGGCCACATGCAAGCCAAGAGAGGTTATACGGAAGGGCCTTAAATTGTCAACCCTCCCTCCCATCGCATAATCAGCCATCAGCGAGAGCATCGCCAGCGGCTGATAATAACCTCGCACAGTTGAGGGATAGAGAACTTCGCATAAAAAACGACGTGTGGATTCCCAGCCCGGCTTTTGAACCAGCTGGTTCTCAAGAAGATACTGGTCGTCATCAAATGAAAGTGCCGTCGATGACAAACTCGGCCAATGCGCCGCTAAAACAATCCCCACCGCAATACACATACCGATTAAAATTGCTTTTTTATTCGCTTTCATCTCATTGTAATTCTTCGGTGCCTGCCCGAGTGTTTCTGTACATAATGAAAACCCCGACAATACCCGAAATAAGATAACCGATAGGAGCAATTTTCAAAAGGGCCTTCACACTGAAAAAATGTACCACAATCATAAGAACGACATTGGCCACCGCCCAGCTACCTCCTACTATAAGGCCCATCCGTTGGCCAAGATTCGGGCCGGTGGCGCCCCTGGCCATAGTAATCATCAATATATAAGATGATATGGCGTTAAAGCCCACGCCGAAAAACACCCACACCGCCGCTCTGTTGCCTATAAGCATTAAATAGAGAAGCAGCAAAACCGGTGAAAGCACCATGCCCGCAATCGCACAGCCCAATTCTGACTTCTTATGGGCGACCCAGGCCCATACGAAAGAACCCAACGCCCCGCCTGCACCGAACATCATCGCAGAAAAACCGCCGAAAGTAAGTTCAAATCCCAACTCTTCAAGTCGTGTCGGCATAAGCGATGCAACTATAGTCGTCGAAACTGCCGCAGGCACAGCCATAACCATTATCGGCCAGAAAGCCGGCCTTTTACCCTTTACTTGCGACTCATTTGTACCCCTGGTTTTTGGTTCAACTGCCAGGCGGATTCTCAAAAAGACAATCAACAAAACCCCGACAAGCGGACAGAGCAGCAGCCAATACAACCCCCTCAGCCCAAAACCGGAAACCAGAATAGTCGGAAGCCATCCACCAACTGCGTACCCGATGAAGCCGCCCGCCATAAAGACCGCTGTGCTCGTCGCCGCCGGAATCTGACCCAGTGAGTGAATGCCTCGCAGGCCTTCAGGATGTGCTATCGCTATTCCGCTGCCACTGACTACTGCAAGCAAAATCATTAACTCGAAGCCGCCTGCCTCTCTTGGCAAAACAGCCAAAAGGCAAATAGCAGTAGCCATAAACAGGCCGATATACATAAACAACGGCCGTCTCTTTTCAGAACGCATATGCCCCGACAGCACTTGGACGCTGTTGCAGGCCAAAAGGTGAACACACAAAATAATTACACCTGACTCGACACTCAGTATGAATTCAGCGCGTATGGCCGGCAAAATCGGCGGTGGTATAGCCGAAAACAAATCAACTATGCAGTGAACTCCTGTAAGTGCAACCAACTGTGCCCATTGGAAAACAATGATTTTTCTGCTCGAATTCAAAACAGTCTTACACCTCGAACGTTTTACCGGTCAGCCGTTCATAAGCATCGATATATTTGCCGCTGGTCTTCGTTACTATATCTTCGGGAAGCTCGACACCCGGGCCGGATTTGTCAAAGTTTATGCTTTCGAGGTAATTGCGTACAAACTGCTTGTCGAAACTTTCCTGGTCTCTTCCGGCCTGATAGGCATCGGCCGGCCAAAACCGCGATGAATCCGGCGTCAAAACTTCATCAATCAGAATAATCCTGCCGCCAACAACACCCCACTCAAACTTGGTATCGGCCAGGATTATCCCTCTGCGCTCGGCATAGTCACTTGCCTTTTCAAAAATCTCCATACTGTTGTCCAGGACATATTCAGCCCGTTCGGCGCCGAGAATCTCGGTGCACCTCTCAAAGCTGATATTTTCATCGTGCTCGCCCCTCTCGGCCTTCGTAGCAGGTGTAAATATCAATTCAGGCAGCTTTTCACATTGCTTCAGACCCGCCGCCAGCTTCTGCCCGCATACCGTGCCGCTGCTCTGGTATTCCTTCCAGCCAGAGCCCGCTAAATACCCCCGAACCACGCACTCAATCGGCAAAACCTCGACCTTTTTAACGAGCATACTGCGACCGGT
>CAZECQ010000123.1:0-7785 GCA_964510545.1 uncultured Pirellulales bacterium | reverse complement strand
TATTTATCGAATCGGCCACAATGCCCGGCAAAGGAAATTTGCAACTGACCGGCCACATCGGCGATGTTATGAAGGAAAGCGCACAGGCTGCTTTTTCCATCGTAAAGTCTAACGCAAAAAAATTAAAAATCGAATCGGACAGATTCAAAAAATTCGATTACCATATCCACGTCCCTGCCGGTGCAATCCCCAAAGACGGCCCGAGTGCCGGAATTGCAATGTTCACTTCGCTGGTCAGTCTGCTGCTTGACAAACCGACTCACCCTGATGTCGCAATGACTGGCGAGATAACCCTGCGAGGTTTGGTCCTTCCTGTCGGCGGTCTCAAGGAAAAAATCCTCGCCGCAAAACAGGCCGGAATAAAAACCGTAATCCTCCCCCAAAGAAACAAAAAGGACATCCCCGAAGTCCCCACAGAAGCAAAGAAAGGCCTGAAATTCAAATTCGTAAAAAACACCAACGAAGCTCTAAAAATCGCCTTAGACTCAGGTAATTAGCTTACTGCACTTGTAACTTTCACTACCTCAACCATTTCAGCTACATCGTGAACGCGAACAATTGATACGCCGGCCGCAGCGCATAAGGCAACCGTAGCAGCAGTACCGAATATTCTATCAGACGGTTTTTCCTTGCCGGTGAGTTTGGCTATAAAACTTTTACGACTCGTCCCCACAAGCACCCGATATCCGGTGGCAACAAACTTACCTATGTTCTTTAATATCAATAGGTTATGGTTCAAGGTCTTACCAAAGCCAATCCCCGGATCAATAAAAATTCGCTCCTTCAATATGCCGAACCGCTGGGCCCGCTTTGCCCGCCCCACTAAAAACTCTAAAACCTCGCTCACTACATCATCATACTTCGGCTCGGCCTGCATTGTCGCCGGCGTCCCCTGCATATGCATCAAAACAACCGCAGCCTCTTCCTTCACCGCCAGCTCTCCCATCCGCTCATCACTCAAAGCTGTAATATCATTAATCATCCCCGCCCCGGCCTGCAAAGCCGCCTGAGCAACCTCGCAGCTGTAAGTATCGATACTAATCGGCACATCGATTTTCCCCGAAAGCGCTCCTACCACCGGAATCGCTCTTTTGATTTGCTCATCAGCCGAGACCGATTCCGAACCCGGCCGGGTCGATTCGGCGCCGACATCGATTATCGCAGCCCCCTCTGCGGCCATTCGCAGCCCGCGCCCAATAGCTGCATCGGTATCGAGAAACTCTCCCCCATCGCTGAAGGAATCCGGCGTAATATTCAAAACGCCCATAACGATACAGCCGGCCGAAAAATCCAGACGTCCTCTCGGCCATTCAATTATATTTTTAATATTATTCTTTTTCACCAAGCACCTTAAAACCTATACCAGCCAATTTCTCCCCGACCGATCCAAAGGCATTGTCTAAAACTATCGGCGTATTTTGAAATTCCCTGTGAATTGGATAATTCTCTCGCAGTTGACTGAAAAACTCCCCTCGCTCTCCTGCCGCCTTATCCACAATCTCTCTTAGTGCCGAGTCATCTTTTTTAACATCATAAATTTTCTCGACCGCCTCTCGCAATACATCCTGCTCACTTATAAGATGCGGATTTATTTTCAACCGCACCGCATCCGGCTCAGGTAAAAAAGTCTCTATACCAACTTTCGCCTCAAGACCAAAATACTCACACACCGCCTCATAAAGCATATACATACCGCCGACCTTGCCGTCAAAAGAATGACCGGAGATGTGCGGCGTACCAATATCAACCATCTTCAATAATTCTGTATCGATATTCGGCTCACCTTCCCAGACATCGAGCACAACCGCTTTGAATCTGTCCGCCTCAATCGCTTCTTTCAGGGCCTCGCTATCTACTACACCACCACGTGAAGTATTTATAAACACACACCCTTCTTTTAGCGATTTGAAAAATTCCTCACCAGCCAAATGATGCGTCTTATCAACCCCCTCAAAAGTCAACGGCGTATGTAGCGTTATAAAATCGCAGTCATAAAGCTCTTCTATCGGCCGATATTTCGCATCCTTTGTTTGCCTTTGTAGCGGCGGGTCGTTCAGATACACCTGCATCCCCAGTTTTGAACATTTCTCAACAACCCTGCTGCCGATATTGCCCACACCTATAACACCGATTGATTTGCCCTCCAGTTCAAGTTGTAATTTCTGTGCCGCATTCAGCATCGCTGCAACAACATATTCCGCCACTGAATTAGCATTTGCCCCCGGCGCCGATGCAAAACCAATACTCCGGCTGCGCAGATATTCAATATCTATATGGTCAACGCCGATGGATGCCGTCCCGACGAAACCAACCTTGCTGCCGGCCAATAAATCCGAGTTTACCTGCGTAACACTGCGAACAAGCAGTACGTCGGCACTGGCAACGAGCTTTGCCGTTATCTCCTTGCTGTCATAAACCTCAACATCGCCAATGGTAGAGAAACACTCCGCCGCAAACGGAATATTACTGCCCGAAACTACTCTCATCTACACAATCCATCCAAAAAATTAAATTTCAAACCCTGCTATCTTCGTCCCGCACTCCGGACAACAGCTATCTTCTATTATATTGCCGGCAATCCTGTAGCCAACTCGTTCAATCAGCATTTTGCCGCAGTCCTTGCAGAAAGTGCTCTCGGATTTCGCACCCGGCACATTGCCTGGATAAATATAACTCAACCCTGCGGCCTTACCTATCGCCTCGGCACGTTCAAGACTCGCAACCGGCGTCGCAACAGAATCCAGATACTTATACTGCGGAATAAACCTGCTTATATGCCACGGAACATCAGCACCGGCTTCTGATACTATAAAATCAGCTAACTTTTTCAACTCTTCATCGCTGTCGTTTTCATCCGGCACCAGCAGTGTCGTAATTTCAAGCCAGATTTTTGTCTCTTTTGCAATATAGCTAATCGTATCAAGCACCGGTTGCAACCTTGCCTTGCACAGTCTCTTGTAATAATCCTCACTGAAAGATTTCAAATCAACGTTTATCCCGTCGAGCCATTCAGCGGCAAAATCTATCGCCTCTTTTGTCTGATAGCCGTTACTGACAAAAACATTTGCCAGACCTTTTGCTTTGCCCAGCCGACCGCAATCGGCGCACAACTCCATAAACACCGTTGGCTCAGTATACGTATAAGCAATGCTTTTGCAATTAGTGCGGACAGCCGCTTCAACTATCTGCTGCGGGCTTAATGCCTGTCCATCTATTCGCCCGTCCTCAATAGCAGCCTGGCTTATCTGCCAGTTCTGGCAGAATTCGCACTGAAAATTACATCCCATCGTAGCTATAGAAAAGCTCCTGCTGCCAGGCTGAAAATGAAATAGTGGCTTCTTCTCAATAGGGTCGGGATTGGCCGAACAAACTTTATCATAATTTACCGAATACAGCACACCATCGATATTCCTGCGCACAGCGCAGCGGCCCAATCTGCCCTCACCAATCGCACATCGCCAGTTGCAAAGCTTACACCTGACTTTTTTATCCTCACCTGCATCCCAAAGCACCGCTTCCTTAAGGCCTTTCTCTTTCATAGCGATATGACCTCTTTTATTCCGTTTCCACCACTTGTCACTTCGACATTCATTATTCGATATTCTCTAAATGCCTTTCTGCACTTATGCTCTTGTGCTCTCTTTCGCTTGTTTCTTTTTGCTTTTTAATTTCCCCTCTGCACCCCCACGGCTATTTTTATTTCTCTTTTTTAATTTTGCTCTGCAATTTTGCTTTTTTTAATTTTTAACCTTTGATTTTCTTCCCTATCCGCTATTTCTCAAAGTCACGGGGCAAAAATTGGGCCGGTGCAACAGCTTCGCTCATCTGAAGGACCGCAAGGTCGTCTTCACTAACCTGCCCGTTGATGAACTGCTGAACCACGGGATGGGGATGGTCGCGAATATGTTCGGTATCGCCATCGGCAATAATCTTGCCGTGATGAAGCATAACAATCCGGTCCGCTATCTTATAGGCGCTCGTCATATCGTGAGTAACAACAACGCTTGTAATACCGAGTCCTCTGTCAAGCTTCAAAATAAGCTCATTAATTATATCAGAGCGAATCGGGTCAAGTCCCGTCGTCGGCTCATCATATAAAATTATCTCAGGATTCAACGCTATGGCCCTGGCCAGCGCCACTCTCTTGCGCTGTCCGCCCGAAAGATTGGCCGGATAATAATTCTGAAAACCGTCAAGACCGACCATCGCAAGTTTCATCTTCACAAGCTCCTCGACCCCGCTTCGGTCGGTTATCTTATAATGCTGTTTTACGGGAAAAAGCACATTCTCAGACACACTAAGACTGTCAAAGAGAGCGCCGCCCTGAAAAAGAAAGCCGTAATGAGTGCGTATCTTGCTTAATTCATTTTCTTCCAGATTATCAATCCGCTTATTCTTAAAATAAACTTCTCCGGAACTCGGCCGAAGCAAAACTATCAAATGTTTTACAAGAACCGTCTTGCCGCATCCGCTCGGCCCTATTATAACTGTCGTCTTGCCCTTTTCTATTGAAAGGGTAATATCATCCAGAACGACCTTGTCGTCAAACTTCTTCGTAACATTCTTAAGGACAATCATACCATTGCCGCCGGCCTCTGCCGCCTTCGTATTTTCATTCTTTTGATTCACTTTCACTTCTCTTCTATAAGACAAAAGACGTTATCAAACCAGACTCTTAATTGGCCAAAATGTACTGTAAATCGATTTGAAAATCACGCCCAGTGCAAAATTCAATGCCAATATCGAAATGAAGCTCGCAACAAAAGCATCCGTGCACGCCTGTCCCACACCATGAGCGCCCTCTTTGCACGTAAAGCCTTTATAACAACTGATAGCTGCAATAGCTCCTCCAAAGAAAAAACCTTTTATGACCCCGATAGACACATCCCACAACTCCACTCCGTTGGCACTGAAGCTCCAGTAAGCCCGCTTGTTAATACCAAACTGAACAACACTGATAAAATACCCGCCAACAATACCCATCAGGTCTGCATAGATAATCAGAAAAGGTGTAAGCAGCAGGCACGCCAAAACACGAGGCGCCACCAAATGCCGAATAGGGTCAGTACCCATGCTCTTAATCGCTTCAATTTGTTCGGTGACCCGCATCGTCCCTAATTCTGCGGTCAGGGCACCGCCGATACGACCCGCCAACATAACCGCCGAAAGGACAGGCCCCAACTCCTTGACAACAGAAACGTTAATCAAAACACCTAAGTGCTCTTCAAGCCCCATACCCGCTAATTGGTCATAGGCCTGAATCGCTAATGTCATACCGACAAACGCGCCCGTTATCATTATAACAGGGACGCTCCGAACCCCGATTATATTCATCTGGGCCCATATCAGAGGATACGTACTCGTTCTGACACAACTGAGGACAGAAGCAACCGCCGACTGCCAAATAAATCTTCCAAACCGACCGACATTGCCGATGTCCTGTAAAACCCTGGCTCCGACCACATCAATCATAATATAGCTCCCAAACTTACTGTCATCCCGGACAAAACGCTGAAAGCCTGCCTTAGCCGCAAGATTCCAAACCAGAACCAATCTATTTTCACCTATCTGCCCGCCCTTGTCAAGCCGCTAACTATTTTTCAGATACTATTTTCTACACATTTCCGACACCGGAGTTTATTATACTTTACAGCCTGATACCATGAGGATAAAATTAAATAGTGCTGAAATAACACAAAATATGTGAAATTTACCTTGTTCGGAACAAAAAATAAGTCCCGCAACATACGAGAATAGCTATGGAAAAGATAAAACTTTATGACACGACCCTTCGCGACGGCATGCAGGCCGAAGGTGTCAGCTTTTCGCTCGAAGACAAGCTCGCAATCGCAAAATGCCTTAACGAGCTCGGCATCGATTACATCGAGGGTGGATACGCCGCTTCAAACCCAAAGGAAATGCAGTTTTTCGCAGAAGCCGCAAAACTGAAGTTGCAAAACTCGGCAATAACAGCTTTTGGCAGCACGCACAGGGCTGATACTAAACCTTCGGACGATGCCTCACTCAATGCCATTATCGCCTGCAAAACAAAATCTGCTGCTCTCGTCGGCAAAAGCTGGGACCTCCACGTAACCAAAGTCCTCGGCTGTTCACTCGATGAAAATCTCACCGTCTGTGCCGCCTCGGTAGAGTTCTTAAAAAAGCAAGGCCTGCAGGTAATTTTCGACGCAGAGCATTTCTACGATGGATACAGGCAAAATCCCGAATATGCAATGAAGGTTCTTGACGCCGTGGCAAACGCCGGCGCAGATGTAATTGTCCTTTGCGATACTAACGGTGGACTCCTGCCGAACGAAATTTACGAAATCACAAAAAAAGTCTGCACTAAATTCAGCACAATGGCTGTCGGCATCCACGCCCACAACGACTCTGACTGTGCGACAGCCAATACCCTCGCAGCCGTCCACGCCGGCGTCGGACACGTGCAGGGAACAATCAACGGCCTTGGTGAAAGATGCGGCAATGCAAACCTCTGTACCGTCATCCCGAACCTTGCAGTTAAAATGGGTATCGATGTCCTAAGCGGCGAGAAAATCAAAACTCTTACAGAGGTCTCACGCTTTGTCTTCGAGATTAGCAATTTAACGCCCGTTACGAATATGCCCTACGTCGGCGAGAGCGCTTTTGCACACAAGGCAGGCCTGCACATCGATGCTCTGCGAAAAAGCAAACGTACATACGAGCACATCGACCCGAAGCTTATCGGAAATGAACGGAGGTTCCTTGTCTCGGAACTCAGCGGCAAATCCAGTGTCCTCGCCGAACTGGAAAAGGCTAAAATCGCACAGGACAAAAAATTGGCCGCCAAAATTCTCGCTCGCCTACAGGAGCTTGAGAACCAGGGATATCAGTTCGAAGCCGCAAATGCCAGTTTTGACCTGCTCGTCAAAAAAATTATGGGCACATACAAGCCCGCTTTCGACCTTATAAAGTATCACGTAAACGTTGAAAAACGCGCCTCCGGCGAAATCGTTACCGAAGCAACCGTCAAGCTTACCGTCAACGGCGTCACCGAGCACGTCGTCGGCGAAGGTGATGGCCCCGTAAATGCCCTCGACGGAGCCCTGAGAAAATCGCTCGAAAACTTTTACCCCACAATCAAGGAAGTCCACCTGATTGACTACAAAGTCAGGGTCGTTAACGCCCTTGCTGGAACCGCCGCAAGGGTACGCGTAATCATCGAATCAAGGGACAAAGATTCGCTCTGGGGAACGGTCGGCGTATCAGAAAACATCATCGAAGCTTCCTGGCTGGCCCTCTCAGACAGCGTGGAATACAAACTGCAAAAAGACAAAATCAACAATAACACTTGACCCCCAAATTCATTTCGGCCTTTGTCGTCCCGATTGCTGCTGGGTCATTGCCAGGCCTGAAAGAATTTGTCATTCTGAGCGACCTGTCCTCCGTAGCTTCAGCGAAGGAGGAAGCGAAGAATCTCAACCACAATCGTAAATCGAAGATCAAAAAATCCCCCCACGTCATTGAATAAGTTCACCCTTGGCCCGAAGCATAAAAAACAAGCTCCGGCTTTGCCTTGCCTGCCCTCCATAGCCTCGTCCTCCGGGCGAGGGTGCCTGCGCGAGGATTGCTTTCCACCCTCCCCCGAAGCCAGATTCGAAAATAAACCCTTGCACCCCCATCCGGAATCAGTATAATTGTAAATTGCACCACCGAGACGATACTTCTATTGCCCTTCGCAGTTGCGACTGTATTGGGAGACATCTTATGAAATGGCTATCAGCAGGTATATCATTGATAATTGTC
>CAZECQ010000122.1:0-7820 GCA_964510545.1 uncultured Pirellulales bacterium | reverse complement strand
AAGGGTTGCGCGGGGATTGAGAGCCGTGTTTTTGTGCCGGAGTTTTCGGACAAGGTGATAAACTCGCCGGGTGAGCCGGGGATTTCATATCATATGGGAGTAGGTTTTCCAAAGAGCAGGTTTGTTGGTAAACATAAGAGGTTTCTGGAAGGTCTTCGCGACATAGCTCAGCAGCGAAACAGGGCCCTGATGAAGAGAGTGAATACATATTTGTGCCCGGCAGAATTGGATTATGAAAAAGACATTGTGACTTTGACGCCCTCAGGTAACCCAACGGAGAGGCATATTTGCTTAGCGTATGCCCGCAAGGCAAATAAGCTTTTCGGTCAGGGGGGTGAGTTAGCCAAATTCTGGTCTGAGAAACTCGGCGTCGAGATAAATAGCACTTACCTGCCGGAAGGTGTAGAGTTGCTAAATACTATTCGCAGCAAAACTATGAAACGCGGTGGAGTAGGGTATGTTCAGCCGGACGCAGGGGCATTTCCCAAAATGGCAGAGATGAATGAGTTTGTCCTTGCGGCTGGCGGGATACCAACTATGACCTGGCTCGATGGGACATCAGATGGTGAGAAGGAAATCAAAAGATTGGTGGAAGTTGCAATGAAGAGCGGGACGGCAGCAGTAAATGTTATTCCCGACCGCAACATAACCGGCAGCAATAAAGATGAGAAGACCAAGAACCTTTATGAGGTTGTGGAACTGGCGGAGAGGTTGAATTTGCCTGTTGTCGTCGGAACGGAAATGAATAGTCCCGGCCAGAAGTTTGTGGACAGTTTCGATACGGAGGAATTGAAGCCGCTGGTGCCGATATTTCTTAAAGGTGCATATATCGTTTATGCGCATTCGGTGCTTCAGCAAAAATGCGGGCTGGGATATAACAGTGATTGGGCCGGGAAGAATTTTGCAGGGGCAGCGGAGAAAAATAAATTCTTTGAGAAAGTTGGAAGAAGCTTAAAGCCGAAACAGGAAGATGTACTGGCGGTATTGGGTGGAGATGTGACAAGTAAGGAAATATTAGAAAGAATCGGCAACTGAAACAAGGACAGTAGCATAATGGCAGATTTGCCGGAAACACAACAGGCGGTACAACTGGTCGGGCCGGATAAACTTCTCTTTAACGATTCGAAAGAAGTTCACAGGCCGGGCGAGCACCAGATACTCTGCCGGGTCGAGGCGGTAGGGCTGTGCTTTTCCGACCTTAAATTGCTGAAGCAGTTTTCGTCACACGTTCGCAAGAGTGAGATAGTATCCGGAATCGACCTTGAAATATTGAAAGAGATACCCAGTTATGTTCCTGGAGAAAAGCCTGCGGTGCCGGGTCATGAGGCGGTGGTTCGAATTGCAGCGGTTGGGCCGGGCGTAGAAGATTTCAAGGTCGGCGAGCGTTATCTTGTGCAGACTGATTATCGTTGGATAAGGACAGCGAGTAAATCCAATGCTGCGTTTGGGTACAATATAGAAGGGGCACTGCAGGAATATGTGCTGATTGACAAGAGGATAGCGACCTCGCCGGAAGGTGACTCTATGATGATACCGGTTTCAGAAGAGATGTCGTGTTCTGCGGTTGCGTTGGTTGAGCCGTGGGCGTGCGTGGAGGATTCCTATGCCTGCCGCGAACGAACAATCCTGAAAACCGGTGGTCAGATGCTGGTGGTTGCGGACAGGGAGATTGAAGCCGACACTTTTTGCATTTTTCTCGAACGCTATGGCCGGCCGGCACAGATAACCTTCGTATCGAAAACAGCAAAATTAACCGGTCTGAACACAAAGGTTATCAGTGTGAAGAATATTTCAGAATTAAAAGATGCGGCTTATGATGATGTGATATATTTTGGCTCTGATGCTGACACTGCTGAGGCGTTATTTGCGAAAGTCGGTGTGGATGGATTACTAAATATTGTTCTTTGCGGAGACAGGTTCGGCAGAGACATTTTGACGATGGTGGGCAGGGTGCACTATGGCGGGATTAGAATAATTGGAACTACGGGCCACGACCCTGCGGAATCTATGCGATATATACCACGAACAGGAGAAATTCGTGACGGTGACAAAATAAATGTAGTCGGCGCAGCCGGGCCGATGGGTGTTATACATGTGGTGAGAAATATTTGTCAGGGCGTTGACAATGTGTCGGTCTATGCCGGAGATATGGATGATAAGAGATTAGAGTCATTGACCAAAACAGCTGCCGGTTTGGCCAAGAAGAATGGTGTGCAATACCGGGCTTATAATCCATCAAGAGACAAGATAGAAGTGCCTTTTGACTATATAGCTTTAATGGTGCCGTCACCTGAACTGGTGGACAAGGCGGTATGCCAAGCAGGCAAAGGCGCTATTGTAAATATCTTCGCAGGAATACCGGCGACAGTAAGCGGAAAGATTGACCTGGACAGCTATATAGAAAAGCAATTATACTTTATAGGGACAAGTGGTTCCGTGCTGGATGATATGAAAGCTGTATTATCGAAGGTAGAGGCGGGCAGGCTTGATACGAATGTTTCTGTAGGGGCAGTTTGCGGTCTGGAAGGAGCTGCTGAAGGGATTCGAGCGGTTGAGAAGCGACTTATACCCGGCAAAATTATTGTTTATCCCGCCTGTAAGGGTCTGGGACTTGTAGAGTTGAATAAGCTGGATGAGAAGATGCCTGAAGTAGCGGCCTGCCTGCATAATGGTTTATGGACGAAGCAGGCAGAGCAGAGACTTCTGCAAAAGTATCAAAATTTGTAAGTAAAGAAAGGACAGTACGATGCCGGAAGCTGACGCTGGAAAAGAAGGAAAAAAGTTTTATGAAGATGTTGAGATGGAGACGCAGGGATTTTTCCTTAAGGGAGCAGGTTCACTAGATTGGGGAATGAAGAACCGTCTGTCGCGAATATTCAATCCCAAAAGCGGCAAAACGGTAATGTTAGCGATTGACCACGGTTATTTTCAGGGGCCAACTACGGGTCTTGAGCGAATTGATTTGACGGTTGTACCATTAATGGAATATGCCGATGCGATAATGTTGACGCGCGGGGTTTTGCGAACGACAGTTCCGCCGACACTGACCAAACCAATTGTGATGCGCTGCAGCGGAGGGCCGAGCATACTTAAGGAACTCTCGGACGAACATCTGGCAGTTGATATTGAGGACGCTATCCGTATGAATGTTGCGGCAATTACGCTTCAAGTATTCATCGGAGGAGAGTTCGAAAGTCGTTCGGTGCATAATATGACGCGGCTGGTGGATATGGGGATGCGTTATGGAATTCCCACGATGGCGGTAACGGCGGTTGGCAAAGATATGGTTCGCGATGCGAGATATTTTTGCCTTGCCTGCCGTATCTGTGCCGAACTTGGCGCACAGATTATCAAAACCTATTACATACCGGAAGGTTTTGAGACGGTAACGGCTTCGTGCCCTGTTCCAATTGTAATGGCGGGCGGTAAGAAAATCCCTGAACTCGACGCTTTGACAATGGCTTATAATGCTATCGGGCAAGGCGCTTGGGAGTCGATATGGGAAGGAACATCTTCCAGAGTGAAGCGCCAAAAGCAATGATTAAGGTGGTAAGCAAAGTTGTGCATGAAGGAATGAGACCTGCCGAAGCAATGGAGCTATATGAAGCACTCAAAAACAAAGAGAAGGAAGATTCGGATTAAGAAGAAAAATAATGGAAGATGACAGGACAGGGCAGGACCGGCTGGGGCGATTAGCCCGAATAACGCCAATTGTCCGCGGGCTTTTAGCACGGCCGACAGGCAATGAGGACGTTCCTTACGAAGGCGTTATTTTAAAATCTTTGACCAATAAGGAAGCGGTTGATTTTGCCGGCTGCGCTAACAATGCTAAGGCCGAGCAATATCCTGCGCCTTTGAGCAAAGGTCAGAAGCCGCCGCTCTTTTTAGAAGCTGTAGATGCGAACATCGAGCCGGAAGAACTTCGCAAGCAGTTAAACAACAGGATTTCAGATTATTCGCAGCAGCATAACTGCAAACCGTCAATTATATGTGTTCGGGATGAAGGGATACTTTATCCTGACCCGGAGGAAGACGAACCTGACGGGCTGCTAAATAATAAAGTTGCTCTGGTAACCGGTGCTGCCGGTGCAATCGGTTATGGAGTTTGCTGCGGGCTGCTGGAAAAAGGATGTCACCTGGCCGCTACCGACCTTGCGGGTGATAAACTAGGTGGTTTTGTTGATGATTTGAAGCAAACAGCGGGCGGGTGCGTGCTCGGCGTTGAGCTTGATGTTACTGATAAGGAATCAGTTAGCCGGGGCTTTGAAAGCGTCATTAAAACCTGGGGCGGAATTGACATTGTTGTTGTTAATGCCGGCATCCCGCTGGTTTCCAATTTGAAAGAGATTGAACTCGAAGAGTTTCGCAAGCTGGAAAAGGTAAATGTGGAAGGGGCCTTGTTGACGTTATCCGAAAGCGCTAATCATTTTATTCTACAGGGGACAGGAGGCGACATTATTGTTATATCCAGCAAGAATGTTCCCAGCCCGGGTGCGGGCTTCGGGGCTTACAGTGCCACCAAGGCCGCCTGTCATCAGTTGGGTCGAATCGCAAGTATAGAATTGGCACAGTACGACATTCGGGTGAATATGGTGGCACCGGACGCGGTATTTTCTGAGGGCAAATACAAATCGGGCTTATGGGAGCAAATAGGGCCCGACCGTATGAAGGCCCGCGGGCTTGATGAGAAGGGATTGCAGGAGTATTATCAGAATCGAAATCTGCTGAAAGCCAGGGTTACAGGGCGACACGTTGCAAATGCGGTGCTGTTTTTTGCTACGCGTCAGACTCCTACCACCGGCGTTACAATTCCCGTGGATGGCGGTTTGCCGGATGCCACCCCACGATAGTTTTGTTTCAGCGTTTAGGAGATAACAGACAAAGGTATTATCAGTTGGTTACGCTCAACCGCCGTAATAGTACATAAAGTCACCTGTTAATAATATGGACAATGTCCTGTCACAACTTATTACAGTATCGAGAGCGGTCGGGAAAGATGCTGCGCTTGTTCAGGGCGGCGGTGGTAACACATCGGTAAAGACAAAAGACGGCAGATATATGTACATAAAGGCCAGTGGTACAGCTTTAAGAGATATGAACAGGCAAAAAGGCTGGCGTAGGTTACGGCTTGATTTGGTCCGAGCAATTATAAAAGACAAGTCAATAGCACAACTCGATGTCTATAACCGAGAAACGGAGGTGGTAAATCGGCTGCTTCTTGCGTGCGATGATAATGTTACCGGCGCCAGGCCATCGGTAGAATCGCATTTGCACTCGTTTCTTGGTAAATGCGTAATTCATTTGCATCCTAATGCCGTTGGTGCTTATGTAAACGCCAAAAACGGGAAAGCCCATCTTGAAAGGCTTTTCAAAGCTGAGAAACTTCCTTTCCTTTGGGTGCCATATACAGACCTGGGTTTTAGGCTGGCAAAAAAAATCGCAAAGTTAGTTACCAATTACCAGCGGCAGTTTGGCAGGTCTCCTCAAATCCTCTTTCTTGCCAAGCACGGCCTTATTGTTTCAGCAGAAAAGCCTGACACCGCATTGCGAATTGTGCGCAGAGTAATAAACGGCTGCAACAACAACTTAAAACAGCCAAAAGCCGGAAGACTTAAATCCATAAATCCCAAAGTTATCACCGATGCAAAGAAGAATATTCACAGGGCATTTTTCAATGCTACCGGCCAGCGCGCTACAGTAAGCTACTTCTATAATGAAACAATAGCAGAATTTTGGCGCCAAAAAGATGCTCGGAAGATGCTCTCGTCAGCGGTTTTGACCCCAGATGAACTGCTGTATGCCAACGGTCCTGCGATGTGGGTTGATAAGTGTGATTCGGAAAAAATAGCAGCCAAATTAACGAAGCAAATTGAAACCGGCAAGAAACATTCGGTTGCTTTCCTCGTTAAAGGCATCGGGCTTTTTATTGCCGCCAAAGAGAAATTTGTCCCTACAGTCAGAGACGTTGTGTTAAGCTCATTTTTCATTCGAACTAATGCATTTCGTATGGGCGGAATTTTGAGTTTGAATAAACGACAGCAGGATTTCATTAATAAATGGGAGCCGGATGTATTTCGAAAGAAAATTGCAAACGGCTAAAGCAAAGGTCTTTTTTAGAGGGCCTGCACGTCCGGCAGGAAATTAACAATGTCCGGTCGGTTTCATTTACAATTATAAATTCGAAAATTTTCTATTGAAAATTTTCTGTTAATATTTTATAATGTGTGGTTTTCAATCATTAATTTCTGGATGCTTCAGGTGACATTGTAGTTAATATAAAGGTTTTTCGGGTATGGATTTTGTTATTGAGGACACTCGCAAAAGGCCGGTAGCGGCACTGAAAGAGCTTATAGAAGATGGAATTGTAACGCTTGAAGAGGCACTCGACTGGCTGCGCAGCATTTACGAGATTCGCTTTTTTGAAGAGAAGGTTTTCGAGCTGCTGGGCCTCAATATCATCAAAGGGGCGTCACATCTTTACGCAGGTGAAGAGGCAGTTGCAGTCGGTGCCATAGCAGCAATTGAAAGGGGCGATGTAATCGCATCAACACACCGCGGACATGGTCACTGCGGCGCCATTGGTAATAAATATGCGCAAAGCGAACAAGACCGCCAGGAACACTGGAACCGAATGATGGCAGAACTAATGGGTAAAGAAACCGGATACTGCAAGGGTCGTGGCGGCTCAATGCATATCGCAGACGTTCAGAACCAAAACAATCTCGGCTCTACCGGCATCGTCGGCGGCAATCAGGCGCCGGCGGTTGGAGCGGCTTTAGCTGAGAAGTATAAAAAAAGCGACAGAGTTGTTTTATCATTCTTCGGGGACGGCTCCACAAATTGCGGCAGCTTCCACGAATCAATGAATATGGCCTCGGTCTTGAAAGTGCCATTGGTGGCGATAATCGAAAATAACCTCTACGGGATGAGCGTTCCATTCTCAGACAGTGAAGTTGAAGGGACCTTAAGGGCCAGTAACATCGAAGATGCCGCACAAAGGGCAGCGGCTTATAACGTACCGGCTGTTATTTTTGACGGCCAGGATGTTGTGGCTACATTCCTTGCTGTGAGCCAGGCCGTCGAAAAGGCAAGGAAAGATATGCATATGATTCTGATGGAGGCCAAAACATACCGCTGGTACGGCCACAGCAGAAGTGACCCGCGGGCATACCGCAGCAAAGCTGAAGAAAAGGCCTGGCACGAAAGAGACCCGATTGAGGTTTTGAGAAAGAAACTGCTTGCCGAACAATTAGCCACAGAGCAGCAACTGGACGCAATAAAAGAGAATGCCTTTGATACTATAGAGACAGCCACCAGGTTCGGTCAGGATAGTGCCTGGCCGAATCCGGCTGATGTAGCCAGAGACGTCTATGTGGAGGAGACATATCCGGCTGATGTGATTGAAGCCGAGAAATCTACCGGCACAAAGGTGATGGAGGCAACCGGCGCCTTCAATTCGGCTTTGGCTTCATCGAGCGCAAGGACCAAAAAAGAAAAAACAGAGGAGTCTAAAGGACAAATCGAATCGCAGTTCGATATGGATATTATGACAATCGGCCAGGCCGTTATCGCCGCCCAGGACGAAGAGCTGGCGCGAGACAAAAATGTCATTATTATTGGTGAGGACGTTGGATTGTATGGTGGAGCGTATCAGGCAACCGCAGGGCTGTCACAAAAACACGGTACTGACAGGGTTATTGATACGGCAATATCCGAAGCAGCTATCGCAGGGGCGGCCGTGGGTGCTGCGCTGCGGGGTATGCGGCCGATTGCAGAGATTATGTATGTTGATTTTGTTACGATTGCAATGGACCAGCTTG